>JAJONP010000024.1 GCA_021323555.1 Gammaproteobacteria bacterium | reverse complement strand
CTAAGAAAATACCACCTTTCCCTGTCCCTTTATTGGGCTACAGATCACCACATTCGCATCCATAGTAAAACAATAAGATACAGTAGCGTATTTCTAACTACATAACGATACTTTAGGTTATACAAGCATACTTTTGCAATAGAAAAAATTCTACAGTGCTAGGCTATATATGCAATACCCCACCACTCGGAAATAAGCACTCAAAAAACTGCCCTCAATCCTAGCAATAAACCCAGTGTGTGAGGAAAACTTAGCGTAAAAATTTATCTAGCAGTATACCCCCCATCAATTATTAACTCACTGCCAGTAATAAATTTAGATTCCTCAGAAGCAAGATAAACTATTCCATATCCAATATCATTGGGCTCTCCAATATGGCCAAGAGGATGCAATCCATCAATAAAGGTGCGAAAAGCTTCTATTCCCTGAGGGGCAGCTTTAGCCAAACTTTCTACCAGAGGTGTCCAAATATAGCCGGGATGTATCGAATTCACTCGAATCTTATATTTTGCATATAAAAGAGCATCAGTTTTGGTCATTAATCATACTGCCCCTTTTGAAGCATGGTAGGGGGGAATATCAGGCGCGCTGATGATGCCATAAATTGAAGACAGATTAATAATACTGCCGCTATCATTTTTCTTCATATAAGGGATAACATGCTTTGTACAAAAGAAAACACCTTTAACATTCACGTTAATAACCTTATCCCACTCTGCTTCGTCGATTTCGTCAGTAGGTTTATTAACACCTGCAATGCCAGCATTATTCACTAATACGTCAATTTTCCCAAAGGTTTTATTGACTTCAGAAAATACTTTAGAAACGTCTTCTTCATGGCTTGTATCCATAGACCAAAATTCAGCAATACCGCCTTCATCGGTAATTTGCTTCTTAACTTTTTCTCCTTCAACAGGATTAATATCTGTTACAGCCACTTTTGCGCCTTCTTGGGCAAGCAGATAACAAGCTGCTTGCCCGATACCCAAAGCCCCTCCTGTAACGATGACCACTTTATCTTTTACTCGGTTTGTCATAGCGTCATTTTCTCTGATAAATGCTAAAAATCTTCACTCTATGAAGAAAAGCTAGAATTGAGCAATTACGCTTTTTCAACTTCAATAGTACGGCATTTTTTAGCACATTCGGGTTTTTTAGGTAGTGTTATCCACAACATACCTTTTTTAAAAGAAGCTTTGGCTTTATCCACATCAACAGTATCAGGCAATGAGATATTGCGTTCATAACTACCATAGCTGATTTCCCGCATTCTGTAATTTTTATCTTTGTCTTGCCTAGAAGTGGTTTTTTCACCTTTAATAGTGAGAATGCCACTGTCAATAGAAGCCTTAACGTCTTCTTCACTCATGCCTGGCATTTCGACTTCAATTTTAAATTGATCTTTGTCATCTACGATATCGACAGCCGGGATCAATGAAAGATTTTCAAAGCGTTCAGTGGGAAAATTAAAAGGTTCAAACCATCCATAAAAGTCCCCCATTGCTTTATCCAAAGCACTTTGTAATGGCCAAAAAGGATTATGTTTATGGGTGTGTTTAACAAGAGCAGACGGAATATTCTTTTTGATATTTAATAAATCCATGATCAATCTCCCTTTCGAAGTTAAAAATTTAACCAAATAAAAATACCTTATAATTCAAAAAATATCCTTGATTAAAGTCAATATATAAACCCGCCTTTGATAGTTTAATTAAGTTTCAGAAAATCTGATTTATCATTAACCGTTTGAACATGTAAACTATATAGCATCCGCATTTAATCAGACGTCAATCCTATAAATTTATTCTATTAAATTGCAGGGGAAGATTTGAGAGCAGTGCTGGCAAACATAGTGGATCAACTTAAATGGCTGAGGAATTTCAACAAACTCATTATTAACTTGTATGCCATATTGTTTTGTAAGTTTTGCTAAGGCACGGGAAAAAGTTTCTGGCCTCATCCCTAAGCGTGATGCCAATAAGGTTTTATCATAAGGTAAGATTAACCTTATATTTTTTTGAACATCTCTCTCAGTACGTAGCCGCAATAGGAAACAGCCGATTCGTTGCATTGCATTCTGAATAGATAAGTGCTCAAGCGATATATTTAATTCATTTTGTTTTTGTAGGGTTTCCTTTAAAAAATTTAGGGACAAATTGTGATCGGAGATTATCACCTGTTTTAACAATCCCATTGGTAAAGTGAAAACTTCAAGATCTGAAATAGATTTTGCCGTATAAGCATCTTGCTCTTGAAATTTAAAAAGGAAAGTCTCGCCACAATAATGGTTTCGAGTCAGCACATCGAGGATAATCTCTTCTCCCTCAGAACTTTCTTTAAATAGCTTTACCCACCCCTGTATAACGTATAAAAATGTTTGCTGGCTTTGATAATGATCCAGAATAACAGCACCTTTTTTATAAGAATGCTGTTTAAGAACATAGGAAAGTCGTTGCAAGCTGATTGTTGAAGCTCGCGAAAATAGATGAACATTTTGAAGAAAAGCTGTTTGCATAATGATTTACCAAAACAAGGTCAATTATTATAATAGTTAAATTCTGGTAACTTAATCCTTTCTTAAAAGATTATACCCAATCTGGTTATTTTTTTCAATATCATTGTTCTTGTAAATTGATAAGAGTAAAAAATTAAGAATGGGCTTAAAACGCCCTTTTTTCTGAACATCAATACGGGTTAGCCTAATTGGCTGACGGCATCAACAAGATTTTTTAAACAGGTTCGTGGATAATATTTTCAATCACTTTATTTAACTTAACAGGGGATAGTGGAATATAATTTTTTTCAATGGTCTTTACGATTAAATTTTTTATGGCCGTAGACATGGCTTGATTCAGTAAACCATAAAAATGAGGGTCTGCGCATAAAATAATTTGTTGATAATGTTCTTTAACTACCTCTTTTTCTAAAAAGTCAGATACCTTTTTGGCAAAGCAACCATGTTCTTTCTCATGAGGATTGGATGGCGAAATAAATTGTCCATGAGCACTATGACTGGTTTGGTAGTGCCCTGGCTTATCAGTGACTAATTGCTGCGTTTTCAGACGACTTTGAGGATGAGTTAGTTCTTGCACAAGGGAACATTGATGATCAACAACTAAATAAATTTTGGCTTTAATCGTGTTGGCCATTACCAGTATAGCCCGTTTCTTCATTAGCTAATCGCCTCTCTATGTTTCTTACCTGATAAAACGGTAGCGAACGCGCTGTCTGAACCGCTTAGTTCAGACGGATGATGTATGAAAGCTATCAGGTTTTCTAACTTCAATAGTTTGACTATTCCATTAGTTATACCCAAAAACATTCGCTAGCATCTTCCTTGCGATATGTGATGGTTCACATATGCTTGCGTTCGCTACCTTGAGATAGAATAAAGGATTTACTTTTAATAGTCCTTGATTTTAGTCAAGGCACACTATAAATGAAAGTGCTTCAATAGGCTGTGAATTTTAAATTATTAATTATTTAGGGAGGATTAATGATGAAAATTTCCAATGTAATGACCCGAAGCCCTGCTCTTTTGGGAGAAGAAGCGACTGTGTTAGACGCAGCTAAAAAAATGAAAAGCGTGGGTTGCGGTATTTTACCCGTTGGTAATGATAATAAACATATTAAAGGTGTCGTTAGTGATCGAGATATTGTTATCCGTGCTATAGCCAAAAATAAAGAGTTGAGCGAAATACCTATTACTGAAATCATGTCTAAAGAAGTAGTATTTTGTGAAGAAGAGGATTTCGTTCGGCATGCTATCTATCAAATGTGCAAGCACAATGTGCGCCGCGTGTTAATCAAGGACAAAACCCAAGCCTTAACGGGAATCCTATCATTAGGAGACATCCTGCGTCGCGTTGAAGATAAAACAGTTTTGGGAGAGCTATTCTCTGAAGCCACTCCAGATGAGAAAGCCTCTGCAGCTTGATAGGATTAAAGTCGTAAACTAATTAGCCAACAAATCGTTGGCTAATTAGTTTAATATGAATATTTTTCTTCAGAAATCGATGGTGAGTTTATTTTCCACTTCAGTAACCCCCGGAACTGACCAGGCACCACGGGAAGCTTCTTGAATTTCAGCCCATGAACGTACTTTTCCTTTTAAAAGCACTTTGTTTCCTATTGTTTCAATCTGAATATTTTTAGCATCAATTTCGGCATTTCGTTCAAATTCCTTGACAATTTTATCTTTTACATTCTTTGCTGAAATGCGGGGCTTAACTATGATGTGGTTATTTACTCCTGTAATACCTAATAAATTTCTAACAGCTTTTTCAGCATAGCTCCTTTGATATCCCCAGTCTACTTCTCCAGAAAGCGTAATTCTACCTTTTTCTACGCTAACTTTAATTCTGTCATGAGGAGCCATTACATGCCATTCAATGGCATCAACTGCTGCTCTTGCAATATCTGCATCATTGCGTTTGTAACTTTCTAAAAGGTTAACTTCCACTTCATTTGCTACGGCTTTAACGCCATAAATGCTATTAACGGCACGCTCAACTGAACGTTTTTCAGGATAACTACCCACAGTACCACCTACGGTTACCACTCCATCATGTATAGCAATAGTAATATTGGCAGGATCTATTGTAGGTTCGAAATCCAATTTTTCCATTATAGTGCTATACAATTGATTTTCCGTCATCATAATAACTTTCTCCTCGTCATCTAATAATACCAAGCTGTTCTTTAGCCTATTTTCCATAACAATACATTATGATTATTTAATAAAAAATTTTTTATGTAATTGATTTAAATCAACCAAAATAAGCGCAATGACCTGACTATCGAGTGAAAAATGCCCAGTCAATAACCTTTCTATCTTTTTTGCAGAAAAATCAGAAATTGTGGCATTGTAAAAAATCAGAGCCCTGCCACCCGAAAAGGCGCATTTATTCAGCGTCGCGCCTATGGTTTCATAGCATTTGACAACTACAGATGGGGACTGAGGACATTATGCGGCTGATCGAAGTGCCCCACAATTGTAAAGGACCCCAATTTTCCTAGCCCTGTTGACTTAGAGCAATGGATCGTTTTTTCTAGAATTTTTCTAAAATATTTCTAAATTTATTTTTTGGACAAAAAATAACCTTTCGGAATATCAATACTCGTTTGAACTTGTAGGGCTTTTGATGGGCCGTGAAGGAATCGAACCTTCGACCAAGGGATTAAAAGATTGGATCTATAAAACCAATAATCCTTTAAATTTCTGAGAAAATACCGCCCTTATCTGTTCGTTTATTGGGCTACAGATCAGAATATTCACCCATATAGGAAAACAATGAGATATATTCAGATATTTCTAGCTATATAATAATACTTTAGGATACATAAGCGTACTTTCGAGACATCGTCTGCCTTAACCGCCTTGATTCAGCTATTCGAAGCCCTCCCCCTATTTCTTGCGCCAGTTATAAAGTCGCTTGTACTATGCCTATTTTTCGGCAGACTTCTTCCATGCTCCCCGGGAGCCCCTTGTCTTAACGCAAAAACTATTTGTTCTTCAGGAAACTTGCTTTTTTCATCCTTCTCTACCCTCTTTCAGGTTAAGCCATCTTAAGCCCATACCGGGATTTTTTCTATTTTTGAATAGTAGCTTTTATTGGAGGAAGGTCAATCCGTTAAATCAAAAAAAATGGGACACTGCCACATTACTCTCCTGGACTGTGCTTTTCTCGTCACAGACAAACAAAATATGCTGCTGTCTGTCAGCTTCAGAAGAAGATGTACTCGCTTGAGATTGATAAAACCCAAACTGCGCATTAGATAATGGGATTTGGGTTTTATCTTTTATCTCATCGCTGCTCGCAATCTCTTGGGTAACTTTCCCAGATACGCCAACACTTTCAACACCTCCGGATATTCTACTCTCCAGGCTGCATAATAGAGATTGTAGTATTAATTTGTTTTTTTCACATCGATAAGCCATTAAATTTTCCAAGACGGTGCTAAAAGCATCTGCAATACACACACGAACAGATAAACTTTCATCTTTCAAAGCAGAATGCAATGGATCAACAAAAGCGTATAGATACTCAGGATAAATCTTTATCGCCTCAATTAGTTTCACCAAGGCGCTGGCTACCGCAATGCGAGCCAGAGAATTTTCTTCTTCCTGCAGCCTCAGAAGCAGAGTATGGATACAGGTATTTAGATATACAGGATACACCTGAAGCATCTTGCAGAGCTTCATGAGGCTGCCTGCAGCAGTGGAACGAACAGCCCACATTTTATCTTCCAACGCTGCCAACAAAGCCTCGATAAAAGTATCTAAGTATTCCGGGTAAACTTTCAAAATCTCGCCCAGTCTATCAACGGCTTGCGCCGCTTTCTGACGATTGCTCGGATCGTTGGTCTTCAATTCAGAGAGCAAAGTCCTAACCAGATTTTTTAAGGGTTCTGGATAAATCTTTCGGCTACCCAACTTCAGAAGCGCTTCTGCCGCACTGATACGAGCAAACAATGAAGTACTGGACTTCACTATAGAAAACAGTGTTTCATTGAGATAATTTAAGCCTGGATAAGTTTTAAGTATCTCGCTTAACATTCCAACACTCTCTGCTGCAGTAGCGTGAAAAAAACCCTGCAAGTCCTCTCTCTCTAACCCCGATAGCAAGGCATCGATAAAGGAATTCAAATTTTCGGGACAATCCTTTAATGTCTCACTCAGCTTTACCAGAGAAGTTGCTGCGATAATTTCCTGCGCCTGTAAGGCAGACACCAAATCATTGACAAAAATTAGATATTCTGAATGAGTCTTTACGGGATAGCCTAATTTCACAAGCGATTCTATTGCGCTAGCACGTGCAATCAAGGATTGTCTATTATCCTGTAACAAATAGTCTTCCTTCACTATAGAAATCAAAGCATCGCTGAAAGTACTTGAATGGTGCGGATAAGCCTTTAGAATGTCTCTCAGAATACCGATGGTCTCTGCTGCACTGGCATGAATATATCCACACCACTCACCCTTGTTTTTTAACTCTGCAAGCAGTGCGTTGATAAGGATATTGAGATGGTCGGCATGAAGAGCGAGATTATCGCTTCGTTTGCCGAATGCCTCTGCAGCACGGCTGCGAATAGACAAATCATTATGCCTGGAGAGATTATCTTTATTTAGTACAGAAAGTAAGATATCAATAGCTATATTTACTTGCTGCAAGTAGCCAACCCGAAGCCCTTCCTCTAATTTTTCAAGAGCCTCCTGCCCGTGCTTATATAAGATCGAATAGGAAATGGTTTTGGTATGTTTTAAATCATCGTTATTACGTAATTTAAGCAAATCAATATAATCAATCCCATTTAATATCAACTTGTTTAAACTTGCATTACACTGCAGCGCTTCTATTAAGCTATTGGTTAATTCTATTGAATTCTCTAATTCAAATTGAAATATCTTAAGAGACTTGTTTTTCATAAGCAATCTAAAGAGTGGCAACGCGGTTTCTGAATTAAATTTATAGCGCGGGACAGTAATACTCTCTAAACAAGCGGACTCGCTTAAAATAAAAAACAACTTATCTAACGAGACTTTCTCCTCCTTTTCTAAAACAAAAAAATTCATCTCACGTAAATTCTTATTTTTTGCTAGCATTGAAAGAACGATCTTTATTTCAACCGCATCAAACTTCCTTTCATCAAAATCAATTTTTTGTTCAATTAGGCAGTATTTAAGTTTTGCTTCTCGTTTTTGCAACTCCTTCAAATTCCACGCCAGGAATGAATCAGCCTTGTTTTCACTAAACCATTGAAACATATGAGATTGAATTAAACTACATCCCTGCAAATTAAGCCGTGGTAATCTTTTACAAATCCTAATGGTTGATTCTAACGCTCTATCTCTAAAATTTTCACAGTAACTTATATCTAGAGCCTTCATATTTTCAGTCAATAATGCCAGGACTGTTAACTCCTTGTTTCGCCTCACCATAGCGTGAGTGAGATTAGGACATTGAATAGTCACCTTGTGTAATTGAATGTTTTCACTTACGTTAATTCTTTTTAATTGTTGAAGATTAAGCGGTTCATACTCAACAGATTGATCCAGCTTTATTTTTTTTCCCAAGCCTGACATATTCGGTAATCTTATCAAACTTAAACTTACAAGATGCGGAACGTGTTTGACAATATAACCGCCTATTTCATCTGTAATTTGTGGGCAATCAATAAGTTTCAACTTGGTTAATCCCTCTGCATTTTTAAGCAACCTCAAAAGAAAGTCATCTTTTAATGCTGCACAATGCTGAATCACCAGGCTTTGAAAAGCAATTTTTTCTTGTAAGATTATTTTTAGGATAGCCTCTTGCCTTAATAAATCCGGTTTCTTGGTTCCAGGAATTAACATTTTCTCAAAGTTGATTTGGTTGACAATGTCTTCTTTAACTTTTTCAGACAATATTTCGTTGAAAATATCTTTTTTACATTGCTCCAAGGCGTGAACAAAGGCTTCCGCTTTGGCTTTTTGTTCTACAGCACGATGCAATTGATTTAAAGCTGCTTTAGGGGTAAAGCATGCTCCTTTTTCTTCATCCAATATCGTTTTTTGCTCTTTCTCGGATAAGCCCATCGCTTCTAAAGCTTGCTTGCTGGTGGTGAGAGTTGCATAACGCCCGGCAATGGCTGTTGAATATTGGGTTTGAGCGATCTCATGAAAGCGTGCTGCTACTGAAAAAGGTTCTTCAAAGAGTTCAAAGGCTTCTTCATATCGGATACCTAGCGCAGGCGTGATGATTTTCAGTAATTGTAAGTGAGTTATAAGAGGATTCTTACGCAGCTGTTCCTGCAGGCTTACAAACCTATCCCACAACTCAGTAATCGCCTTATCGCGAAAAGGAATAGTTATGACTACGGGTAAACGCTCACGTTCGCGGCGTAAAGCAACCTTGATGGAGTTAGCGGTGGATTTAAACAAGTGCTGGCGCGCTTTCTTATCAAATAATTTGAGCGAGTTAGTTTGATAATCCATTATATGTTGTAACCATTCCGACAGGAATTGGACAGGGGACAAAGCCAGTAAACGAGATGTCACAGCAGAAGGTACAGGTTTTCGCATCATCTCAAAACAGAATAAGACGCATTTTACCTGTAAAATCCGCTTGCCCTCATTAATACCCACCGCTTTTACAAAGGCATGATCATTATCGATACCAACAATTCGATAAGCGCCTATGGCTTTTTCCCCTTGCTTTATTGTCATAGGCAAAAGCTGATAATTATCCGGTTTACCATCTTCAGGGTGTATCAGCATAGCCAGGATGATTTGCTCAGAGAGATATTGTGGATGTAATTGATCCAGTATAGAGGCAACTTGTGCGGGAGATTGATTCAATACATCCTGCAGGTTATCCCCCTTGACCGTTTGTGAAATTAAAACAGGATAGGGTTTGCCTTTAGTATCAAAGAAAGAAAATAATTCATTAGGGGGCGTATGTTCTCCAAAAAGAAGATTGGCAAAAAATTTCACGGCGATTTCAATACCGGGCATTTCGGGGTGTTCTTTGACATGCCAATTGGCGGTTTGGTAGTCAATCGCTTTGACAACCCGGCGGCCGTAATTTGTCGTATCCCCTTCTGTATCAAAGGTATGTTTACGGGTCAACAATCTGTTTTCAATAGGTCTAGGTAAATATACCTCCCCGGAATCTGTACCTCGAATCATAATTTCAGCATCTTTGTTGGGGTTAGCACGCCATACCCGTTGGCCTAATGCCCAGCGGGCACTTAAGTTTCGCTCGGCCAATTGAGATAAGGCCTGTGGTAAACCGGGGTGTTGAACCGGATTTAAGGTATTAATGAATTTTACAATCGCGGCTCCATTGGCGTGGATGCCAGCACCTCTTTCAATTAAGGCTATAAACCACGTGATCTTGGCCCCTTCCTCTCTCATAGTTTTGTCTAAAGCGGTTTCATGCTTTGCCACATCTTTAGCTTCGAGGTTTGCTCCATGTTCACTCAATACCTCTAACACCCTAAAAGCGCTTTGCGTTTGGGCAGGAGTCAGGCTGGCAGGGTCTGGCGTAGCATTGATCCATTGCAGCAAGGGCGTATATCCGCGAGCATTGTACTGATTGGGCTGACAAGTATGATGCGTCAATAACACTTCAGCCATTAATGCAATCGCTTCGCTGTTGGGATAAGATAAATAATCCAAACAAAAATGATGCAATGCGGTTTGTTGACTCTCATCGGCTTTACTTACACTCGCTCCTAGCTGTAACAATCGATATGCTGCCAGCGGGGACCCTCGTACTACAGCTTGTCGAAACCAAGTTTGGAGGCAGGGAGTAATATCCTGGCAGCTTGCCCCTTGCCAGTCTTTTAGTGTTAGAGCCGGTATCAAGGATAAGGATTCAACCAATGGCCATTGCTCTTCGACTGGAATAGCAAACCAGTCTATTTGGCTTAGTTCACGTTTACATTGTTCAGTAACCGAGACCAACGGACTAGCCTTAGCACATTGTAAACGGGCTGCTTCCTCTGGCCAATCCGGTATCAATCGTTCTACCGGGCAACAACCGCCTTCGTCAAAAAATCGGTATAAGGTTGTTTCCATGGATAGCACTTCAGGAACACGAGATATCTGTTCCAGCCCCTGATAAGTTTTAGCAACCAACGGATATAGTCCGATTAAACACTCTCCATGCGTTATCGTAGGGTTAGCTCGAATGAGCTCTTGTAAAGTATGCCATTGACTCTTTACAAAACTCCAGACTTGTTCAGGTAAGCGCATAGGGATATCAATCGCTGATAAGGCACTTTGTGTCACCGTACCTTGTGCTTGCCAGGCTGCGTAATCATTATCTCGCTGCGCTAAGATACAAAGCCACGTGAAAAACTGGCTATGGGCAGACGTAGCCAATAATCTTTGACGAATGACAGGATGCAGAGGTTGGCTAGTTAATTCAGGAATAGCTATTAAAAGATTTTTGGTTTCCAGACATAATTGATTGTGTTGATTTTGGCTAAAGGGCATTTTTAGGCTTAAATCATTATCAATAGCTACGATACGACATGCCTTCAGTTGGTGGCTTGCCTCATCATAGTCTAATTGTAATATAAAATTATCGGTTTTTGCATCACAAGGTAAACTTAATAACAACCCTATCCACAAAGCGCTAGTGGCTTCAGGATCTAAATATTTCTCTGTTAAAAGTTCTCCCACTAATTGCAGGGCTTGAGCTATTGAGGTGGCGGGAAATAGTTTGAACAAACACTTTGCTTGTTTACATTGCTGTAAAACATCGATGACAGAGTGGTTTTCCATCAATGAGGGATACTGATAAAATATACCCACCAGTGCTTGTAAATGAATTAATTCCCCTCCGAAGCGTAAGTAATTTTCAAAAAGCCCTCGAAAGGCGTTACGTCGGTTATTTTCGGGACGTCCTGCAGATTCTTGAATATCAATTAACTGAGCATTATCAGGTTTCCCTTGGCAAAGTTTTTCAAAAGCTTCGCGTAAAACTTCACTCTGATTTTCTCTTTCCGTTGCTGTAAAGATAGCAGGATGATGTTTTTGGGCAATCTCTAATGCTGCTTTAAATCCCGATTGGTTATCTTGTAAAAGGCAAATGAGCGCACGCGCGGGTAAACGTGACTGCCAGGTTTGAATAGCCAAACGACATTTGAGGTAATCTCGAAAACAGATCCCTTCGACCGTTAATCCTCCTTGTATTAATCCCCCTATATTCCTCTTTTTTTCAGGATCCACTACAGGAATGTGTTCCACACTGAGCAGTGTACTGGGAGCTGCTGCTAAAGCATGTCCGCCAATCAACTGCATAAGGCTTGACACAGCGTATTCTTTTCCTGGATTAATGGGAGCATCTGCTTGTAAATGGGGTTTATAATGTACCCCCTCAGCTGCACAAACAGCATGAGAACCCGCCTCATTGTGCTTGACTTCCATACCTTTTTCATTAACGCATAAAATTTTCCTCGCTATTTCAACAGGCAGGTGGTAATACCCCTCTCCAAGCAAGGCTAAACTGGCCCGATATTGGTAAGGCTGTAAGCGCTCAGGATGCTCAAGAGCTACTTTAAAATCAGCTATGGCTTTTTCGTAGCCTAAACGAATACTTTCAAGATAATGTAAAGCAGTATAACGTACGGACCAATCGCTTCGATTGAGTTCAGCCATTGCCTTTAATATCTGCTCATAAGCCGCTTTCAAGCGAGCAAATGGATTTTCATTTTCAGCAAAACAATAAGGAGGCAAGCACTCTGCCAGTACCTGCCACGTCTCTCTCAGACGACCTTCTTGCAAGGGGTATGAGAGGATCAGACGGTATAAGCCAGCCAAAGTAGTGCGATGATAATCTTCTTTTAACGCAGAGGTTTTCTCTTTAGTTTTTAAACTCTGTATGGCGTTTATCAAGCAATAGTATTGAGCACCGAGTAGAGTTTCTAATTGATAAGCTTCCAGCAATAATGGCAGCGGTGATTTCCTTTTAAACATAGAACATTCTCCTTGCGAATTAGAAGAAATCTTTTATAAAGATTTCTTTTTAACTTCCTCTATCTCCTTTTTAAGCACTTCAGCTATAGCTGAAGGAATTTCTATTCATTATAGTTACGGGAGCGTTTTTATCGGGCAGATAAAACAAACTGCTATCTCTGGTTTGATTTGATAATTCATTCACTCGCTCGTGAACAGAAGCAGGCTGAAAAAATGCACTTATTCCAAACCCGCTTTTAGTCTGCTGTTCTTCATTCGTATCCTCTATTTCTACTACTTCTTCGACAATTTCTATTTCCTGTTTATGCTTTTGATTTCCGCTTTGACCTGCTGAATCAAACGGGGCAAAAAAGTGATTGGGGTTTTCCGGTAAATCCATGGAAACGATTACCTCAGGAGGTTGAAGAAATGCTTCTTGGGATCGGTTATCTTGCTTTAATCGAGCTAAATAGTTAGCGTCTTTTTCTTTCATCCATTGTTTGATTTTTCCACCCTCAGTATACTTTACCTGCCAGCTTCTAGGATCATAACCCACTCCAGGGTTACCAGTTATGATAATCGTGCAGTGATTTTTTGAGGGCGCAGGGAATGGCCTGTGGGGTGTATGGTCTCTTTTTGTTGTAATTTTCAAAACAGCTTCTTTAAATTCGAGATCTTTTAACTTTCGGGATATATTAGAGAGTTCAAATTTAGCTAAATCAAATCCATCTTCGCCTAAGAGGCTGCCTTCCTGGACTGCGCCAAAAGGATCGCGAACTACATAATTTCCTTCGAGCGAAATATAAATCTTCCTTTCTTTTGCATTTACTATTCCTGATAATTCTGATATCAAACAAAGATCAAAATCCCAATCAAGCGGATCATCAATTTCAAGGCCATTTTCACGATTTTTTCTGTAATCACGCACTGCTTCAGATATTAAATGCTCTTCTAATTGAGGACGCCCTTCTACTTTGGAATAATAACACGCATACATAATCAAGTTTATAATGGAATAGATTACAGCTCCTATAGGATAACCAATAATAGTAAAAAAAAATTCCAGAATTAAACAACCAACCGATGTCCCCTCTTCGGAAGACTCTTGAGACCAATCGCAGGGATAACAGCAGGATTGTTTTAATGTCTCTAACAATGTATAAGGATGGTTCGGAAATGTCTTTACTGACGATACGCCTGTTTTACCATTTTTCATCTTAAACTCCTTTTGCAACAAAAAATTTAATAGCTAAAGTGATTTTTCAAACGAAGAGGCGGCGGGGTTAATAAGATTGTCTATTTTTTATAAAAATCAAAACTTTTTAAAAAAAAGCCAACTTTCTCAATTAATAATTGTTTTACTGGAAATCTTCGAGTTGCCTATCTATATCACTCTCCAAAGCGGCAACAAAAATTATATAATTTTGCCAAATTATATATAGTTTATTTTAGATTTTAAATAGACTAAACTGAAATTAAAAGCTTGTTGCATCCACCAACTGAGTTTGTCATCTCGGTCAAAACAGCACAACATTGACACTGTTGCGTTTCGCAAATTAACTAGCTCTCCCAAACCTCACGCACCTGGCTTTGATTGTGAGATGAAATTGATCCAACGCCGTGCCTATAATTTTCGTTTGACAATTATAGATTGAGAATATTATGTGGTTAGTTAACTATCGGACAAATTCCCCCACATTTGTGAAAACCCCCTATATGCTTGCCTGCATTAGCTTTGGTTTAATTTGACAAATACATCTTCAAGTGAAGAGGCCGCTGTTTTTAGAGCAATGGCTCCCTTTTTCTTGTTTATTTCTTGCGGTTTACTTGGCCAAAAAATAATCTTTTTGGGGTGGTGGTATTCATTTGAACTTATAGAGCTTTTGGTGGGCCGTGAAGGAATCGAACCTTCGACCAATGGATTAAAAGATTGATTCGATAAAACCAATAAATTGTTAAATTTCTAAGAAATTTCTAAATTTTTTGTTCATTTGTTAGACTACAGATCACAATATTAGTCCACATAGGAAAACAATCAGATACATTCCCATATTTCTAGATATTTTAACGCACTTTAGCCTATATAAGCACACTTTCATGACATCGAGACGGGCGTAAACCCAAAACAAAAATTATATCCGCTTAAAAGAAAGCTATTATCCTCTGAACTCATCCGTTTTAAAGCCCATCCTGCTCCTCTTAAAGCGCTTGCTAATTACTTCCAAGGGAGTGTGCGATAGACCGAAAAACAAGGTTATCACTTCAATAGCCCAATATAGCCCCGCCTCCACTTCCCTAGCTACCATCCATGTAACTACCGGCCAAATCCATTACGAATGGCAGCATTTTCTCAATAAAATAGAAAAACGGGATAATCTTTTTTTTTAAAAGCTCAAAGATATAAAAAGCATAGAAGTGCATTCCCTCTTTACATCTATAACGGGGAATATAGAAAATTGGGAACCCATGGGTAAGGGGGTTTAGCCTGCGTGATCAACCTGAATATGCCAAGCTAGCCAAGTATTCGAATTAGCGCCCGCCTGATGGGAATACAAACTCATAGAGAGCGGGAATGACTAATTTTTTAAAGTCTTTTAGGTATAAAAAAGCCCCATTAATGCAGGGAGAAATTGCTTTCCACCGCCTCAGGTTCTTGTACGGCTTCTTTCTGTTCTTGAGCGGTTTTTTCATCAATTAGTCTTGCACGTTTTACAGGTGGAGAGTTTGTTGAGTTTTGAGAGAATAATCTATTTTGATCACCATATTTTGATGAAGAAGTTTTATTGCTTACAACAGCCGCGCCAATATCAGCCAATATATTTTTTTTTCTTTTTTCCAAAAATTTAATTGCTGCCTCAATGCCAGAACATAATTTTTGTGTATCCTTATTTTCCTTTCCTTTTTCCAAGAGTTCCATCATGCTATTCATTGCTGCACTCGTCTTTACTACACTCATATTCCTTTTGCCATCTATGTCTAGACGATGGTTTTTTACAGCCTCAGATAATTTTTTTTGCATATTACATAGCCTTTTCCAATTTTTCTCCGGCTCATCCGACTCATCAAATGTCAGCATGCAGTCAAGCATCTCTAATAGGATTTTAATACCCTGAAGCTGTTTATGTTGCTGCTCTAGTGAGGATGTTTTTGAAATGGCAGGCTCGCAAAATTTAAGCATTATATCGATCACATGCTCATCATCGATAGCAGCCTTTATAGCTTTTTCCTGAATGTATTGACGTACACTTTGTGAAAACGTACTTTCAGGAACACGTTGACGCGTACTATGCGAAAACATACTAAACCTCTTTTTAACTAGATTTGTTATTTCCTCCGTGCTAGTGAGAGGAAGGTGCCAATTCATCTGAGTTTTGATTACCTCCTACTTCGGACATATCAGAAGCGTCAGAAGAATAACCCACTATCAGCTGTAAAGCCATGCTATCATATACAACATTTGATGACAATATGGCTGACATGCTAGCAGCTAAAACTCTAATTTCGCTATTATCAGAATTAGTGATAGAATCCGTTACGTGCAATGAAGTTGTATTTTCCATGATTTGCATTGATTGATCTATTCTGGGGTCACCCGCTGTAAAATGATTATGACCATTAAAAGTAATCGCAAGTTGTTTTGGAAATCCACTACAGTCATCCTTACGAGTAGAATACAATAATTCCCCACTGACTTGATGATAAATCAAGATATCCATTTGGATATATCTACTTACAATATCAATCATTGACGTACTGCGCTCTGCTGTATTATTTTGAAAGGCAAACCAGCCTTGCTGCCCATAGTATTGTTCGATATATGTTCGACATGTTGCTTCTGAACTACAGTAATCTAAAAAAGCTTGCTCATAAGGTACAAATATCTCATCTCGCATTTCTTTATAGGCAGAATATGCCTCCTTATGTTTATCTCTATTGTCTTTATGGCTGAAAAATTCGTCCAATTCTTTTATTGATAGACGGCTTCCTTCTGTCCGACCAATTTGGTCATTGCACGAAGCCCAAGGGCCGTGCATATTTTCATGAGCCTCTATATAATCAGTAAATAATTGTCTTAGCTCTTCTGTCCACATGCTGCGAGGTAGGGCAAATGCAACGAGTTCCTGGTTTTTTTTATTATTTTTATCTAAAATATCATTACCCTCCTGCTCCAATGCTCTTTTAGTTGCAGCATCATCAGGCAGTTCTTCTGCCAACTTGAATAAATCCATTATTTCCCTTTGTGCCTCTAAAGAGCCCTCTTCAAAATTTGCTGCCAATGCTGCCAATGCTGCAGCATGCCTTATCTCAGGCGCTAATAATGAGCGGCATTCGGGTGAATTCATCTGATTCAGCGCATACGGGATAAAATCACTTCTATCAAAAGATCGAACTTCAGGATGTTTGCTTATTTCAACATTAATCGCTACATCAAAACAGTTCCAGCCTTTCTGCAGCATTTCGGATGGTTCTAGTAAAGTCTTATCAATATCTGACCAACCCTTCTCCATGAAATCGAACAAATAAGCTTGCCCCTCATCGAAAGAGAAAGGCTCATTGTTAACTCCAAGCGGAGTTGACGAGCCAGAAGAAGGTATGAAATGGGGCGAATCCGGTGACATTGTCTTTAAAGGACTAGCATGAACCCCACTCATTTTAATCCAAAATGCATTTCTAATATTCTGCAAAATTACATTTGCCATACCTGCTTTGGCACTTCCTCGATGATTCCGTTTGCTTCCTAAAAAATTTGGGGGGTTTCCCTCGAATGTTTGGTAGTGTGATCCGCTAACGCGTGGCAAATTGGTTAATCCTGTCATAACTTCTCTTACAGATTCGATTGCATAAAAACACTTTCTGCAGCATTTTTTGGATATTCCGATGTAAGCATCTATTCTTATACCCTTTTCCTTTTTACTTTCCAGATTTCTTATAAAATCTTCCAGTCTTACAACTAGCAAATTAAGTTTTTTACTTTTTTCATATTCAGGAATCTTCTTTACAAAATCAAAAAATCTCTTAGACAGCAAAGTAAACTCTTCAATTTCAGGAATTGATCGTAGACGATTTGGCTTGCTTCCAGCTGGATTTGGGTTATTAGTTTTAGTCTCTTTCAAGGCCAAAATAAGCATAATTTCAATTATTTTTAACTCGGCGTGTATATTCTTTTCATCTACAGCCAATATAGCGCATCCATAGCTTTCATTCGCTAACCATTCAAAATCTTCTTCCAATATTTTGTCTAAATCCATTTTATTTTGCAATTTTTCTCTATATGTCTTTATAACATTACAACTCTTATAAGTTTTTTCTTTATTTTCCTCGCTTCCTTCACTTTCCTCTTGCTTTTCACATTCTTCTTTTTCCTGCTTTTGATATTTTTCTTCTTTCTTTTCTTCTTCATC
>JAJONP010000151.1 GCA_021323555.1 Gammaproteobacteria bacterium | reverse complement strand
CGCTCTTCGTTAAACATGAGATCATTTTGGATACACGACCCTGCCATCTTTCTCAAAAATTACGTTGATTTCCTACAGAAAAATAGCCTCGTTCGTGTAAGCTGTGAAATATCTTAATATCCTAAAAGAGTAAAAATAGATGCTCAGACAAGCCGAAGCCAAAGAAGCATCTCCTGAATTTCAGGCGAGACCACCCAACCCTCACACAGCGTGGCATACTTTATTAGAAGGCATCAATGCACTTGCCAAAGAACGCGGCTTAATCAAAAAAGCCTTTATCTGTTATACTTGGCCGTCCGAAGGCACCGAAAGAAATACACTCCACGCCTTCTTAAAACGCTTACAAAATGATTTTGAGCGTGCAGGTATCCAGACTTTCTTGGATGTACGTGACATACAAGGCAATATGGATGCTGTAATGCGTGACAATTTAACCACGAGTAATTTTGTGCTACCCATTTTAACGCCTGCCTTTTTAGCGCGTGTCGAAGAGCAAGGGGCAAAGCGCAATAACTTACAATTTGAATTTCAATTGATGATGGAAAAAGCCAAAGACAATCCAACGTGTATAGTGCCGATCCTGTATGCAGGTGGATTTCGCGAGGTGGTTCAAGGGGTTCTTTCGCCTCTCGCGAAGCAGCTTGTTTATCGCTTACAAGCCAATACTCGACTCGAACCTTACCTCGTGGGTTTATCAGATCCCCTCGGACTTATTCCTGTGATGTATGGGATCCGATTTAATGATCCCGCCTATCAAGCCTTGCATCTCACGTGGTTAGAGAGCAGTCTGACTTCTTTGCCGCTCCCTTTACCTCATGCCATTGCACGCGACAATCAGATGGCGGCGCTTTTTCGTTCTTCTCGTCCTCCTCTCCCACACGAGGCACACAGCATTCCGTCCTCCATCCAAGTCATTCAAGGCATGGGCGGGGTGGGGAAAACACAATTGGCCATTCTGTATGCCAATCGACAAACGCAAGAAAAAGAGTTTGTTCGGTGGCTGATGGCTGATAAAGAACATCTTGAAGCCGAATGGCATCGCTTAGGCGAATTGCTGGGTCTCAATTTAAAAGGCCAGTCCATTGAAGAACAACATTGCGCGATCCAGGTGGCCTTAAGCCAACGCCCAGACTGGCTATTGGTTTTAGATAATGTCGAAAATAAAGCGGCACTCAAGGGATTATTACCGAAAAGACTCTTACCCGCCCAGCAAGTATTGATCACGACCCGAAGTCAACACTGGGGCAATGACCCCCTCCTTGTTTTACCACCGTTTACGTTAGAGGAATGTCAGGAGTATTTTGGAACACGATTAGCGCCTCCACAATGTATTGGTGTAGAAGAGTTATCGCAGGAGTTAGGCACGCTCCCCCTCGCCATTGCCCATGCAGTGGCCTACATACAACAAACCGAGAAAACCGCAAAGAGCTATCTCCAATTATACCGAGAAAAAGGCATCGCTTTACTGGTCAAAGCAGATGTCAAAAGCGAAGCCGATGAAGTGGATTACAACACTATGATGTTGACGATGTATCAATTATCGATCACAGCACTGGCGTCTCAACACCCTCAAGCAGCTGAACTAGTGAAGAGCTGTGCTTACTTCCATCCTGAAGGCATTAAAAAATACTTCCTTAAAAAATTACTCAACATAGAAGAAAAACCCTTCGATGACTGTCTTCACGCTATTCGAGAATATAGTTTGTTATCCAAAGGCGATAGAGGCTTTAACATGCACCGATTGGTACAACAAATCATCCATCATCAACTGCCCGTGGAGGAAAGAGAAAGGCACATAACGCGCGTGGTACAGTGTTTAACAGCACTTTATCCAGACACAGGTGGCAATGTGGCAGTAGAACTGCGCAGAAAAGCTGTTATGCCGCATTTAGAGGCCATCATTACGCATCATGATCAAAACGCTATCGAAAATGAGCATTTGGCTTTAGCGCTCTCACAGTTAGGTAGTATTTATCTATATCAATTAGGCCGACCTCAAAAAAGTATCTGCCTCTATGAGCGTACTCTTAAAATTCAAGAGGCGCATTATGGGCGGGATCATTATGAAGTGGCTGCGACCCTAGGCAACTTTGGCAATGCGTATGGCGCTTTGGGGGATACCGCTCGAAAACGCGATTTACTCGAGCGCTCGCTCGCTATTAAAGAGGCGCACTATGGGCGGGATCATTATGAAGTGGCGATCACCTTAACAAATCTCGGCAATGCGTATGGTGCTTTGGGAGATACCGCTCGAAAACGCGATCTGCTTGAGCGGGCACTCGTAATTCTTGAAGCGCACTATGGGCGGGATCATTATCAAGTGGCTGCGACCCTAGGCAACCTTAGCACTGCGTATGGCACTTTGGGGGATACCGCTCGAAAACGCGATCTGCTTGAGCGGGCACTCGTAATTCTTGAAGCGCACTATGGGCGGGATCATTATCAAGTGGCTGCGACCTTAGGCAACCTTGGCAATGCGTATGGCGATTTGGGGGATACTGCGCGATGTCGCGATCTGCTTGAACGCGCGCTCGCCATTCAAGAGGCGCACTATGGGCGGGAGCATTATGAAGTGGCTAAAACCTTAATGAATCTGGGCAATGCGTATGGCGATTTAGGGGATACCGCTCGAAAATGCGATCTGCTTGAGCGCGCGCTTAAAATTGAGGAAGCGCACTATGGGCGGGAGCATTCGGAAACGGCGATTACCTTAACAAACCTTGGCAACGCGTACGGCGCTTTGGGGGATACCGCTAGAAAACGCGATCTACTGGAGCGCGCGCTCGCCATTCAAGAGGTGCATTATGGGCGGGATCATTCGGAGCTTGCTATTATTTTAACTAACTTAGCCGTGGCTTATCACACGCTGAAACAACCGAGGCATGCCTTACAGACTGCTCAACGCGCTTATTGCATTTTGATGAATCATCCTCAGCGTGGTGCAGACCATCCAACCACAAGACAATGTATTTACTATTTGAAATCCATTTGTCGATTTACCTTAGAAGATTTACAAGGTAGAAAAGCAATTTCTGATGAAGACGTTTTTTCTTTAACCCATTATTCAGGGACTTTGTTAAATCAAGGACAAGGCCAGAAGAGAAGGGTGAGTGTTGCTTTTGAAGAAGAGAAAGCAGAACAAAATAACCACTCTAAACAAAATCGGGGGGTTCTGTTATTAGATTGATAAATACTAGCCTATTTAAAATATCAATTTAACTTTGGAGCAATAAAATAATACTCATACTATTCGCAGCCGACCCCCCGATTTTGGATGGTCGCGATAATGCTAATGCTATTGCTATTGAAGAAAAATCTGAGGAAATACAACCAACAGCTAATGCGGTTGTGATAACTAGATTGCCGCTTATACGTAAAGAAACCAGCTGTTGTAGCTGTAGCTAAAAAATTACCAGTAAGCAGAATTACTGGAAATTAACGAGGTGAAACCGCTCTCCTGCTGTGGCTTCTGGATCGTTGAGCCTATTCTGCTTTTGGAATTCTCCTATTGCTTTATAAAGGTGTTTTAGACTTGGATCATAAAGTTTTCTTAAAAAGACATTTGTAACAACCCTTACCACTGCTATCGGTTATTGCCCTTGCGCACTGCACGCACTTTATAATTACATTCATGCGCTTCATCAACAACGTAACATGCTATACCACAGCACAGGGTTTTATTTGGCAAGCCACGGGCATATAATACTCGTGCGATCCAAAGCTATCTACTCTTGTGGGCGATGCATTTCGGATCAATGTTCTCCAAAAATAAGATGCCATATCATCTTCTCCAATTTAAAGGAGAGAAAAAGGAGGACAAAGCGTAAAGCTTATGCGACTGGTAAAGTGAATGGCTGTTTAATATTGCAGTTACACCCAAAACATCATTTTTAATTTTTCAAATTTTCTGATAAAAATAGCAGTTGTATTAGCAATTAAAAGCTTGTAGTGTATGTGGATGTATTTTTTTATGGATATAACCCGATGTCAGCTAAAAAGACTTTACTTTATGAATTTTCTTCATTTTTAGGAATGATTTTAATTGTGGGATTATGCTTTGCATTTTCCTGGGTTCTCTATGATCGGATAGTAGATACCTTCACTACGTTAGATACGTATGTGAAGTCTTATCAGCATCGGTATAAAGAAGAGACATTAAAATTCCTCATGGTCGTCAATCATTTGAAGATACGTAGCCTCTGTTACCCATCCCAACCAGCGCTTGCACAATCCACTCACTCGCCATAAGCCTTAACCAGCACACGCTTGTCACGTTGTCCATCAAACTCGGCATAAAAAACACGTTGCCATGTCCTCAGATCAAGTTTACCTGCTGTGACAGGGAGAATCACTTGCGGGTGAATCAACAACGCTTTCAAATGGGCATCGCCATTTTCTTCGCCCGTTTCATGATGCTTGTAATCTTTACGATAAGGCGCTAATTTTTCTAGCTACTGGTCAATGTCTTGAATCAAACCTTCTTCATCATCATTGACGTAAATACCGGATGTAAAAAGTCGCTTGATTTACCATTGCTCTATTGCAAGTATTCTAATGCACAGTCAAGATCATCCTGATTTTTTAAATATGAATTAGTTTCTTTGTTATTACTTTGTTCGATACTATCAATAATAGAAACAGGAACAAAGTATCTTGCCATGTTTTGTTATTCCTTACTATTATTCTTTGCTTCAAGCAATTTTATATTTTCTATTTCTCTGGCACGGGCGATTGTCAAAGTCAATGAAAATTCCATAGCTAAGGGCAAAGAAAATTCCATAGCAACAGACAAAAAATTTTTATTTATTCTCCTTCTTGTTTTGAATATTTTTAGCTCTGTAGCTCGGCCCATTAATTTTAAATA
>JAJONP010000150.1 GCA_021323555.1 Gammaproteobacteria bacterium | reverse complement strand
TTTTTCTCCTTTCAGGGTGTGAATAAAAATACACAATGGAATAGCAACTGATTTTAAGAGATTGACGATGTGGCTGTAGCTAACCAAATGAGGAAAACTATCGCGGAGATACACCATAACATAGCGCGTATAATAGGTTTTAAAATCACGAAAACGCACTATATGAAAATAGATAACAAGAGTCATGATTTCACTGGGCGATAGTCGCGAGGGGGTTCTTCGTTTTTTTAATCCTTGTTTTAATAATTGCTTTTCCCATTCAGGATAGAACTCTTTACAGAAGCTATCGACAATACAATATAAAACAATTAAAGTGTCTTCTATATAACGGCTCCTCTGTTTTTTGCTAAGAAAACAAGGTGCTATCACAGCACAACGGAGCCGTTATTTCAATATTTCAAACACTTGCTATTTGCTTAGACAATACTGACGTTATTCTTAGGTAAACTTCTTATTTCTGGCTATCTCGGCTATTACATTTCCTCAGTGTGTGCTGGATGACAGAGTTTATCTTAAAAGCTCTTGCGTAAGGGTGATTGGCGCCACTTTACGTCTGATCTCAATAATGGACCTTGGGCAAGGTTGCTTCTGTTTTCATAACGAAGCAAGTGAAAACTGGCCAGGAGCCTGTGTCCGCCTGAGGGTATGTGCCATGGCGAGGAAGAAAGGCCTTCAGGATTTTTTGCTGATATCTGCTCTAGGCAAGAGGGATCGGATTCAGATCCCTCCAATCGAGGCGAAACCACAAGCGAATGAGCGACGGTAGATGTCAGCAGCGCTGGAGAAGATGCTCTTCTTCCAAGAAAACCCGTGCGTGAAATTTTTCTTGGTGGAAAAGTCGATGTAGGAAGTTTTTCATCCCTGCCGCCTTCGCTTTCTAGGGATGACTTTTCACCATTCCCTGTATATAGGTGAATAATTTCACGCACTCGCTTCGCGTCATACGGCTTCATGATATAGCCATCCATTCCAGCTGCTACGGTGATGCCTGTATCCAGTGCACTTGAACCAATGGCGGTCGATGCGATAATAGGGGTTCTTCTTTTACTGTTGGCGAGTTCCTGCTGGCGGATCGTTGTGGTTGCTTCAAGACCATCCATAAGAGGCATTTGGATATCCATGAAAATGATGTCAAAAGTGTTTTCCGAATATTTTTCAACGGCTTCTTTTCCATTGCTAGCAAATTCACAGTCATGTTGCTTTCCAAGTATGCGTCTCAATATTCTCTGGTTTACAGGCATATCATCCACGATCAGGATTCGCAGAGGCATGAAAAGATCCCTGTGAGTGGAAACGGATATTTTTTCTTCATCACATCTTTCTGAAAAAGTTTGCAAACCTGCCATACACTCGCCTAAGACATGCAGTGACGCATGCATGGCATGAGAGAAAGCGACAGCCTGTTCTAAAAAATCATTTTTAGCCTCAAGTCCAGCTTCTTCTCTGTGACGCATGTCTTGTTCATTCAGAGTAAATGGAATTGGGATATTGATTTTGTCTGCGCTTAACATGTTTTTATCTCCTCCGAAAAGTATTAGGAAATAAGAGTAAGGGGGCACGCATAAAAAAAATATAAGAACTTTCGGCAAAAAACCCAGGGTTTGCCTGTAGATTGAAGAAGAAAGCGGCCATAAGAGACAATAACGGATAAGAAGAGGGATAAGAATAAGAAATTTTTAGGGGAACCTTCTCTCGATCCGTCAACGATAAACTTGTCGCAACTTGAATGAATTCTATGCTCACTGGCTGACAATATTAAGCCAGTTCCTCAAATAATCCATTTATAACCTCTAGTGATTACTATTGGAATAGCTATAACCTTTTGTATAAAAAGCAGAATCATAGTATTTATAGAATTCGTTAAAATAAAATGTGTGTTCGATGATTGATTTTGAAGCTGTTTTGGGTACAATAAGTTTAACCATACCCGTCACGCCTATTAATAATGCGAACCCGAACGGATTATTTATTTCTATGAACAACAAAATCATTTTTGACAAGCCAGCCCTTTCTATTGAAGAACAAATCAACCTCCTACTCAATAGAAATCTTATCTTAAATGACCTACACGAAGCTTGCCATTATCTTACTACCATCGTCTATTACAGGCTAATGATTTATTTCAAGCCTTTTTTGGCTTCTACTATCAATTCTG
This sequence comes from Gammaproteobacteria bacterium, assembly GCA_021323555.1. The sequence continues at coordinate 2,716 of JAJONP010000150.1, read as the reverse complement.
ATAATGAATTTAAACCAGAAACAAGTTTTTCTGACATTGTGAGCCTATACGTTTTTGATAGAAAACTTAGATTGCTAGTAACAGATGCATCGGAAAGAATCGAAGTTGCTTTTCGTACCGCAATTCTCCCAAAAATCATTGGAGAAAAAAACTTTTTGATTTATTTCTTACTTTTTCTCACGTTCCATTTACAGAAATGGGATTTATGAGTGATTGGCAAAATGACTCGTTTTGGACACCATAAAATAGGTCAATTTATCCAATACCGCAACCCATTATTGATACGTCTGATGAACTCATTGACATAAAATTACAATCCATTAAACCCTCTGAAACTGCTTTAACAGATATACGAGTCGTATTAGATTTTTTAAAACAATACGATGGAAACAAAGCTACCTTCGAAGCCTATCGCCGCGAAGTGGAACGCCTTTTACAATGGGCATGGCGAGTTGCTAAAAAATCTATCCTTGACCTTAAGCGCCAAGATGTTCAGGACTATATTGAATTCTGCATGGATTCCGCTCTCTCTTGGATAGGTAAAAAACGCGTGGCACGTTTTGTTGAGCGTTGGGGTATACGGCAACCTAATCCACATTGGCGACCGTTTGTGGCCACAGTCACTAAACAAGAACATAAACAAGGGGCAAAACCAGATAAAAAGAAATACCGTCTTTCACAAAAAGCTATCCAAGAAATTTTTACTGTGCTAAGCAGTTTTTATAATTTTTTGCTGCTGGAAGAAAAAGTGCCTGTGAATCCTATCGCTCTCATCCGCCAAAAAAGCCGCTATATTCAGAAACGGCAAACGCAGGCTACAGTCAAACGATTAACTGAAACGCAACGGCAATATTGTTTAAGCACCGCAAAGCAACTTGCGTCCGAGGATCCAAAGCGCCATGAACGCACCTTATTTATTATCAGCGCTCTTTATCTACTTTACCTGCGCATTTCTGAATTGGCAGCCAATGAACGCTGGGTACCACAGATGAAGCATTTTTACCAAGACAGCTATCAGAATTGGTGGTTTAAGATATTGGGTAAAGGGAATAAAATACGGAATATTGCAGTGAGTGATGATATGCTTGCTGCCTTAAAACACTATCGAGGAACCAAACAATTAAAACCCTTCCCTTCCCTATTTGATTCTAAGCCCTTATTGCTCAAAGAAAAAGGCAAAGGTGCTATCGCGAGCTGAGTTATCCCCACGAATTGAGTGACAATTTTATTAAAATCTATTATTAAGATCGACATAATTCCCCTATTTAAAAGGATGGTTATGTTTATTAATAAACTATTATATAATGAGTTGGATGAGTTTTGTCCTACTATTCATCACGCCCGCTTACAAGCTTTAATGAATGTTGCAACAGGATTACAACACAGCCAGCAATTTTCAATTTCAACCATAGGCAGACACTTTTTTATTTGGGCCAATTAATTGTTGAATTTAACAAACTTGATGAATTGATTATCGATTATGATAACTTACCTTCTGCCATTGAAGCTGAATTGGCGCGAATTTGGTGAAGATTCGTGGGGATAACTCAGCTCGCGAGTACTCGTTATATTCGAAGCATCGTACAATATTGCTTTGATCAAGCCGTAGAGTGTACATGAACCCATCCCGTTTGAGAAGTAATTTTTTTGATTTTAAGAATAACATTGCACACGTACATCCGGCCTATGAACAAAGTGTCATGACCCTAAAGAAATTTGCGCTCTTCTTTCTCAACGGTTAAGAAAAAATGCTCTCGTAAACGAAAGCAATGCACTAGAGACAGCTACCGTACATTGGTTACGTCATACCAGTATTTCAGACGATATTAACAAACGCGGTCGACCCGTAGCGCATGTCTGTGATGATGTAGGTCACAGTTCAATTGCAACAACAGATCGGTACAATGATATTGAATTAAAAGAGCGACATAACTCAACGAAAAACAAAAAGCTGATGATAAAGAAATCATCAAAAAATTCGGAAGAAAATAGTTCGTCTTAAATTTACGATTTTAGAATGTGCCATATAAGTTAGAAGAGATAGGAGCAGTTAGGTATGACAGGATGCTCATTTTTTTAAAAGAACTTCCTAATGCTTATCCAATTTTATGGTAAAGTCATTATCCTGAAAATAGCCGAGAGAAAAAATGAAAAGGCCTCAGCAAGATACCCAGGTACGTTGCGCCTGGGTAACACAGGATCCCCTTTATATTGATTACCATGATCATGAATGGGGCGTGCCTCTTTATGATGACCAATTACTCTTTGAGTTCCTTCTATTAGAAGGGGCACAAGCGGGATTAAATTGGTTGACTGTTTTAAAGAAGCGAGAAAATTATCGTCTTTGTTTTGACGGATTTAATGCAGATAAAATGGCTCGGTATAGCAACGACAAAATAAAAGCCTTGATTGCGGATGCAAGGATTATTAGGAATAAATTGAAGATTGTCTCTGCGATTGAAAATGCGAAGGCTTATTTACACATCAGAGAAAAACAAGGCAGTTTTAAAGAGTATATTTGGCAATTTGTTGAAGGGAAGCCTATTAAGAACCATTGGGAAAGCCACAAGCATGTTCCCTGCCGTACACCTCTATCAGATAATATGTCTAAAGACTTAAAAAGCAGAGGATTTAAATTTGTTGGCAGCACCATCTGCTATGCTTATATGCAAGCGGTTGGGATGGTGAATGATCATGTGATGAGTTGCTTCCGATA
>JAJONP010000149.1 GCA_021323555.1 Gammaproteobacteria bacterium | reverse complement strand
ATCAACGCACATTTTTCCTTTTTAACAGCTTTATCTGCTTCTTGTTTCCCTTGTTTTTTACCTGCAGCTTCTTTTTCCTTTTCCTTATAAAGCGACCCCGCAGCTAATGCACCTTGTGGGATTGATGCAGCACCTACAATTGGTTTTTGCTGCTGCGAAGCGGCTGATGTTAATACGACTGCTGGCATTTTGGGTGCATTACGCGCCGCTGCGGCTGGCGGCTGGTTCATCGCTGATTGTAACCGTGCAGTTGTAGAGGATACAGGGCTGTGTTCATCGCCAGAAGATTCACTGCTTGTTTTAGCAATTGAAGGATCTTTTGGGGAAAGCGGCGGTGTTTTTTCAGGGGAGGAATCTTTTTCTTCGAGGTTAGATGCTTTTTCTTTCGCTATTTGCGCTTCCATGATGTCTAAGAGTCCTGCACAGCTTTCTCCAGTTTCATTATTTTGATCTCTGTAGTCTAATGATGGCTTAAGTTTTAATTTAAGATTCTCTAACCAAGTACAAGCTTCATGATAATCACTAATATTTTTGTCGTAGAGAGATTGATTAGTTAAAGCCACTTTGTCGAGTTCTGCTTTCATCTGATTAATGACTTCTTTAAATAAATTAAAAACTTCTTCTAGTTGATCAAGAGTAATTTCTTCTGCTTCCACTGCTTTGCTCACTTCATCAAAACTTGCCTGGGCAATAATAAAGTGCTGCGCTAGTTCTTCTCCTCTGAGTAGGGCGCAGGTTTTTATATTCGCAAATAAAACGCTCATTAACTCGCCCCGTTTAAGCACTTGTTGATTAAATTCAACAATCATTTCATTTGCTTTTTTCATATAGTGGCCTAATTGCTGTATTTTTTGTGTTAAACTCTCTGCTAATTTTCCTTCTTCATCAAATGCTCGCGCTTCTTTTTCAAAGACCTCGCCTTCTTTTCTCAGTCTTTCAATCGTCTTTTCCTGTTCAGCAAGAATGCCTTTCATTTGTCGTGTTAACTCTTCCTGAGCACCTGTTTTATCCGATACTACTGTAAATTCGCCAAAATTCATCTTGTTACGCATTGCCATAAATCACCTCATGTTTTGTAAGATATAGTGGATGTTAGGCGTAGGATATTATCTGAAAATACAATAATAATAAATAAGTATTTTTAATTAATTCATTTATTACTAATTAATTTTAATGGGATGTCTTTAGTTATTATCTACGACCTATTTTGGGTGTTAAGGACTCAGGTTCTGAATTATTAGAAGTTGGAGTTTTTGGTTCAGAAGAAAACGTGCTTCTATCTTTTTTAGGTAAACCTCTTCTTATTGAAGCAGAACTAGTTTCTGTAGATGCTGTTTTTGCCTTTAAAATATTTTTTGCTTCATCTGATTCTTGTTTGTTTGCATCTTCTTTCACTTCTTCTACTGCGGCCACTGGTGCACTGGCTTCTTGTTGTTTTACTTGAGTTGCTGCAGTTTTCTTTTTTTCAAATTTATGAACCATTTTAATTTGACTTACATCTCTATTTATTTGATTGATATTTCTAAACTGTTGAGTTGCACGAAGCGCTTTACTATTCGCCATCGCATTCGCATACTCTGGATTTGCTTGTCTTTCTATTTCAGTTTTTTCATAGATACGATCCACCATCCCTTCTATTCTTTCTGCTTTAAGACGTTGTAGACGTTCACGTTCGGATGCAGGTCTGTTGTTAATAACTTGATTGATAGCCTCATTCACATAATCATACAATTTTTCGCGTTTCTTTTGATTAAATTCCGGTTCACTTATTACACCATTAAAATAATCTCTTGTATCGGCTTCTTGAGCTTCAAAAATGATACAGTGCGCTGCATGAACCAATATGCCAGGTGCTAATTCTTCTGAAGTAACAACACTGGATTGCCTTAAGCTTAAAAACATTCGCATTAATATAGCTTCTAGTTTTTTTCTCTCTTCTTCTGCTTCTCGGCGCTTCTTTTCAAGCCAATCATTGATTTCATCAATTTGTTTTTGTAATTTTTCTTTAAAGATGGCGTTTTCTTCTGCTTCAATTTTCTTCTTTTTCGCTGCGTCTTCGGCTGCAGCTAATGTATCACGTAATTTTTTATCAGATTCCTCTTTTATTTCGCGAGAAATGGTTTCTACTAAATGCTGAATAATTGAATCCGCAGTGATTGCATTAAGCCCTTTTTGTTTCTGCTTTTGAAGGACTTCTTCAAATAATTTCTTTATCCATGAATTTTTCATAACTTAAATACCTCTAAAAAGTTACTACTTTCATCTTCTTTACTGAGTATATTAGGAATTTTAAAAAATGCTGTGTTAATGAAATAACTATTTGAAAAATAATTAAAAATTTAATTTATATCTATATGTTTTTAGGTTAATATAACCTATAATTTTCATAAAAATTTCTGTTCGTTTTTTAAACACTTATGGTAATTAAATATAAGGACAATCAATCATAAATTTGGAACTGTATTTAAAAAACTATAATCCGAAGTCATGTTAATTTGATTTAACATGCAAGGACGATACAAATAGAAAAGATTAGAGATAATTCAAGAACAAAAAACTTTTTCTGTTATAATAAATGCTTTCATCAGAGAGGTATAAAGAGACATGGAAAGTAACTCTAAGCCTTTCCTTATTTTTGACTTGTTATTAAAGTTATTTAATCAGGATAATGCAAAGATAGTTTCTTTAGAATTTTTAAAACATGATCTTGAAACCGCGCTTGATTTCTTGAAATACTATCCCAATCGTTATAAAAAGACATTTATTTTATATCTTTTTGAAATAGAACATTTATTGTTGTGGGCATGGTTAATTGTTAAAAAATCTATTCTTTGCCTAAACGATGAGGATATTCAAAAATATATTGCATTTCGCCTCGATATTTCTGCTTTTGGAATAGAGATAGAGAAGAATCTTCATTTTAATAACGATGAAAATCTCCAAACACCTTATCAACACTGGCGACCGTTTATATTAACTGTTATTAAAAAAAAAGATAAGGAGAAAGTAAAAAAATATCGCTTTTTGGAAAGAGGATTTAAAGAAATAATTAATATCTTAGACGAATTTTATAATTTTTTGTTAGTGAAAGGAAAAGTTCTTAATCACTCTCTACTGGCGCTTGCTCAAGAGAAAAATAAATATATTTCGCGGCAGAACCTACCAATAAATGTAAAAAAATTAACAGAAATTCAGTGGCAATATTGTGTCAAAATCGCAGAAAAACTAGCTGCTGATGAGCCAAATCGCCATGAAAGAACATTATTTATGATTATGATCTTCTACTGGCTTTATCCGCATGTAGTTGAGCTTACTGCTCGTGGTGACTGGATACCTCAGATGAATCACTTTTATCGGGATAGGAACCAGAACTGGCAATTCAAAGTGTTAGACGAAAAGAAAAAGATACGTGTTATATCGGTGGGTCATGAGATGTTGGAGGCTTTAAAGCGCTATCGAATAAGTTTCGGCTTAACCCCGCTACCCTCACGAGTAGATACTAATCCTCTGATGTTAAACGAAGAGGATCAACCCATTACCCATCAGTCAGCTATTAGGAAAATAGTTCAGGATTGTTTTGATAAAGTTATTAAAGAGCTACGAAAAGATAATCTAATGAGTGAAGCAGATATGATGGAATTAGCAACAATTACTTATTTGCGTCAAAGAGGTATGATTGATGATATCAATCAGCATGGTTTTTCTAAAACACAAGTTTATAAGAAGGCAGGACAGAGTTTATGTGGGCTTTCAATCTATCGATACAATGATAGCCAGATGAAAGAACGGCATCAATCTGCTAAAAATAAAAAACTCCTTAAGGGATTTTGAATATGGAGCATTATCAAAAACCTTTTCCTATTTTTGATGCAAAAAATTTATTTGATATTCCTCCTATCACAATAATTCTCCCAGAATTTATAAATTATGATATTGAGACTACACTTAATTTCTTAAAAAAATATGACAAAAAAGTAACACTTCTCCTGTATTCTCGTGAAATGGAGCGTTTATTGTTGTGGTCCTGGATAATTGTTGAAAAATCTATTCTTCATCTGGATGACCAAGATATCCAAAAATATATTGAATTTCGCTGTGATCTTCCTGCTTCGTGGATAAGTACTGAGAAAAAGCCTCGCTTTATTAAAGACGGGAACGCCCTGAAATTTAATCCGCATTGGCGACCTTTCGTGTTAACCGTCATCAAACAACATGAGCGAAAGATAAAATCAAATCAACTTCGTTATCCACTTTCCAAAGAAGAAACTTCAAGAATTTTTACAGTATTAAACAAATTTTATAATTTTTTGAAGAGTGAAAAAAGAACATTGACTAATTTCAAAAAACTTTCCTATCAAAAAAACCTGCGCGCGCGCCAGCAAGAATTACTAGAAGAAACAGTAAAACAGTTTACAGAAATCCAATGGCAATATTGTGTTAAAGCGGCATTACAACTCGCTGCGGATGATCCAGAGTGCCATGAAAAAACATTATTTATTATTACTATTTTTTATTTACTGTATCCACTTCCTTCTGAATTGCTTGCCTCCGATAGCTGGGTACCCAAAATGAATCATTTTTATCAGGATAGTAAGCAAAATTGGTGGTTTAAAGTACATAATAATGGCAGGATACGTGCGGTGGCTGTGAGCGATGATATGCTAAACGCTTTGAAGCGCTATCGGCTAAGCCAGGGTTTAATGTCCTTGCCTTCGCCCGAAGATGATACGCCCTTACTGGTAGTAAAACGAGGTGGAGATCCTATTGCTCACATATGGAGACTGAGACCCCTGGTTCAACAGTGTTTTAATAAGGCTGCTATACAATTACAAAAAAATAAATTAGGGAAGGAAGCAAGGGCTATGAGACAGGCAA
>JAJONP010000148.1 GCA_021323555.1 Gammaproteobacteria bacterium | reverse complement strand
CATTTTGACGCTATTTCAGACGCAGGGGGTGAAGGTTCTAATCATTGGTATCATGTACTCGTCAAAGAAGGTCGTAACCGAGTTGTCCGAAAATTATGGGAATCCCAAGGTGTTAAAGTCAGCCGCTTAATTCGCATTCGCTTTGGCTCCCTTACTCTGCCACGTTCTTTGCGCCGCGGCCGATGGATGGAATTAGAAAAAGAAGCAATGGCGAACTTACTTAATAGCAATGGCATCAAATAAATGGGAGTACATTGACAATTCTGCCCAAATAGTTATGCTCCTTTCATATTCGAGCATCAAAGCATAATTTGTTATATAGAAGGAAAAGAGGATCGGATAGAGAAAAAACCAAAAGCATTACGTACATATAATTAAAAGGTGACACATGTCTATTCAAAGAAATAAATTTCTACTTACCACCACAGAACAGAAAGATTATATAACCTATTATAATGATGCATGTCACGAGGCATGTAATTTTCTAGATTCTATTTTAAAATTTTGCTCTCCTGAAGAAAAAGAGGGAGATGTTAGAGAAATAGAAATTACAACACAAAAAAACCTAAAAAATATTGTTCATGAATCTTTACATCTTATGAAAAAAATGAAAAAGCGTATTTCAGAATTTCCAGAAGAAACAGAAGAAGAAAAGGCTGAAAAAGAGCAATGTGTTGTATATTTTAATAGAATTCTTACCTCATTGAACGCTACACTTGAAGATCCTGGCTCAGAAGAAAAACGAGCTTTTTTATTTTATCTTTTAAATTGGCCAGCGCAGCAAAAGTTTAGAGGAAATAGCTATTACCATGGAATTGCAATAATATGCCTTTGTGCCACTTTCGCTTTATGTTTTTGTTCTATCGTTTTCCAAATAGCTTTTCTTCCTATTTTAGCTAATGCTGGTGGAGGAATGGTTTGCTTTCCTATATTGTCATTAGTTCCATCGATACTTGCTGCTTATCAGCGCGACAAATATAATTCTATGTATCTTAAATCATTAATCTCATCATCCATTCCAGAAAAAATGGAAAATCCATCTACAATAGATGTAATTAAAAAAATAAACCTTAATAATAATAATAGCATTTTCAGTTCTAAGGGTTCTGTGAGATGACATATCACCATTATTAGAATCAGCCGCTGTTGAAGTTAGTAAAAACTCTCTTTGAAATGATAACTGCTTGATAAAATCGGAATATCTCCCTATTTCAGAAATAGCAGAGCCTGATAATCATCAGGCTCTGCTATTTCTGAAATAGGGAGATATTCCGATTTTATCAAACAGGTATAACTTTATTTTCTGGGAATCACTCAGGCAAAAAATGCGCTCTACCAATGTCCTCGAAATAATTAACATGCACAAGGGAGACGCCTTGTATTTCTATTTGTAGATAATTGAAAGCCACACAATGGCGTTAATGCAAAAAGCTACCTAATAGTTAGTCTTTGCAAGAGTTCTAACATTCACCTCCAAGGCTGAAGATTTTTGTACCTTAAAATGAATAGCGTAAACTTAGCAGCACACTTTGCGTTCTTAAAGGTGCTGTGATGGAATTCACTGTAAGCAAATGTGGTGGCCTGCCATGCGGATGCCAATCAACATTTGCAGGACCTGCTGATGTCTGCACTTGCCCTAAATCAGTATAACGATACGCTACATCCATCGTAATGTTTTTTGTGAATTCCCAGGCAACACCTGCACTCACCATATAGGCCAGTCCAATATAATTTCCACCAACGGTTTTTGTAATCGCAGTTTGTGTAGGTGTTGGGCTTAAAAAAGGGAATTTAAAAAGTACGCCATTCACATGCTGATAAGCTATACCGACACCCGCTCCAATAAACGGGCGTACCGTAGGCGATAAGGCAGGTAAATCAACAAACCCTGCTGCAAATAATGAATTAGAATTAACATCTGCGCTCACGGGTTGAGAATCACCCGCTCGAACAAAATTAGCATTCCCAGAATACTGAAAATGAGGTTGGTAATCGAAGAGTAACTCTGCTCGAATGGCATCCGTCAAACGATAGCCCAAACCCGCTTCAACTAGCGCTGAAGAACCAAAATTACCTTGCGCACTGCGAGAAGGCCCAAATAAATCAGGCGGCGTAGAAGCATGCGGATGGGTATCTGTAAAACGTGCTGAGTTTGAATGGCTATAACCTAAACTGCCTTTTAAATACCATGGGTTATTAAGATCATGAAAATCCGCATAACAGGGCATGAGTAAACTCGCTAAAACAACGAAAGAAGTTAATCGAACCGGTAGCATTACTATTTACCTCGTTATTTATTATAAGAATATTAATAATGCTAAATTTACTGCTAAATGTAACTAAAATCAATTATATTTACGCATTTAAGATTAATTAGATGGAAATTGCTACAATTTTATCGTCTGTTTTACTACTCCCTCCCACTCCCCATCAAATACTTTAAAAAGCTTCTCTTTTACTTTATAGTCCTGCCCAAGCGCTTCATGATATTTTATTTCATCATTATTATCACTGTACTTTCTCACACAGAATAAGCCAAAGCTTATGCCAGCACTACCGACAAGCACTGCGACTGAAATAGGAGAAACAGCTATATAACCTACGGCTAATCCAACCCCTGCCCCAATAGCTAGAATAGCAAACAAAGTATTAATTGCCATTTGTAAGTTTTTAGATATATAGGGAGTTCCAATGAGTATTTCTTTGAGTCCTTGTTCACATGCCTGCAATTGTTTTTTAGTTCTCAGCCTTTTTTGCGCAATTTCCGCTACTATATTTTTCATTATATAAGCAATAATTTCTTTTTTAGTTTCGTCTTGTATTTCTTCCTCTTCTTTCAATACCTGAAAAAAACTTGCAATAGCTGAATATGCTTCGTGACATTCTTGGCTAGAAGGTTGGGGTAAAGAGGTAAGAGCAAAATCTGCAGCCTTGAATGCTGAATCTAATTGTTCTTTTATTTTAGAATCTTCTAACTGTTCTATGACAATCTTAGCAACTTTGTCAAATTCATGCATTACATGGCCAGACAAATCAAAAACATCGCCCGAAGAGAAGCAGGGTATCTTCTTTTGAATGGTCTTATAAACTTTATGCAGGCGAGGATAAATTTGTTCATCTATTGGAGGATCAATTGTCCAGTAGCACTTTAACACCTCGAAGGCTAATAAACGAATACTCTCATTAATCTCCTCTGTGATTGATGGATATAGTAGGAGATACGATTCATACAATTGCTTTAAAACACCCAATCTTTCCACTGGATCAACTTTTAAAAAATCTTCCTTATAATAACGGCCCACTATTTCTTTAAAAGAAGAAAGATTTTGTTTTGGTTCTCCTGAAAGAATCCCGTCTTCTCCAAAATTATTTATCATCTTTTCACATAAACAGATCCAAGAAGGAATTAGATCATGCGAATGCGTATCCTCATTTTCTTCTTCTTTCTTCTCTTCTTCATTTTCCTTTAAAACAGCTATGTCCATTTTTTTCAGAGACAACCATATCCCTAATTCTATCAGTACCTGATGCGGCATTTGTTCTGTGCTATTACGCGCTGAAAGCACTCGATGAGATTGGCCAAATTGATTCATGCATTCCAAAATCTTTTCTGCTATTTCAAACCTTCCCTCCAAAATAGCAAAATGCAAGGCAGTATTACCTTCATAATCGCTTTCATAAAAAGAAATATTGACACCATATTGGTCGAGTAACGATAAAACCTCCTCCTCTTCATTAGGAGACGAACATTGCTTAATTCTCTTTATAAGCCCCGTTTCGCCATTCTCAGGATCATGCTGATTCAAATCTAAATGGGTTGAAGTATAGGTTAATGCATGCAATGCCTTAACTTGTTCAGGGGAAAAATGAGCACGTATATCTTCTAAGGGAGTTCCGCGGAGTTTTGCACGAAAATAAATTAACTGTTGTACTACCCTCCCCTTCTTTTTCGGATCATCTGTTTCTTGCCGAACAGCTGCTTTCAAAATAGCTTCACAAATCTCATATTCTTTTCCGCACGCTGCAAGGTGGAGAGCATTGTTATTGCCATTCTCTGTAGCTAACAAAATATTATTGTTAACAGAGGGGCTTGAAAGATGTCTTAAAATAAATGCACGTAGGGGTCCGGTTTCTATTTTTTTATTTTTCTTTATCTGATTAAGAAGCTTTACTAAAAAAATTAGAAAATGAGGAAAAAGTGGCTTATCCGATTTAGTGGCTTCTACTTCATCCATATGAGAAAGTATATCTGGATGTCCTTCTACTATAGCAATGGCCTCTTCAAAGCTATTTTGCTCGATAGCATTCCATAATTTTTTTATTACATCATCTCGCTTTTTTTTATCTGCTGCCTTTTTTCTTTCTTCCTCTAATTCTGCTTTTTTTTTCTCGTCTTTATTCTTTTCAATCGAATTACTTTCTGATTTATCGCGTTCTGATTTTTCCAGATCAAGTTTTTCTTTGAATATGACGACACGAGAGGAAGCAGCTGAGGAAATATGTTTCTCCTCATCATGCGTGCCGTCCCTGTTATTTTCTGTTACAGTCATATCTATTTCCTACCTAATAGGTACATGTGATGGTGCATTTTATTTAAAATAAGTGTAAATGTCCATTTTTTTGTTCTAAATTCATACAAAAACCCTAATACCTTAATTTTTATCCCAAAAGAAAGCTATTTAATATTATTAAAACTCAGACTTTTTCTTCAATTGATACAATAATTCGAGCGCTTCTCGCGGTGATAACTGATCAGGATGAATATTTTTTAGTAATTCAATCACTGGATTTTCCGGTGTCACTGAAAAATTATTTTTTGGCGATAAATTTGGCGTGTGTACGTTATTTTCTAAAGTATGGAGTTTTTCCTTTGCCATCT
>JAJONP010000147.1 GCA_021323555.1 Gammaproteobacteria bacterium | reverse complement strand
TGAGATAGAAGCACAGGCAACCCGACTAAATTGCCTTCAGGAATATCCTCTCTTAAAAATAAAAACCCGACAAAAGCTTAACGCTTATATAGCGAATGATTCTATGATTGCCCAACAACTTCAGAAAATCCAGCGAGAAATAGGAGACCATCGAAGCTTGGGCGAGATAGCTGCGCTCTCTAAGCCATTGGTTTCTTTGAAAAGCATTTTACAGGCAGAAAAATATTCAGCTCTCACGACAATTTCTGCTGAGATTGACTTACTCAAAAACATCGATAGCGCCTTAGGGAAATGCGATAAGATCGCTGCTCTCCGTTTGAAGCAAGCCCTTCTAGATTGTGTGCCTTATACTCTTAAGATGCTAGAAGAAATAAAAATATCGCCCAGCGAAGACCCCAATAGACAGAACGTGATGAAAGAACTAGAAAGCCTAGCGGCACTCTTACAATCGCCTTCAGAAAACTACAACAGAGATAGGATAATTCAAGCACTTACGAAAGCTGCTCATTTTGTATCATGTCAATGCGATATTCCTAATAGGAGCGAGTCACTCATACTACGTATTGCTATCAATCACATCGCCTTGAAAATAGGACATACGATAACGCCTGAAGAATTTGGAAAATTACTCTCCCTAAAAGAAAAAGCACCATCACTTTCTGCTATGGCAGTCGCAAACACTTTCCAAAAAGCAGAAGCAGGAACGACTGGATATGAAATAAAAAGATTTGTTCTATCAAAGTTCGGTTTCGGCCTAGAGGAGAAAATAACGATTGCTGGCGAAGATTTCACGACAGATGAATTTTTTAATGACGTACTTCAGCCCCTTCACAAGATAATAAAAAAAGACAATCATCTCTACAATGCCATGAAAAAAAGAATAGTAGCTTTATTAAATGCCACTTCTATGCAGGAAGAAGATGTTTCAAAGATGGCACTGGAAGCAGATCAAATACTAAATTGCCTACGCGTTAATGATGTCTCAGGTCAACACCAAAAGACTCGTCTATCTGATCTTTGTAACGCTCTATTACTATTACCACCTTTCAACACAACATTGCAACGATTGAAAAGAAGTGTAGAAAGGTATCGTACATCACCCGAACCCTCTACTCATGCTGCTGGATTAAAAGAACCAGAGGCTGCAGAAATCAGAGAACAAGCCAATACAATGTCCAAGGCTATCCAATCTAAAATAAAAAAATATATTCAATTTATCCAATCAAAATCTAGCAAAAATCCGAACGATTTTTTTAATAAAGCCTATACCATCATAGTCGCTGAAAATGAAAAGCACCATCCTCAACTCATATACATGGAACAGAAAATAGATCAAATAATAGATAAGCAATACTACAAGAACACGCCTGAAATCATTAATCTTTTGCATATCTATATTGCATCGGAGACATACAGTAAGAACCCCTGTCAATATACCCGAGATGATCTTCTTTTTACTGTAGAAACTGTTATTAATGTTGCCCTTGATTCAGGAAAATCAGAAATGAGGCTAAAAGACTATTTCAAAACACTTCAAACAATCTTGTTTCAGTTAACTACTCACGATGAAGATAGAGCTTATTTGTTTAATCTATCTAATCAATTAAACAAACTCGTTGAATCCCAAAAGCAAGAAACACAAACTCTATACAAGAGAACAATATAAGAAAACAAGTGCAGCACTTAGCGATACTACAATAGCCACGGAATATTAATTTCTTCACACCACGAAAGACACTGCTTGTATTGGAATTGATTGCCAAGCTTAAGACTAGATCACATAATTCATTTTCTCATAAATTATTAAGAAAGCATCCTTTAAAGAAATGAGACGGTGCTCTATGCTGCTTTTTATAGAAACCCGATGTGCAATGAAGCGCATCACTTCGATTTTGTTTTTAATCCCTTCTAAATAAAAATAAATATCTATTTCAATAAGAGAATCAATATAAAAAAGTAATCTTTTCTTAACAGAAGCAGCCGGTAAATTCACAATCGACCGCCTTAGATCAAGACAAGCATTTTCAAGCTGATACAAATTTTCTAGTAAAGTCAGTTTTATATTTATTGATTTTTCTGTTTTTATTATATTCATTTTTTTCTCCGATAAAAAATCGCAAAAAAAGAAATCGTAGTATTTTATTATAAAATAAAAAATATAATAACGAGTTTAGTCCAAGGATGTCGCACTAAAATAGAAATGCCTTCCCTGTAACAAATACTGTATAAAACAGACTCTCCTTCTCCAGATTAAATTATAAGGAGTGAGCGAATGCAAGAGGATTTATTAATGATGAAGGGTAAAAAACGTCAAAGGTAATCGATGATTGAACCAGTCAAAAATAGACGTTTTACGATGACAGAAGCAGACGAAAAATTGAATGCCGGTCAGCGTCAAATAAGAAAACATCGAGAGCAACCTAGAGATTTACTTCAACTTAAATTCTATCAACAAAAATTTTTATTTATTATTTTTAACAAAACGGGCATTTTAATTTTGGTATGCCATTATAAAGATCCATTGTTGTGGTCATGCAATTATTATGATATAAAAAAAAGAAAATGTTGGATGATAAATGCCGTGGATATCTATCTCGAATCATGATAGTGAGCGAAAAAAAGACATGAGTATGAGTCACATATTTAACGATATTTTCGATGACAAAAAAAAGACCCGTCCATGGTATCAAAAAACCAAGCATGTAGGTGACACGCAGGGCTACCAAGAACTTGAAGTAGCTATTTACCAGTATGTCTTCAGACAAAAACTAATAAAAGCTAATCTATTATTAATTCCTTTTAAAAAGATATCTTCGCCACATGAGATTGCAGCATCAGAGCGATTAGACATCTGCACCAAGAAATACCAAATAAGTGAAACTCAAAATGCTCAAGAACTACTTCAATTAACAAATAGCCTGATAGGACTTGCTCGAAAAAAATTGGATAAATGTCATATCAAGATACAACTTAATGAGAAAAATATTTTTTATCTGAAAACCACCAAAACAATAACCGATCTAAAACAGTCTGCTTCAGGGATTAGAGATGACGAAAACTAAAATTCATTTAGATTTATTTTCAGGAATTGGAGGGTTTGCTTTGGCTGCGCAGAAAATCGGGTATAAAACGATTGGGTTTTGCGAGATAGATACATTCTGTAAAAAAGTATTAGCTAAAAATTTCCCTGATGTTCCTATTTACTCTGATATTAAGAAATTAAATTTTATTACAAAAGTCGATTTATTAACAGGAGGGTTCCCATGTCAGCCATTCAGCCAAGCAGGAAATAAAAAAGGTAGAGATGATGAGCGATATTTATGGCCAGAATTTAAAAGGATCATTCACGAATCAGAGGCAAGTTGGATTATTATTGAGAATGTTTATGGTATCATTTCCATGGGACTCGACAATATCCTCCTTGATTTGGAAAAAGAAGGCTACACCGCAGAGCAATTTGTATTACCAGCTTGTGCCGCATTCGCTCCGCACAGACGAGATCAGTTATGGGTTATTGCCTACCGTAACAGCTTCGGAAGCCACAAGTGGGCCAGTGATTGGAAAAAACGATATTTACAAAAAGACAAAGACGGGTACATGGAGAAAATACAACAAAAATGGGTACAGTTCATCCCTCACACTTGGACGTCTCTTAACGCTAGAAAGTGGATACACTATAACGCCCAATTTGGCCGAAGAAATAATGGGTTATCCAACAAATTGGACAAAAATAGAATAAAAGCAATAGGAAATGCGGTTGTACCCCAAGTTATTTACCCAATTTTACAATGGACTTATGATCATTTGTGTGACTCATAAAAATTGCTAAAGCAAGAGTGTAAGAATTTGTTATACGCAGTAAGCTTGTGGTATATGGTCGAATAGTGTCATTACCTGTGTGATTCATAGAGATCCTTTCAATTTTCTCAGGGCTAAATCCATCTGATAATTGGCGATCTGAATGCGCTCATTATTCACGTTATAATTTTTTAAAATGTCCTCACTAAAAGGAGTTTTCTCACCCAGAGAACCAACAATTTCTGAAGGTGTTTGACCTTTTAATGAACCATGAGGGCGCTGCCAGTTATAAAAAAATTGCCATTGGCTTAATTCCTCCCTGAGATTTTCAAAGTTAGATAAATCTGCAATAGCATAAAATTCTTCAAGGTCTGTTTTCTGAGATCGCTCAACTTTTCCATTCAAGTGCGGAGAACCTGGCTTGTTGGGTCTGAATTTTATACCGAGGCTCATCAGTTTTAATTGCACTTTCTCAGCAAAAAATTCTAAGCCTCTATCAGTTTGAATTCGCTGTATTGGGAAAGGAAATTGCTCCATTACCAAATCAAGAAAATGCAAAGTGTTATTTGCAGTTCGACGTTTGTAAATTTCTAGCACGCGCCAACGAGAGCAATCATCTACAGCGGTATATTGATAAATTCCAGGCGCAATTTTGCATGTATCCATTTGTATGCGGTCACCAGGAATCGGTCGACTGTAGCGTTTAAATTTCTTTTTACGCCTAAGTTTTTTTATAGGTTGAGCTTGTTGGAGGGTTAGCGCTTTATGTATGCTTGCCAAAGAAAGAGAAAAGCCATGTAATCTAATTAATTCTGTTTGAATACGTCTTGCGCCTAAATTGCGTTCCTTACGTAAATTTAAAATTAAATTAATGCGTTCTACAGTCAGTTTATGATTTGGTGAGGAATGAGGTTTTTTACTTTGGCCCATTAACCCTTCTTCACCGTCTGCAATATACCGGCGATACCATTTGCGAAGAGTGGGTCGAGATATTCCGCATTTACGGCAAACATATCCAGCATCTTTGGTCTGAAGATAGAGATTTACCCAGGTTGTTCGTGTTTTTATTTGTTTTTCCATAGGGCAGGAAATATAACAAATTAGTTGAAACGATGTCTATGAATCACACACAT
>JAJONP010000146.1 GCA_021323555.1 Gammaproteobacteria bacterium | reverse complement strand
ATTTTTTTAAAAAAATATCTATTTCAAGAAAATAGCTCTGGGAATCCTTGCTACTCAAAATTAACCATGGATGGCGCTCACCTATCTTTAAAATAACCTCGCGGACTAACGTCTGAATAGCGCTTTTAAATACTTGTTCATGCCAAGAAGCCCAGTTATTTTCAAATGTTTCTTTATCTCCTGGAGAAAATTGCTCTCTTAAAAAAGGCTTCAGCCTATTAAATATAAAGTCTGATCCAAAATTTTCAGGGATATATTCTTGTAGGAACTCTTCTAAGTTCGGTGGATAAAAAGGCATTCTTTCCTCGTTCTCTTGCTTATATAAGGCATATTTTTTAATAGTGTTTTTAAAATAGGTGAATTATAACACAAAAACCCGAAATCTTTCTATATTTTGGAAAGTTTCCGCCGGCAAAGATATCTCCCACTCTTTGATAAATAACTAATAAAATCAAAGAGATACGGATAATACCATTTTTCTATTTTTTTACAAGACTATTATTTTCTAACTTCTTCTTTTATTGGCCGCATATGCGGAAATAAAATGACATCCCGAATAGAGGGCGAATTGGTAAACAACATGACCAACCGATCAATCCCAATCCCTTCGCCTGCAGTAGGCGGCATACCATATTCTAATGCAGTAATATAATCTTCATCATAGGGCATGGCTTCCTCATCGCCTGCTTCTTTATCAGCGACTTGTTTAAAAAAACGCTCTGCTTGATCTTCTGAATCATTCAATTCAGAAAAACCATTCGCTATCTCTCGTCCTGCGATAAATAATTCAAAACGATCTGTAATAAAAGGATTATCATCATTGCGCCGCGCGAGTGGCGAAACTTCGGCAGGATAATTTGTAATAAAAGTCGGCTGAATAAGTTGATGTTCTACGGTTTTCTCAAAAATTTCTAATTGTATTTTTCCAAGACCATCGTTTTCTTTGATAGAAATATTCAATTTTTCTGCTATCGCTCGTGCTTTATCTCTATTTAAAAAATCGTCTTTTTTAAGAGTGGGATTATACTCCAAGATAGCATCCAGCATAGTTAAACGCGCAAACGGTTTATTTAAATCAAATGCTACTGTTTGATATTGAATAATCTGTGTACCTAAAATTTCTTGCGCTAAATAGCGGAATAACTTTTCTGATAAATCCATTAAATCATGAAAATCTGCATAGGCTTGATAAAATTCAAGCATGGTAAATTCTGGGTTATGCTGCGTAGATAATCCCTCATTACGAAAATTTCTATTAATTTCAAATACACGTTCAAAACCTCCCACCACTAAACGCTTTAAATAAAGCTCAGGGGCAATTCTTAAAAATAGCGGCATATCTAAGGCATGATGATGCGTCACAAACGGCCGCGCTGCAGCACCTCCTGCCATGACTTGCATCATCGGCGTTTCGACTTCCATAAAATCATGCATTGTCAAAAATTCTCGAATTTTAGTGATGATTTGTGAACGTATCTTAAAAGTTTGTCGTGTGATGTCGTTCACTAACAAATCTAAATAACGTTGGCGATAACGCGTCTCCTGATCTGTGAGCCCATGATATTTATCAGGTAGCGGACGTAATGCTTTTGTTAACAGAAATAACTGACTCACACGTACCGATAACTCACCTGTTTTTGTTTTAAATAACACACCCTCAACACCAATAATATCGCCTAAATCCCATTGTAAAAATTGTTCATAAGAGTCGGCTGCCACTGTATCTTGCCGAATATACAATTGAATTTTGTTTGACATATCTTGCAAGTGCACAAAACTCGCTTTTCCCATTAAACGCCGCGTCATGATACGTCCTGCAATTTTGACAGAGACAGGCTTCGCTTCTAATTCAGATTCAGTTTTATGTGCATAATTCGCGTGTAGGGTTGCCGCGAGCGTATCTCGGTGGAAATCATTCGGGTATGGATTACCTTTAGAACGCAATGCGGTTAATTTAGCGCGGCGTTGTGCGATTAATTCATTCGTATCTATGATGCCATTTTCTTGCTCTGTCATAGCTTGATACTCGTTATTAAAGAAAAATTTTATAACCTACTTGCAATACATTCGCAAGTCGCCGAGCCATATTTTTACCAATTGTTCGATGGCCATGTTCCATATCCGAAATATGGCTTTGTGGGATGCCAAGCTTTTGAGCAAGATCACTTTGAGATAGATTTTCCTTGGTTCTAGCTCCTCTTAAAGCAACCCCTGCTTCAGTATATTTCTGTACTAAATCAGCAACAGATTCTCTCCAAGGCACTGTTTGTTGATTTTCTTTCGTAGCGTTGTATCTCATAACCCACTCAGTAAACTTGCTTCAATAAATTTATCCAAATCCCCATCTAACACAGCTTGCGGCTGCATGTTTTCAATACCTGTACGTAAATCTTTAACACGGGAAGTATCTAACACATAGGAACGAATCTGACTCCCCCAGGTAATATCCATTTTGCTTGCTTCGAGTTCATCTTGTTTAGAGCGTCTTTTCTGCAATTCTAACTCATATAACTTCGCGCGCAATTGTTTCATGGCTTGTGCGCGGTTTTTATGTTGGGAACGGTCGCTTTGGCATTGTACAACAATATTGGTAGGGATATGTGTAATACGGATGGCTGAATCTGTGCGATTGACATGTTGGCCCCCAGCACCACTGGCGCGATAGGTATCAATCCGTAAATCGGCGGGGTTAATATCAATCTCAATGCTGTCATCAATTTCGGGTGAAATGAAGACTGATGCAAAAGAAGTATGTCGCCGGTTTCCTGAATCAAACGGTGATTTACGCACTAAACGATGCACGCCCGTTTCAGTTCGGAGCCAGCCATACGCGTAAGATCCTGTGAATTTAACCGTTGCACTTTTAATACCCGCCACATCACCTGCCGATGTCTCGATTAATTCTGTTTGAAATCCATGGCGTTCTCCCCAACGTAAATACATACGCAATAGCATGTTAGCCCAATCTTGTGCTTCTGTGCCGCCGGAGCCTGATTGAATATCCATATAGGCAGAATTGGCATCCATTTCGCCTGAGAACATGCGTTGGAATTCAAGTTGTTCGATTTGCTGTGTTGAAATATTTAATGATTCAATAACTGCATTTGCTGTTTCTAAATCATTTTCTTCTGCGGCAAGTTCAAATAATTCCCCTGAATCTTTTAAATGAGTTTCGAGGCTATCAATTGCACTAACGACTGCTTCTAATTGCACACGCTCCCGCCCCAGGCACTGCGCTTGTTCAGGGTTATTCCACAGGGCGGGTTCTTCTAATTCTCGTTGGACTTCTTGTAATCGTTCGCGTTTTTGATCAACGTCAAAGATGCCTCCGAATGTCATCCAGACGTTGAGTCAAGTTTTTAATACGCTGTTGTACGGAGGTGGTTTCGATCATGTTTACCTGATTATCTCAAAGCATTCGATTTTTGCATATTAAGTAGCAAGCGGTCAATTACTCCCCTCATGTTAAAATGAGGGGAAGAGATATTTACTTGCTTACTCATTGACATTTACCACTACATTACCGGGTGTAGCTTGATCACAAGTGTTCGTACCAGCAGTCACTTTACTACTACCATTAATCAACAAATTCGTAAGCGGGAGACAAGCTGCAGCAGGTACAGGAATAGTAATCGTATAAGCCCCTGTAGCTCCTGCTACGATTGAAGTTGAAATATGTTGACCCCATACAACAGGCATCTGACTCTTAGGTAAATACCCTTTTAAATTATTATCATTTATACCAGCATATGACCCCGTACCAGAACGGTAACTCTCCCCAGCAGCAATAACACTTGTCACTGCCTGCACCGCAGCATTGATTTGCTGATTAAGGGATGCAGACTGATAATACCGAATCGACATTACAATCACCATAGCCGCAATAGCCAATACCAACATAATTTCTAATAACGTTACACCTGCTATTTTCTGGAGAAATTTTTTCATGGATGCCATTTCCTTTTTAATTTAAATTCCAATTTAAGAGAGATAAAATAAAAATAAATCTTATTGCATATTTGTTTCTAAAGATTACTATGTACGCTCTGACTAATCAATAGGTTTATATAGAGTTCATGATAACTTATACTCAAACAACTTCTTCAGCTGCTATCGAAGTCATTCCTAACCTTCCTGCTGTAGGCAGTCTCATTTGGCTACATGGCTTAGGAGCGAATGGGCGTGATTTTGCGTCTATTGTGCCGCAGCTTCATCTTCCAGATACTTTACCCCTGCGCTTTGTTTTCCCAAATGCGCCTTTTAGGAACATTACTGTCAATAACGGCGCGAGAATGCGCGCGTGGTTTGATATTGATTCTCTGCAGCATTTAGATCGACAGATTGACCATGACGGCATTGCGGACTCTGTCAAATTGGTGAATCAACTCATTGAAAATGAAACCAATAACGGTATATCAACAGAAAAAATTTTTATAGGTGGTTTTTCTCAAGGCGCGGTCATTGCGCTCGCCACGGCTTTGCATTATCCCAATCCATTAGGGGGCGTTATTGCTTTATCCGGTTTCTTACCCAATGCAGACAAAATTATCCAAAGCCGCAGTTCAGCGAATAAAAACATTCCTATTTTCCTAGCGCACGGAACGGAAGACAACATCGTACCTTATATGTTGGGCCAAACAGTAGCAGTGGCATTTGAAGAAAACAATCTGGCTGTTGACTGGCACAGCTATGCTATGCCGCATTCTGTATGTGCGCAGGAAATCCAGGATATTACTGCTTGGTTAATCAAGCACATACGTTAAATCTAAATTTTTTGATAAGGGCATTACAGCATTGTTGCGTGGATAAGCACGGCAATCGTACTGGGATTTGAGGTTTTAGGTAAATAAAAAATCAGTCTTATATTTTTGAAGAGGCATGCGTCCCCGCCCGTCATTGCGAGCTGAGTTATCCCCACGAATTGAGTGACAATTTTATTAAAATCTATTATTAAGATCGACACAATTCCCCCAATTAAAAGGATGGTTA
>JAJONP010000145.1 GCA_021323555.1 Gammaproteobacteria bacterium | reverse complement strand
AGGTGTGATTTCTTTTTCTGCTTATGTGCTTGTACATTATTTTCCGTGCTAGTAGCTTCAGAGCCATCATTCCTTTTTTATGGGATTACTGCTAGGTCCTGATGGAAGCCCTGATGGCGATGATGGCGGTCCATTATTAAGCGGAGCAACCCACATTGAATTCGAACGGCGGTGGGGTGATTGCCCCATACTTCCCTGCTGTGAATCAGCATTACCAAATTGTAAGGCTTCTCCTTCTTTCTCCACTGCGTTAACCAAGCATGAGTTCGATAATTGTTTCTGTATTGCCTCTAGTGTCCTAGTGTAATTCGAGTATATCTGGGGGCGATCGTTTACATTAACAGTAGCTTCCGTAGCGATGAGAAGTTCATCTCGGGTGAATTGACAAGGATACTTTTGGTATTTTTCAGCTGCGATATAAATATGTAAAAGATTAGAAAGTTGAGGCACACGATAATAGTGTTTGCTCCCTACCGCCTTGTCTATTTTGGGGAGCAAGTCATCCAAGTTGGGAAAGCGCTGCTTTGTATTTTCAGTAAGCATGATTTCATAAGCTTTTTTAAAAGCAGCGTTCGCATCGTTGCCGATTAATTTAATATAGTTATTTATAATGGCCTTGATAGCATTAGCCACTTGGGTCGCTTGTTCTGGTGTTTCTTGCACTCTTTCCATCTCTTTTTCTTCAGCAGCAGGGGCAGCAGCATACTTTTTTAGTCGTTGAAGTGTTGGATTAAAAGGTGATAACGGTAACTCTTTATTAGTAAGGCTTGCTAGAGAACAATTCTGCTTTTGTTGAGTAATCGCTGCATCATATACCTGCAGACAATCAAATATTTGAGTTGCTTCAATTTCAATTTCTGAATCTTCTTTTCCCTGCATAGAAGAGGCTTTTAATATGGCTATTATTCTTTTTTTCATGGCATCATACGAATTTTCTCTTACTGCTTTTTTGTATGTAAATTCGAGAAGCTCATGAAAAAATTTATCTGGTGTAAAATCTTTGCCAGCAATAGTAATTTTTTCTTGGTTTATTTTGCCGAACTTAGATAGAACAAATTTCTTTGTTTCATATCCGAGACTTCCTGGGTTTTCCGCTGGGGGAACAATTTTATATTGGGGATGATAAAGTTGTTTGGATACGTATTTTAATGATTTCCCAAACTCTGGGAGTATCATTTGGCTTCCTTCAGGCAATATTTTTGAAGCAATGTTATTAATAGCAATACGAAACATAAGCGACTTAATACTACCATCCCGTGATACATAATTAGCAGCTTTTGTCAGCGCTTCAGTAATAAGTTCCTGCGGAATAGAATTTGATGACTCTAGTATTTCCGTTATTTTCTCTAGTTCCTTAATAACAATTTTTCTATTTTTATCACGACTGGGGATCAATAATCCTTCTCTGAGTACTCTTAAATTAGACTCTACTTCTCTTTTCGCAGCTTCTATCTTTTTTATTTGTTCTTGAGAGAGAATAACTTGAGCTAGTTGCTTAGATAAATTCTCTAGTTCCAATCTTTCTTTATCGTTAATAGGTGATTTAAGCAATATATTCAATACTGCGTTTAGTGGCTTGCCATATCCCTTTCGATTACCAAATTTTTCACATTTATAATCCTTCTCTACTGCGCTAATAACACTTTCTACAGTCAAGAGAAGCTCTTCACGCGTAGAGGAAGAGGGATTTTTCTGGTAATTTTTAGCTGCAATATGTATATGCGCAAGAGCGATTGTTTGATATGCATGTTGAGAGGATACTTTTTCTTTTTTTATTATTTCGTCTGCCATCTTTTGTTCGGAAGGATAGGGCATCATTTTTTCAGCATTGATGCTTGCAATAGCGCGATTTAAAAAATTACCTTCTGTTTTTTCTTCGTTATTATCTAAATAAGTTTTTATTGCATTTGTGATTGCGTTAGATTCTGCTTCTGCTCGTTCCTGTGTTATCTCCATCTCTTTTTCGTCTTCAACAGCAGATGGCTGTACATGCCTTTCTGCATCTTTTTTTAGTCGCAGAACTTGTGTATTGTAGGGTGATAGTAACTGATTGAATTCAGATAAGCGTTTTCCTGCAGCACCAGGTAAGTCTTGTAATAATAATGAGATGGCTTGTATTGATTGTACAAAGGCTTTTGTTAGATTGTTTTTCCTACCTTTTTTTATATTTTCATCAATTACTTTCATAACCTCGTAACTACGATTGACAAGTGCGAGCAGAGTTTCTTGAGAATTATCTTTTTGATATATTTTGGTTAGGTAATGAGTAGTTATTGGAAAAGCTATTTGGATTGCTTGAGATGTAATCTCTGTATCTGGCCGGTCGCTCATAGAAGTAGCTTTTAATATGGCTATTATTCTTTCCTGCATAACATTCTCATTGAGTTTGCTCGCAACCATCGGCTCAAGCACTTTACTAAAAAAATCCTCTTCTGTGAAATTTTCACCAAAAATAGCAGGGCTCCTTGCAATAAAATTTTCACCGAATATTAACAAAATAAACCTTCTTGTTTCATATTCGATAGCTTTTGCAATCGCTTGTTCGCGTGAGACAGGATCTGCTTCAGCGTGAGCGGGTGATCGCTGTTCGTTTGCTGGAGGTGATACAAAACTTCCAAATTTTTCAAGCGGTATCTCGTGCCCTATCTCTCTAGCAATGTTATTGATAGCAATACGAAGCATAAGTGATGCGCCTGCATCAGCAGTATGGAGGGATAAAGGTTGAGCAGCAGATTCCAATTTGATTTTGATCTGTTCTATATAATCTTCATAATCTTCTTGGTTTTGATTTAATATAGTCTGTATTTTTTCTAAATCTGCAAAGACAAGAGAATAGGCATTATTGGCACGCGCTTCTGCTCTCGTTAGCATTTCCATGTTAGAGTTTACGCAAGCTTCTATCGCTTGTTTTTTTTGAACTTGTTTTTCTTTTAGCAATTTCTGTTCATCATCTTTTGCTTTTTTTCTTAGGTATTCTCGTGTGTTGCTTTCTAATTTTAAGGCTTTTTCAATTACTTTTTCTTTTTCTATTTTATCTGCTTCTTCTGGTGGTAGACGTTGAGTCTCATATTGGTAGGCGTAGTAACGTGCTGCATGTATTTTATCTTTTAGTCTATCGCGCAAATCTTTAACCTTGCTTGCGTCTCTTCTGTTATAAGTTGGTATTGACTCGACAAGTGACAAGATGGCAAGGAGTTCCGTAATTAAAGTATTATGTTTTTCTACTTCTTCTGCGCCATGGCTCCCTATTAAAGGGCGAGCAACCATCTCGGTTATTTTTTCGAGAATAGCATTTCGATTTTGTTCGGAGGGAGCTGCTTTGTATGTTTCGGCTGCAAAATAGAGCTCCATCATCGTAACCACCTCCTCTATTGCAGATGGTTCAAGATAATCATTGTAGACTGTCCCACGGATCTGAATAGATTCTTTTATTGCGTTTTGCATAATTTCTTTTTTTAAGGGCTGTTGCTTTGTGAGGTATTTAACAAGCTCATCAAAGTTTTTGATTACGAGATAATTGTTTTTGAATGGATAGAACGTAACAAATCTTCTATCTTTTCTCATGATAGATTTTCTTGCTAAAACCTTAATAGCCTCCGCAGCATTCTGGACAGCCTCCCTATCAAAGTAAAATTCTGGAGGTATCGATCTCTCTATTTGCGTAGCGATGTCATCAATCTTTTCACGATAGAGGGAGTTAGCTGGTATACAACGAGCGGCGTCTAGCAGTATTGCTTCCGTCTCAGTGACATAGTGATCTGAAGAAGCATCTATTTTCATTATTTCTTTTAATGCATCCTGAAATTCTTGGGGCGAATGTTTATCTTCTTCGCCTTGGGCTTGCAGGGGTTTCACAAAATCTTTCAACGCTTTGATTTTTGCTTGCGTTGCTCTAACAGTTTCTTCGTTTTCTCTTTGAGTGTCTGCTTCATTTTTTGCAGCGATGCGAGCTGCTTCAAGCGCATCTGACTGGGTTGCTTTTAATTTTTCTAAACATTGAGATATACTATTAATTTTTTCTATTAAAGAAGTTGTAGCACGAAGCTTACGAATGACTTGAGATTCTAAAGCGGTTTTTAAGGAGTTTAGTTCCTCAGACAGTGCTAATACCTTTTCTTCATCAAGATTATCTGTAATAGCTTGATTGATTTCCTCAATAGCCCGAGCTAAGTGGTGCAATCTTAATTTTTCTAAATTTTCAGACGTGCTATTGATTCTTCCCATTAAGAAAATTCCACCAGGAAGTTCACAAATAGCTGGAGATTCTTTTAAAGCTGTTTCTAAGAATTTTAATTGTTTAGCCAGTGCTGATACCTTGTTTTGATCAGGATTCTCTTCAATGCCTTGATCGATGTCTAGAAGTTGTTTAGCAATAACAGAGTCACTAGCGATATAGGTTGAAAGTTTGTTTCTTGCCTCTATTGTTAACCGATCATAGCTGTTTATATCTCTTAATGTAGTTATGCGATCCTGTATTTGAACGAGGTTATGCTTCAAAGTGTTTGCTTTTTTACCTTCAGCTATCCACGCATTTATATCGCGCAATTGTTTGTGAGTTTTTATCGCACGTTGTGTGCTTGCGTCTAGGTCAGATTGGAGTCGTTGTAATGCGCTATTGAAAGGCCCCCTAAAAAATTCTTTTTGTTCATCTAATTTAACAGATAATTCTTTAGACATTTTTTCAATGTCTTCTTCAATGAAAAGCTCATTAGTGAGGGTATCGTTAAATACGCCAAGCATTTCTTCCAATAATACTAACCTTGCAGCTCTGCCGTGATTTCTCGCTTGTGTAAACAATCCTGTAAAAATGGGAACCATATTGTTTTTTAGTGCAGTAGCAACATGATTACGTATTCTTATTTGATAATCAAATTCACTTTCTTCTGGTTTTTTTTCTTCAGGCGCTTCTTTGGGTAGATAAGACTGGAGCAAATCGGCTGGCTGTAGATCTGCTCGTTCTTGCTTGTCATAGCCGAGGGTTTTTCTAGCAGCGC
>JAJONP010000144.1 GCA_021323555.1 Gammaproteobacteria bacterium | reverse complement strand
ACAAAATCCCAATTGACAATCTCCCAAAATTTTTCGAGGTATGTTGGGCGTGCATTGCGATAATCAATATAATAAGCGTGTTCCCATACATCGCAAGTCAACAGTGCTTTTTGTTGCTGTGTCATAGGTGTGCCTGCGTTGCTGGTACTAACGATTTCTAATTCGCCTCGAGTATTTTTAACTAGCCATCCCCAACCTGAGCCAAAAGTGCCAATGCTGATTTGGGTAAAACGTTTTTTAAATTCATCAAATGAACCGTAGGTTTTAACAATAGCATCTGCTAATTGACCACTCGGCTCTCTAGCGCTTTTAGGCGTTAAACAATGCCAATAAAACGTGTGGTTCCAAACTTGCGCTGCATTATTAAATATTCCCCCAGTGGATTTTAAAATAATATCTTCTAGAGAAGCATTAGCAAATTCAGTATCTTTGATTAAATTATTTAAGTTGTTGACATAAGCCTGATGGTGTTTGCCATAATGATATTCTATTGTTTCTTGCGAAATAAAGGGTTGTAGCGCATCCATTGCATAAGGTAATTTGGGTAGTGTATGTGTCATTTTTAATTCTCCTGAATTTTTATTTAATATGTAGATTGTTTAGTAGGAGTAAGTTAGCAAATTCGGCACTCAATGCAAGCTTATTTTTATTTAAAATAGCTTAGTTAAAATATTTCATCAGGCCGTTGTGTCAATACTTCACACCCTGTATCAGTTACCAAAATAGTATGCTCCCACTGCGCAGATAGGCTATGGTCTTTTGTGACGACTGTCCATTGATCAGGTAGTAATTTAACAAAACGCTGGCCTGCATTAATCATAGGCTCAATGGTAAAAATCATGCCAGGTACTATTTTTTCACCCGAGCCAGGTGATCCATAATGTAATACATTGGGAGGTTCATGAAAAATTTTACCAATACCATGGCCGCAATATTCACGCACCACTGAAAATCGGTTTTTTTCTGCGTATGCTTGAATGGCAGCACCAATATCACCGAAATGAGCGCCTGGTTTGACTTGTTGAATACCTAAATGTAGGCATTCTAATGTAGTTTTAACGAGTCGCTCAGCCAAAATAGAAGGTTTTTTTCCGATGATAAACATTTTACTGGTATCGCCATGGTAGCCATCTTTAATGACGGTCACGTCAATATTGATAATATCCCCTTCTTTTAGCTTACGAGGCCCGGGTATGCCATGACAGACTTGGTGATTAACGGAAGTACAGATCGATTTAGGGTATCCTCGATAATTCAAGGGGGCGGGGATTGCATTTTGATGATTAACAATATAGTCATGACAAATTTGATTTAATTCGTCAGTAGTGACGTCTGCGCGTACATAAGAGCCAATCATTTCCAAAACTTCAGCCGCAAGACGGCCTGCTACCCGCATCTTTTCAATGTCAGCAGGTGTTTTAATCGTAATGCCTGTGCTATCCATCCTATCTACCCACACTTACTTTATTGTTGAAAATAATAATCTATCTATGGTATAAAGGCGGGCTTTGATTAGCAATACAGATTAGTCATATTAAACTAACTTTAAGTTAATTAAATAAATAAACTAAACCCCACACACGTATCATAATCTACTGCTGGGTGCCCTGTGCGTATTAAATGCGTATTTTAAATACGTATTTTAAGCTTTTTCGGGGTTAACAGTGGAGATACGTGGAGGCTTAACCCAACATTAGGAGAGAAAAGAGAGATGTCAATTGATATTAGTATGCGCGATATGTTAAAGGCAGGTGTTCATTTTGGACATCAAACCTGTCATTGGAACCCCAAGATGGCACCTTATATTTATGGTGCTCGTAGTAAAATTCATATCATTAACCTCGAAACAACACTGCGTATGCTTAACGATGCCTTGAATGTAGTAAGTAAAATGGCATCTAAAAAGGGCGGTAAAATACTTTTTGTAGGAACAAAACCTGCTGCACAAGCTATTCTGCGGGAAGAGGCACAGCGTTGTCGCATGCCTTATGTGGATCATCGTTGGTTAGGAGGCATGTTAACTAACTATAAAACGATTCGTCAATCTATCAAGCGTTTAAAAGAGTTGGAAGCGATGGTCGAGAAAAATGCTTTTGGCCGGTTGACAAAGAAAGAAATTCTTAATTTGACTCGCGAGAAAGAGAAATTGGATCGCAGTTTAGGCGGTATTAAAAATATGGGTGGGCTACCCGATGCATTATTTGTGATTGACGTTGGCCATGAAAAAATTGCTGTGGCAGAAGCCAATAAATTAAGTATTCCTATTATTGGGATAGTAGATACGAATAATAGTCCTAAAGGAATTTCGTATGTTATCCCAGGAAATGATGATTCAACACGTTCTATTGCGTTATATGCAAAATATGCGGCAGACGTTATTTTGCAGGCACGCGCATCAACCCTTGAGGCAACTGAGCATGAACTGCTTGAAATAGAAGATGTGCCCGAAATCATTATTCGATCCCAATCGTCTGATAAATAGGAGTATTAAATATGTCAGCAGTCACAGCAGCGCAAGTGAAAGAGCTACGCGAACGTACAGGCGCAGGTATGATGGAATGCAAAAAAGCCCTCGAAGCGACAGGTGGCGATGTTCAGCTTGCTGTTGAAGAATTGCGTAAAACGGGCAGAGCAAAAGCAGATAAAAAAGCAAGCCGCATTGCGAGCGAAGGTGTGGTTTTTGTGTCTACAACGTCTGATGGTAAACAAGCCCTACTGATAGAAGTGAACAGTGAAACGGATTTTGTTGCACGCGATGAAAATTTTTTAAACTTTGTGAAAGCAGTAGCTGCAACGGCATTAGCTGCTCATGTGCAAGATATCAATTTATTATCCCATACTGCTCTAGTAGGGGAGAGTAGCACTGTTGAAGAGGCTCGTCAGGCATTAGTTGCTAAAGTAGGTGAAAATATTCATATTCGACGGATTGCATGGATGAATGCAGAGGATGGGGTAGGTTCTTATTTGCATGCTAATCGCATTGGCGTTCTAGTGAAGTTAGATAGCCACAAACCAGAGCTTGCTAAAGATATTGCTATGCATATTGCTGCAAGTAAGCCTTTAGTGGTGAATCCTGAGGATGTGTCGAGTGCTGTGGTTGAAAAAGAAAAAGAAATTTATCTTGCGCAAGTGGCTGGTAGCGGCAAGCCCGAAGAAATTATTAAAAAAATGGTAGAAGGCCGCTTGAAAAAGTTTTTAGATGAAGTTAGCCTGGCAGGCCAGCCTTTTGTGAAAGATCCTAATATC
This sequence comes from Gammaproteobacteria bacterium, assembly GCA_021323555.1. The sequence continues at coordinate 1,749 of JAJONP010000144.1, read as the reverse complement.
ACAGTGGCTGCTTTGTTGAATAAGCACAGTACGAAAGTAGTCGAATTTACTCGTTTTGAAGTGGGCGAAGGTATTGAAAAAGAAACAGAGGATTTTGTTGCGGCCGTGATGTCTCAAGTACAAGGTAGTTAAAATGACACCCATTTATAAGCGTATTTTGCTGAAACTCAGTGGGGAAGCATTCCAAGAGAATGATTCCTTTGGTATTAGTCCTTCTCATTTAATTCAAATAAGTGCTGAAATTGCCCGCGTTTCAGCCATGGGCGTGCAGGTAGGTCTTGTCGTAGGCGCAGGTAATTTTGTGCGCGGCGCTGATTTTTGTAAAGCTGAAATAGATCGAGTGACGGCAGATCAGATGGGAATGTTAGCAACAATGTTAAATGGTTTGGCGTTGCGGGATGCGCTTGATAGACAGTCTATTCCCGTAAAAGTGATGTCTGCGTTAGCAGTGCCTGGCATAATGGATTTTTATAGTCGCCGGTCTGCCATAGATGCGTTGCAAAAAGGGTATGTTGTTATTTTTGTAGGGGGCACAGGTAATCCCTTAGTGACGACAGACTCTGCTGCTGCTTTGCGTGGTATCGAGATCAATGCAGATGTTCTTATTAAAGCTACTAAAGTCGATGGTGTATTTTCTGAAGATCCTTTTAAAAATCCCCAAGCAGAATATTATTCAAAATTAACGTATAAGGAAGTTTTAGAGCGGCATTTGGGTGTGATGGATCTTAATGCTATTATTTTGTGCCAAGCACATACATTGCCAGTACAAATTTTAAATATGCACAAACCTGATGCGTTGCAGCAGGCTCTGGTGGGTAAGGCAGTAGGTACTTTAGTAAGCTAATTGTGACAAATGTAGCAACTGTCTTGATAATGTAATTTTACTTGGTGGATTACGACGCAAAAAGCGCGTCTAATCCACCCTACAATCTAAATATCATTGGTAGGAGAAGCAATTCATGCACAAAGTGATTAGTGATGCAGAAACCCGCATGCAAAAAAGCATTGAAGCTTTTAAACAAGAAATATTAAAAGTGCGTACTGGACGTGCTCATCCCAGTCTTTTAGATCATATACGTGTCGACTATTATGGTACACCTACATTGCTCAACCAAGTTTCCAATGTAACAGTGGGAGATGCGCGCACTTTAGTGATTACCCCGTGGGAAAAACGCATGGTTCCAGCGATTGAAAAAGCGATAATGACCTCCGATTTAGGTCTTAACCCAACGACATCGGGCGATGTGATCCGGATTCCTTTGCCTGTTTTGACAGAAGAGCGTCGTAAAGATTTGATAAAAGTAGTGCGACACGAAGCTGAAACGGCACGGGTAGGCATTCGAACACTACGACGCGATGCTAACACAGCATTAAAAGAATTACTTAAAAACAAAGAGATTGCTGAAGATGAAGAACGGCGGTTGGTGGATGCAGTACAGAAATTAACGGATAAATATTCCGCCGAGATTGATCAATTGCTCATTGTAAAAGAAAAAGATTTAATGGCCATTTAAGGTTTGCAAATAAAAATAAATAACTTATACGTTTTGCATTCTCTATTGCTCATTGTGCTTATTAATAAGGGCTTTGACTCAATCCAAAGATTGCTATCTTACCGTCATTGATATAAGATTTTGTTTGCTTTTAGCATATTTTTAAGTCTCTAACAGAGTGCCTAAATCCTATGGCTCGTTATTTAAACCCTAAAATTGATTTGATTTTTAAACGCATCTTTGGCGAACATGAAAG
>JAJONP010000143.1 GCA_021323555.1 Gammaproteobacteria bacterium | reverse complement strand
CTAGCTTTATAAAGGCTTGAGCGTAGTACGTGGAAACTAGTAAGCTGCGTTCTTAGGAGAGGGAGCAGCAGTAATGTTGCTCTCTTATCCGATCAAAAAATACTTAGAACAGTCAAAATAATGATCAAATTATAAAATCTCAAGATTTCATATCGGCGTTTTAATAGCTCACTTTTTTAACAAAAAAGAATGGGTCTTCAAGTTTCTTTGATTAAAATTATCACACCCAACCCTGTCCTCTCAAAGCCATTTCACTGCAAGTTAAGGAGTCTAAAAGGATGCCTGCTAGCCTGTCAAAACTTTTATATTGTTCAGTTGGCTTCTCTCGTACATTTCCTATAAAGGATTATTTTTTTACAATTTAAGAAGTCGTTGCAGAGTTGCATTGCATAGCCATGCGACTCTGCAATTGTGTCACAGCTAATGAAAAATGATCGCATCAAGGCCACGCTGTGCCTGGCTCAAAAAAAGCTCGCTAAGGCACAGCGAGGCTGGACTACGAGGAAATCACGCACCAAAGAGTACGCACCAGCTTTATGCAACAGATTTACTTGTCACCTGATGCTAGCAAAAGGAAATGAGTCATCGCAAATAGCATACAAAAATTTTTAGAAATTTGAATAGAATGTTTTGCAAGAACGCTATGCCTTGCTGTAAACTTTGTGATGACTCGTTCTTTTTGTGTATTGAATAAATTCATATGTTCATTCGCATACCTTCGAACTCCTTGTTAAGTTAGTGAAAAGGACGAGTCCCTCCTAATGAAATGCCATGACGCACAGGGTGCGTCACTACAGTACATCGCGAGATGTCGGTAGTGACGCACCTTTTTAGAAAGTTTAAGCCGTTGAAAATAAAGGTTATTTATTAAAAATCCGTCACTTCTGTCATAGGACAGACTGAAATATTACCCTGAAAGAGCAATGTATGTGTGTTGACTTGATGGATATGTGAATAACTAAAAAGCAATTTCCCCACATGCCTACAAGGGTCAACAGACTACAATAATTTTTTATTTTTTAAAATTAAAAGCTTAAATGCAACAGCACGACTAATCTTTCGCCACTGGAACCTACAGTTTATAAAGCTGCGATTTATGTTCCTCATGGAACATTTTGCCCCATACGTCATCAATTCCCGCCGCCCTCGGTTCTTTCGAACTTGTTGATAGGCTTCAAAAACAAGTTGCTTAGATCTCTCAAATTTTTTACTTTATTAAAAGGTTGCTCCCATTACTGGTTAAGACTGAAATAAAGCGGAATAGCTTAGTTTATTTGCTCGCTAGTCATTACAACAACTTCATCGCTACTACAACCTATTCTGTTTCTATCCCTCGTCTCGGTATTCTTGCCCTAGGCGTTTATTGCTTGGGTTTTCTCCTCTCTCACCGAACCACAGATCTCTCAGTTCCACATTTAAGCCTGAAATAGCCTCTCGTCACCTCCATACCGGACACCTTCGCCTTGCTATTTCTTACATGACTACTGAATGTAGCATTTTTCCTAATGTTAACGACCTGCACTTTTGATTTAAGTCACTTATATTTGTTTAAATTTTTATCACATAAATATAATTTGTATTTTATTAATACATATTAAATGCTGCTTTTAGGTGTAGCAGCTCATCTCAACCAGCCACGGTACTATTTCACGTATAACAATATAAAAAAGAAGTTTTAATAATCGATTGATATTATGTAAGTTTCAGTTATTATATGTAAATCAAAATTATATTAAACTGCAATGGAGTATTTAAAATTATGGAACAATTTAAGCAAGCTATAACTCCTAGGGAACTATCTGATTGTTTAGGTGGTATCACTATTCAAGGTGTTTACAAAGCTCTTAAAACTCATAATGTCCAAACAGAATTAACAGATAATCGAAGAAAAATAATCCCATCAGAAGGCATAAGAAAGCTATTTGAAGAAAGAGGATTTGAATATCCAAAAACAATTATTTCTTTTCAAATAGTAAAAGGTGGTGTTGGAAAAACTTCTTTGTCTTTTTGTCTTGCTGTCAGAGCAAGTCATTATGGCACTAGAGTGCTTGCTATTGATTTAGACCAGCAAGCCAATTTAACACGCTCATTCAATATTGAAGCTAGGGATAAACCTGTATGGCTTAATTTGTTTAGAGATAAAACACCTATTGAAAATGCCATTGTTAAATTAGCTGATAGCTTACATATCATCCCTTCAAACTTAAATAATTCAAGGCTAGATACTGAATTAACGCAATCCTCTACTAATCTCAAAGATTTACTGAAAGACACTATATCTACAGTTCGTAATAATTATGACTTAATCATCATTGATTGCCCACCAGCTATTAATAAAATAAATACGGCAGCAACTTGTGCATCAGATTTGATAGTAGTACCTATTAATCCTGATCCTTATGCTATGGACGGATTAGACTACACAATTTCTGAACTTAATCGTGTAAAAAGAGATTTTAAACTTAATTTTGATTATCGCATAGTCTGGAATAAATACGATGCAAGAGAACGCCTTGGCGCTATTTATATGCACGAATTAACAAAACGTACAGATATGCTTAGTAAGATTTTACCTGTCGTATGCCGCATTGATGCTTCGATGCGAAACGCTATATTTGATTCAAAATCTGTTTTTGATCTATCTAAAAAATCCACTATTAGAGAAGACATTGACCAATTTACAAAAGAAATATTAGGTATAAATCTTTGGAAAGATACTAAACAAACAACCTTATAGCCATAAAAATAAGGAAGGTTTAAAAATGGCCAGCTTAGATGAAATTCTAAAAAAAACAAAAGATAGAAGTGAAAAAATAAAAATCATCCGAAAACCCCCTAGTATAGCAATAGATGATAGGCCATATTCTATAACACACACAGAGAAAATAAAACCCGGTGAAATTAATAATAAATTACCATTAATTAGTAATCAATTAGTAACCGATATTAGTAACCAATTGGTAATCAATAAGGAATCTATTAGTAACCAATCTTATAAAAATAATTTAATTACAAAAACGAATAAGGAACCAATTAGTAAGCGGATTAGTAACCGCGATAAGGAACCAATTAGTAACCAATTAGTAAGCGGATTAGTAACCACAGAATCTATTGTTTCAAAGATAAGTGGGCATCAGAGAAAAATACTTTTTTACATTGTCGAAGATTGTATTTATAGAGGAAAATTGATTTCAGGGTTTATAACGAATGAAATATTAAGAAGCATAACAAATACCACTTCTCATACTGTAAAAACAGCTATTCAACGATTAATTAAAAAAGGTCTTTTAAAAAGAGAAACGGGGCAGAGAGGCCAGGGTGGCTTTTCTTCTTTTTCTATTACTCAAGATATTAGAGAAGCCATATTAAAAGAGAAAAGAAATCCTTCAATTAGTAACCAATTAGTAAGCGAATTAGTAACCGCTATTAGTAACCAATAAGGAAGCAGATAGGGAACCAACAGGTTCTAGTAGTAGTTTTTTAAAATTAAAAGAAACTACTACTAGCTTAACTGACGAATGGAATTTTGATATAACCCCTTACTCTTCATTAGGATTTTCTCAAACACAGATAAAACAATTAGCTGTTCTTAATATTATTTCTGCCATTGATGTTGAGCAATCTTTGATAGAATTTAACTATGATTTAGAAAATAATAAATTACCGTCTATTAAAACAAGTAAATTAAATTTTCTGATGGGTATTTTAAGGACAGGACATCGTTATATTTCTGAAAGCTATCGTAATGAACAAGAAAAAACGATAAAGCTGATGGCAGAAAGAATAGAACAAAGGAAACAAGTTGTGTTAGAAGAGAAATTTGTTATTTGGGAAGATTCCCGTTCAAAGGAAGAAAAACAAGAAATTTTGCATAAAATACTTCCACGTCACTTAAAAATAGAATATCAATCCTATGGAATAACTGATCCCATTAAACGTGTCCTATTCAATTATTACATACAATCCGTTATAGAAAAAGAAGACACATTTCAAAACTAATCCTCAAATAATGGTTTTTTAATAATAACCATTATGAATATGCTATTATTTTATCGATAAATCTTAATTAAAGATCAATAAATTTTCAGAGTAGGGAGAGCGATCTTGGAAAAAATAAATAATAATTCATTAAAAAAGAAAGAAATTATGTTAAATGAAAGCAAAAAAGAAAAAATAGATCTCTTAAAAGCAAAAAAAAGGAAACTTCAAACCTTTAGATTACGTGTTGGGGTCATAGAAGCTTTACATGAAATAACAGATAAAATTAATAAAAAATCGGTTATAAAAATTCCAATGGGAACCGTTATTGAGCTGATTATACTGGACGCTAGCAAAAAAGACGTCAATGAAATTATAGATCTCATTAAATTACGTCAATAGATTAATTGCTATCATCATGCAAATAATGTTGTAACATTGTATTAACATTGTTAGACATAAAAGTTATTTTGTTCTGGTAACTTTAAAAAAGCGTACCAAGATGAGGAAGGCATCCTCCTCTTGGTACAAATCAAAACTCAATCTAATCGGAGATCAAGTTATGACAAATAATAGCGTAAACGAATTTTACCCCTTAATAAAGGAAGGAATTGAATCCCTTTTGATGCAAAAAGAAAATCTATCCGATATAGAGAATCTTGCAAATGTGTCTCTTGGGAATACTTTTCTTGACCTACCCAAAGTAACGATACATGGTCATCTTGGTGTATTACATGATTTTTTAGAAAAATCGATCACTCTCAATGATTCTTCTATCAACCTATTCAAAAATGTAGTTAATAAACTGCATAAGGGTTAAGTTAGGCTAAAATTAAAAAAACGGAGGCAGTTTAACGACTGCCTTTTTTAGTTTTATAAATTGGTCTATAAAAATAGACTCATTATTTTTTACTGAATTCTATTCACAAAAATTTCAATAAAAAAATCTTATCGAGCCAAATGGCTATTATTGTTAGCTGCTTCATCGCTATTTATTTTTTTATCCACAAAACTTTTCGATTTTCGTGCGTACTGTTGTTTTAAAGCTTGATCCAGCTTAA
>JAJONP010000142.1 GCA_021323555.1 Gammaproteobacteria bacterium | reverse complement strand
CCATTGAAGAAATAAAAGAATTTATTGCAAATGAAGAAATAAAAGAATTTATTGCAAAAAAATCGAAGTATTGCTATCGCATGGTCGGTGTACTTTGCATGCTAATAGGCGTTGCATTGTTTGTTGCCGGCATACCATTGCCAGCCATATTGACTTTCAACTATGTCATAGGTGCTTCTTCCGTGACAGCAGTCGGTGCCTCTTTATTTTATTATGGACAAGATACGAAACTCGTCAAAACATTGTCTGCATGGATGCGTGCTGAGTCGGTAAATAATAAAATTATTTCTAATAATATGAATCCCCAGATGTCTTTAGAGTTTAAGTAGATAAATCTATGATAGAACAATCCACTCTGCTTCAACAACATACCCCTATGATGCAGCAATATTTACGAATCAAATCAGAATACCCTGACATGTTATTGTTTTATCGGTTAGGTGATTTCTATGAATTATTTTTTGAAGATGCAGAAAAAGTAGCGCGTTTACTGGATATTGCTTTAACGTCCAGAGGCCAAAATTCTGGTAGAGCAATTCCCATGGCAGGCGTGCCTTACCATGCAGCAGAATCCTATATGGCGAAATTGATACGGCAAGGGTTAAGTATTGCGATTTGCGAACAAATCGGGGATCCTAAAACGAGTGTTGGCCCCGTAGAGCGTCGAGTTGTCCGTATATTAACGCCAGGCACAGTCAGTGATGCGGCATTCTTAGAAAATAATCAAGATACTATTTTAGTTGCACTCCACACTGAAAAAGAAAAATTCGGTATCGCGATATTGGATATGAGTAGCGGACGGTTTAGTTTATTAGAAGTCGAAGGGCAAGATGCTTTATTCAGTGAATTAGAAAGATTAAACCCTATTGAATTATTAGTCAGTGAAGATTTTACGTTGACATTGGCACGTTCAGGTATACGTTGCCGCCCCCCTTGGGAATTTGATCTTGAAACAGCTATACGTTTGTTGACAGAGCAAATGCAAACACAGGATCTAACAGGATTTGGTTGCCAAGAGATGCCTGTTGCATTGTCAGCTGCAGGTTGTTTATTGCAATATGCAAAAGCAACGCAACAAGGCCAATTGACTCATGTGCGTAAGCTCTCTATAGAACGCCGTGATGAAACAGTGATTTTGGATGCGGCAACAAGACGTAATTTAGAATTAGTGACGAATTTATCGGGCGGTGAAGAGAATACATTAGCCTCTGTGTTTGATGAAACAGCAACAGCGATGGGTAGCCGCTTATTAAAACGTTGGATACAACAACCGTTACGTGATCATACTATTTTGTATGCCCGCCAAGACAGTATTAAAAATCTTTTAATGGATCGTCAGTATTTAGCATTACATGAACTATTACGTAATGTGGGCGATTTGGAACGAATTGTCACACGTATTGCATTAAAAACAGCACGTCCACGTGATTTAACAGAATTACGTTATACGTTGAGTGTATTGCCTACCTTACAACAACAGTTAATAGCATTGACATCGCCATTATTGAAAGAATTAGCAAAAAATATTTGTGAATATCCTGAGTTATATCAATTGCTGAATAAAGCCATTGTTGAAAGTCCCCCGATTACGATTCGTGATGGCGGTGTCATTGCAAAAGGATATGACACCGAGCTCGATGAATTATTAAATTTGAGTGAAAATGCAGGTGATTTTTTACTTAAAATGGAAGAACGCGAAAAAAAACGTACAGGACTTTCTACATTAAAGGTAGGATATACACGCGTACATGGATTTTATATTGAAATCAGCCGATTGCAAGCCGAGCATGTACCTGCAGATTATATTCGTCGTCAAACATTAAAAAATACAGAGCGGTTTATTACGCCTGAATTAAAAAGTTATGAAGATAAAGCGTTAAGCAGTCGTGATAATGCGTTAGCCCTTGAAAAAATATTATATGATGCGTTATTAGAGATTATTTTAATCGACTTAACTCGTTTACAAAAATCAGCGCAAGCATTAGCAGAATTAGATGTACTTACTAATTTGGCGGAACGTGCAGATAGTTTAGATTTATGTTGTCCCGAATTAATAGATACTTCCGAAATAGTTATTACGGCAGGGCGACATCCTGTGGTTGAAACTGTTTTAGAACAACCGTTTATCCCCAATGATATTAGGTTAAATCAGCATGAACGCATGTTAGTGATTACAGGCCCTAATATGGGGGGTAAATCCACTTATATGCGACAAACTGCCTTGATCGTATTATTAGCGCATATCGGCAGTTTTATTCCCGCAAAATCCGCACGCATTGGGTTGGTAGATCGCATTTTTACGCGCATAGGCGCAGCAGATGATTTAGCAAGTGGTCGTTCCACATTTATGGTTGAAATGACAGAAACAGCCGCTATTTTGCATAATGCCACAGCGCATAGTTTAATATTAATGGATGAGATTGGACGAGGAACCAGTACGTTTGATGGATTATCTTTAGCCTTTGCCTGTGCTGAATATCTGGCACGTGAAATAAAAGCATTTACCTTATTTGCAACACATTACTTTGAGTTAACAGCATTAGAGGATGAGTTATCGATTGTGAAAAATAAACATTTTGATGCAGTAGAGCAAGGCGAAAAAATTATTTTTTTACATACGATCAAAGCAGGCGCAGCCAATCAAAGCTATGGTATTCAAGTCGCGCAATTAGCAGGTATTCCACGCGAAGTGATTCAGATGGCAAAGCAAAAACTCCATACTTTAGAAAATAACGTACACACATTCATACCACTACCCAGCAACAATTTTTCAATTACACCTGAAAATCCAGTGATTGAATTATTAAAAAATATTCATCCTGATCAGTTATCACCGCGAGAAGCGCTCGAATTATTGTATCAATTAAAGCAAGAGGTTGGATTTAATAATATTAAGTAATTTTGGGAGTCGAATTTAATATATATAATTTAGATTCTATTAAAGTTTAATTGGTTAAAGTATATGCCTATCTATCTAAAAGACATTTTTAAAACACCTAAACAACTGCGTTTTGTAGAAGAAAGGGGGTATGATCTTAATGCTTCTATTCATGAGCCACATCCTGAAAAGGGTTCTTTTCTAATACATGAAGCAGCCAAGTACGATAAGGTAGAAACAATAAATGCCTTAATTAAAGCAGGAGTTGATATGAATTTATCAGCGGTTCGCCCAAGAAAATTTTATGGTCACACTCCATTAATCATAGCTTTATCAGAAAGAAGTACAAGAACCATTTCTTATCTTATTCATGAAAAAGCAGATGTAGAGAAATGTGATGCTATAGGAGAATTTCCGTTAGCTAAAGCTGCACGTAAAGGCGATAACAAAAGCTTAAAGCTTTTACTGGATGCTAGAGCGAATGTTGATCAAGAAAATTTGTTAAGTACTTTTGTTACTAGTCAAGGCCTTCCTCATAAGCACATGACTGCTTTGATGTATGCTTTTCAGTATGGGATGGTGAGTTCCGTAACATTACTTCTTGATGAGGGGGCTAATGTAGTGAATTCTCAAAACAAAGATGCTTTTATTTATTGTGATTATGAAATACTTCGCCAAGAAATGAAAGCGAAAATCCAGAAAAGACGATCACATATAGAAAATCAATACAATTTCTTAGTAGAGTTTTCTCTTTTAGACTCAATCGTTAAACTTATTTGTGGTTATACTCATGGCTGCAATTATAATAGTAGCTTTTTTAAATTTGCTTCAAAAAGGCATAACTCTTCTCTTGATCATACTGTTGCTTTAAACCAAGAAAATTATCCTAGTAAAAGAAGAAAGATTAGATAAATTGTGTGATTCATGGACATCCTTTCAATTAATTTGATATATTGCCCGGCTATATGGATCAACAAATAAAAGCAAGAAAATTCTGGGTAAATCTCTATCTTGAAACCATAACTTTTATCAAGCAAATATTAGAGGGATGTATTGATCGTTTTTATTATGCCGACATCCAGTTGGTTTTTTAAGGTAAGGGAGAACCAAGGGAAAGAGATGCTAGTGACAGCAATGTTCCAACAGTCACAGTCGCCTGAAGAGGATCAGCTACTGCTGGCTGATAAAATAGAAATAGAATTGACTCATATACGAAGACGTGCAAATATAAGCAATTGATCTTTGCATATGAGATGATGAGAACTTCATGATAAAAAAAATATTATCCAGTGTGTATTTAGCTACAGGGTTAAGCCTATTATTGGTGTCATCTGTGATGGCGGACACGTCTTACAAAACATTGACTTTCACCATTTATAATGACACTTCTTATACGTTAAAGCATGGTTGGGATAATGTTATTCGTCCATCTGGCCCACTATACCCAGAAGGGGTGGAAAGAATGAAGAAGTATGGCACTATGCCACAACAAATTCCTCCCCATGGTAAAGTTCTCGTTACTTTGGAGGTTGACAAACTTACTCAACATGGAACTGATAATGAATTTGATGAATTAGTCTCTCGCTATTTCGCACAAAAAGATGGCAAATCGCGGTGCGGGTGCGATATTGATATGCTAGGATTCCGACAGCATAACCCTAAATTGGTTTATGCGAATGAAATAAATGACGATCAACCCAATTTTTTCTGCAGAGTTGATGAAAAAGGTGAGGTTCTCGTGACTGAACACAGGTAATATATAGGAAACGGGATAAGGCCTGCATAATTGTATTTCTCTCATCTACTAATAATATCCATCAAAACATAAAATATTCCTTGATACCGAAGTGGGCTCACCTTCTCAGAAGTCAGAGAAGCTCTACCGCAGTGTAAAAATATTTTATATTTTGCGGATAACTTAAGGCACTTTTTTAAGGTCGATGGAGCGCCCCTTACCAATAATAGAGACGTGTGCAACTGAGCAGGCCTAACCCTGTTTTGCATTTTTTGCCTGAGTGTTTCCCAGAAAATAAAGTCATAACTGTTTGATAAAATGGAAATATCTCCCTATTTCTGAAATAGTGAGATATTTTGATTTTATCAAGCAGTAGTGTAGCAACTGTCTTGAGAATTAAATTTTAAAGGCAGTTGTTTCTCTCCATAGTTCGCCCTTTTTAATCATGGCATTCATAATAATTAATAACTTATG
>JAJONP010000141.1 GCA_021323555.1 Gammaproteobacteria bacterium | reverse complement strand
CCGTTCATGAGGACGATGATATTAGTTGAATATCCCATGTTTTTCCTTGTTTTTCAAGGATTGATGTTTATTTACGTAACCCAAGCCAGAAAAACTTTTTGATGACCTGATGCTTAACCAGAAGTTGTATAATTTAGCAGGTCTTTTGGTTTTGGCTTTAGGCTTGCTACATAACGTGCAGCTTCTTTTGATAAATAACCGTTCCTCTCCTCGAATTCCATTTTCTATTGATTTTTATGTTATTCTCTAAGGAATCCTTATGTGTCCCTAAAGGGAACCTTCGTGCATAGCCTCCGCATTTGCTACCTCCATCCTTACCGGAAGCAGGGAAAGAAGCATCATAAGAGAGGTGCTGTCCTTTTAGGAGTCGCCGTCGCTTTTTGTGGGTAACGTTTTTCCCAGAGGCTTGGCAAGGGTGAAACCGGAGCGGCGCGAAGCGCCCTTGCCAAGCCTGGGTGGAACTACATAAGGGGATAAAAAGTTTCGTAGGGTTAATTTTGAGCGAGCCTCCATGAATTTTTCAGGCACTATTGTGTGCAACTTTTAACGCCAGTATTTGCTCTATGTTGAATAAATTATCATTAGCTCCAGTATGCTTTGTAAAATCATATTCCCCTTGTAAATTAACATGTTGCCACGTTATTAATGATCCTTTTTTGATTGATACGACCATCTGGTTTCGATCTTGAATATTAGAATTGTTGGCTATAAGTTGTGATAAATATAAATAATTCCATAAGATAATTGTATTTTGTATTAATACCTTACAAGCGGTTGATAATTCTTGTTCTTCTTTTGTTCCTTCCTTAAATTCTTGGTTATTGGAGAAAAAGACTGCTTTTGAGAATTTATTTGAGTTCTCAACTTTGTTAAGTTGCTTTTCAATACGTTGTCTGAACATAACGTCATCAAAATAAGTTAGGATGAATATGGATTTAATGATTCTTCCAAATTCTTTAAGGGCCTTATAAAGGGGGTGGTCTTTAGCGTAAGAGCTCAATCTTTTGAATAACTGAGAGGCAGATACATTTTTAAGTTTAATAGTTGCCATAAATCTCAGGATATCATCCCAGTTATCTTTGATTAATTTCAAATTAATAATGCGGCTTGGAAGTATTTTATATCCACGTTTTTCGTAAGTTCCTTTGGTAGAGAACCCATAAATTTTCTGATCGCCAATGTTCTTAATTCGCGGCGCAAAAGCTGTGCTAATTAAATGGGATGCAGCAAATATAGTTTCCATAAATCCATGAGTATCTGTTGAATGGATGGTACTTTTAATAACTTCATTCTGTAGCAGACCATCAATTACATAGGCTGCCTCCCGCTCAGACGCGCTAATGACCGTCGAGTAAAAAAGGAGATGCCTTTCATCCAAAAATGTATAAATTGAAACCCCTTTCCCTTTTCCAAAATATTTAAAGGAATAGCTGGCGAGAAGAGAACTCACAGCAACATTTATCTTACGCCCATCACTTCCCGTGTGTAACTGGCTAAAGTCATGGCGAAAAGCGTTTGCTAGAGAAAGCTTATTAAGGAAGCTTATGATTTTATCATTGGCGTTTTGAACATTTTTTAAATTAAAATGCCAATTTACTGTATTCCTCAATATATCTCCGCTAATCCCTACAGAAATGCTCGCAATTCGGTTGATGCCAATATTGCAACCCTTTCCAATAATACCAGCAAATATTGTTTTCGGTTCTGGCTTCATTTTTTTATGTTTGATGCTGAAGTGCTTAAAAGAATCTGTAAATTGTACGGTACTATTGATATCTGAAAGGACTTGCAGAATAGGGACAAACCCGGACTGAGAAAGCAGGAAAGAAACATATTTCGTATCATCGCTGTCTATTTTAGGCGTAGAAACTTTTATTTTTCCACCCTTGTCAATTGTGACGTGATTGTTACTTCCATTTAGAAGCCTCTCATTTGTAATTTGATATTTCTCATTAAGCTGTTTTTTAAGATTATTGATTGTTTCATTAAAGTCATAAAATTCGGAAAGTCCAGCATTAACAAGAAGATCTTCCTTTGTAGATTTCCATGATTCCTCGTCAATCAAGTACTCATGAATGGCTTTGTAACGATAGGAATAAAGAAAATTAAGGCTTCCCGATTTGATAGCTTCTTTCATGTGAATAAATAACAAGATTTTATATAAAGAAACCCGAATCTTTCCATTTTCTGCATAGATTTCTTTTTTTTCATCCGCCTTTAGAAAACAAATCGGCGGATTATTGCTTGCTTTGTGTGAATCATTCTCTACCTCAGATATAGATGGCGTGGGTATGGGTTTTTTTAAATGCGATTCATCATGTTCATCTTTTGCGGAATATGCATTTTTTGTATTTCCATCAGGTAACTTAAAATAAAGGATGGCATCAATTAAGCTGGAAGAGGAAGTATCTGGGTTCAATTCCAGAACCTTAACAAGTGAGGAGACCTTCCGCTGAATCTTCAAGGATAGCAATTCTAGCGTATTGAAGAGCGCCTGATTGTTACTTTCTTCATTAAGTGATTTTTCAAGTTGCACCAGGCGTTGTCTTTCTATTGCGCCATACTCAGCATGATAATGGTTAAGGGAGATTTCAATTTTTGATAATTTCTCTGATTCTAAAAGAAGAGGTGATTTTATAATTTCAGTAATTTTATCAATGAGTTCTCGTGAATCTTGGCTTGTTCTGGATAATTTCTTAATTGCCTTATTGTGCTCAGAACGGTTTTCTTTTTCAAGTTGATGAAGTTTCTTTTCAGCGGCGCTGCTCACTGAGCCGACAGATTTTAGAAAAATGTCAATGAGGATATCATGTCTATAATAAAAATTGTGCTTGATATAGCACAACAAATGAAGATAGATCTTGTTCTTATTATTAAACTGACTCAATTGGAAGGCTGTAGACTTTTGTACCCAGGTGGCAAAATATTCTGTTGCCTGGTCTGACAAATTTAATTCACTTATTATGGGCTGAAACTCATAAAAGTAATTTTTGAATTCTTTAAATACGTTAACGTTTTCCTGGATATCTGAAGGATTCAAGGATTGATTCACTTGTTTAATAAGAGTTATAGTCGGGCGCTCCATGGATTTCCCGTTAGGAGTATATACCAATTGATTGAGTTTTTCCCGGTAGAGTTGAGTCAGTTTGCTTTCCAATATATTGATAAGCTTTGCTTCAAAGGCATTGTAGGCATCTGTTATGAGGGTTGATAAAGCATTGTAAGAAGGAAGTTCCGTTTTGTTTTGCCAGAAGAAATCAATCATAGATAAAAATATGGCCTTTGGAGAAAACTGTTTCTGAACCAGCCATTCTATGTGATTAACTGCTTTTTGCCATTGCTTATCGTTGAAAGGTTGCCACCCCAGCAATAACAATATTTGCCTGCGGTGATCGGTTGGTATTTTCTTTTTGTAGGAAAGTAAATTAATCGATCCAGGATCCATACCCAGCATCTTAACGACATGCTTGATATCTTGTTGGTGAAATTGTTCAGCTGGGAAGAATTTCCCATTGGCTTTAAAGTAACCAAGCTGCAGGGCAAAGCCAACCTTATTGGTTGGCATGCGCAAGGATTTTACAAGGTTCAATTCACTCTTGGTTAAAGAAAAGTACAAAGGTCGGTCATCGGCGCTAAATTTTGGTGGTGAATCAAAACGCCGTTGTTCAAGAGATGATAAGATGGCAACCTTTGGCATTACAGCTCCTCAGAAACCGAATATAAATAGAACATAAAGGGTATAAAAGCCCCTTACAACAGGATTGGCATTGAATTGATCATCCTTGTTATTTTTACCATTTCCTCTCAAATTCCTCCATAACATGGGTGTTTGTAAGGTTTAGATAAATGGCTGTTGTCATAAGGCGGTCATGGCCAAGGATTTTTTGTACGCAGGCTAAAGATATCCCTTTTTGTAATGCCGTGGTTGCAAAAGTGTGCCGCAGAACATGAGGCGTCACCTTTTGAGGAATCATAGCCTTGTCGGCAATCTTCTTTACAATTTTTTGAGCCTGCCTGGGACCTACAAACCACTCATCGTGAAGCGAAAAGTAAGGTTCAAGAAGGGCTTGGACACGCCTTGACATTGGGACAACTCGTTTTTTAGATTGTTTTCCATGTATTCCTCCCTTTCCAGAAATGCGGATGGCCTTCTGCTGCCAAAGGATATGTTGGGGAGTGAGGCTGCAAAGTTCGGACACCCTTAGGCCCGTATCAAGCAAGGTCCAGACAATCAGTTTTTCCTCCGTTGTTTTGCAAGCATGGCAGAGCCTGTCGGCTTCTTCGGTTCTGAGTGGCTCCCTGATGTATTGGTAAGGCATTTTCTTTATTTATATATGGATAAGTTCGCAATTACTAAAAATAAAGGAATAAAGTTCGTATTACAATACTGGCTTATTAAAGGGAGGTTTTTCATAAAAGGCAAGACAGTTTCTTGCTTGCGAGGAGAATTTGAAAGGAAGGCAGAAACAGCGGCAGAAAGAAAAAGTTCGCGAAACCGTATCGAATACGAACTCAACCCTCCGATCAACCCGGCGCCAACTCACCTCGAAGCTCTTTTAAAAATTAACCCTACGAAACTTTTTACCCCCTTATGTAGTTCCACCCATCCTTTTAAAAGACAAACACCGACAAGTTTCTTTATCTACGAAGGACTTATTACCCCTGAGCCATGCCTATGCTTCTACCGTTCATGGGAGCCAAGGCATGACCCTTCATAGCGTCCTTTTAGACCTTCAAACGAAAAGCCGAACGATGGACAAGAATTTATATTATGTAGCCATTTCCAGAGCGCGCTATGGGGTCCAGATTTATACGGATGAGGTTCGGAATTTACCAACCGTCCTTTCCAGAGAAACTTTTAAACCTTCAGCCCTTGATGGGTTGAGAAAAGATCAAGACAGCAGGGGACGAGATGAAATTGAAATGGAAAGATAATTTGCATCTTTTTATCTCTCTCTCGTTTTTACCTGATGGCAATTAATTAATGTAGGTTATTAATGATCTCATATCCATGGCTCAAACAATAATCTTGACACCAATTTTCTTTCATCTCTTCTACGTTAGTTTCAGGAGTTAAAACAATCTGCCTCATGCTT
>JAJONP010000140.1 GCA_021323555.1 Gammaproteobacteria bacterium | reverse complement strand
ACCCTCGGCATCGGTTGTCCTTGACTGCTCTCACCCCACCTGACTCGTTACACTCATCGGCGTTTGCCTAGTCAGGGTTGCATGCGCAACCCTTTATTAACAACTAGGAGAAAAAACAATGAATACATTAGAACCTAAAATTTATGTGGCCTGCTTAGCCGCTTACAGCAATGGCTATTTACATGGTCAATGGATAGAGGCTAATCAAGATGCAGAACGCTTGCATCAGGCTGTTAAAGAAATGTTAGCAAGAAGCCCTATGCCTAACGCGGAAGAATGGGCAATACACGGCTATGAAGATTTTGGTGGTGTTTCCATTGGGGAATCAACTCCCTTTGAAACCGTCTCAGAAATAGCCGCATTTATCGTAGAGCATGGCGAATTAGGCGCAGGGGTACTGAGCTACATCGGAGGTGATAGAGAAAACGCTCAGCAGTTATTGGAAGAGTGTTATAGAGGAGAATTTGGTACGGAAGTGGATTTTGTTCAATTGCTTGCAGAAGAAACCATAAACATTCCTGATGATTTGGCCGAAAAAATGGCGCGGGATTGGTTTATAAACGATTTCTTTTCTATTGAGGTGAATGGCAAAACACATGTATTTAGTTATTCATAAATAACGATTTCAGATCATCACTCACTCTGAAGAGGGGCAGCATGCCCCTCTCTCTTTTAAAAAATTTGAAAAACCAAAGGGGCATCCCCTTTGGAATCCCTTGAGACAAAGACTTTTTAAAGATTTTTCCGAGTGGGTCGAGCCCAATCCATTTTAATTATTCCTATTTGATCGCGTTCATCACAACAAGAATACCAATGATTGCAATACGGATAACAAAACCTACCATCGAGTAGTGGAAAAACATTGCAGCTAACATAAGACCCATGACAATGACTTCCAAAATTAAAAACACCTCTCGCGCATAACGCCTCGCGTTGAGTTTTTTCATTAAATGGCGTTGATCGCCCGCACCCCTTTGAAAAAATAAGGGCTTATCTCTTTCTGTCATCGCATGCTCCCATCGTAAAGAATCGGCATGTTACGTGAATGAGGGAGTTTTTTCTGTAGGAAAGACGTGTAAATTTTTGTAAGAAAATTGCAAAGTATCTTACATAAAAAATATCTTTCCATTCACTCTTTTTCTAACTTTTTGTATTTTTTAGCCGTATTTTTTAAAAAATAAATCAAGCATGTTTATTTTTAAAAAATGGCCTACCCTAAAAAATAAACGGATAGCCGCTTCAATAGGAGGAGAATTACAATCACCCTTTACCTTGCAACCAAAGAATTTTTTATGCAAAAAGAAAATAAAAAAATCACAAAACCCCGATGGGATTTGAATGCCTTGCTATCAGTGGCTCACCACTGGAAAAATAAAAAAATAGCCCAAAAATACGCGTGGGGCGAATTGTCGCCCTGGTGGAGCTTTATTTTTGAATGGGACACGTCTATTCATCAGTGGCTACAGGCCTTTATTGAAGGCCGTTATCAATTCTCGCCTTTAAAAACATACCCTTTCGCAGAAGAAGCCGTGACTCTCTGGAATTGTAGCGACCGTCTCATCTTATCTCTCATTCAGAAAATTATTAAACCCACCTTCTCAGTGATCCTTTCGCCTCTTTGTTACCACCAGCATGGAATTAATGGCGTTAAATTAGCCTTAAATGCAGTGATGAAAGCCACTGCATCACGCCGCTTTCGTTATGTTATACGAATAGATAAAATCGTATTATGCTTCCATCAGACACGCTATCTTATTAGAACAACTGAATAAGAATTTTGATGATCCACGTTTACGTCACTATTTTAACAGCATTGTGACTATTCGAGTCGACAAAGACGCTGTGCTATCATTGCCAACGCAAGGGATTCCATCGCGCAGTAGTTTGTCACCCTTTTTTGGTGCTTTATATCTCACGCCTTTAGACCGCGCTTTTGAGCAACGTTCTTGTTTTTACGCGCGCTACATGGATGACGCGATTATTTTGTGTGAAACAAAAAACCAATTTGTTTCTGCCAAAAAACGTTTAAAAAAAATAGTAGCCTCCTTAAAACTGAAACTCTCGCCCCATAAAACAAAAATGGGTGTATTCAAAACTTTCCATTTTTTAGGGGTTAACTTTAGTTCGGCGCAAACCGAACTTCATAAAAATCCAGAGAAAAAGGCCACGATTGCGATTCATCCTCGCAGTTGTCGCCGCGCTTTAGATAAGGCCACTGCCAGGAAAGAAAGTACCGTTTCTGCGGCAGATATTCAGCAGTACCTTATCCGTTGGGCTCTCTGGTGGAAGCGCGCAGTGATGAAAAAGTTGTCCGTAGAACATATGCTCATCGCCTATGTTCATAAGGCAACAGAGTTAAATAATCCTCTTGCATGGTTGGGTCGTGGTTTGCTACACTTATCGTTTACTAACCAGCAAGGGCTTGTCGGATAAGCAGTGGCTATTACTAGCCACCACTCTCCTAAGAACCGTGCATGATAGTTTCCAATCACACGGCTCAAGCAAATATAAGGCCACACATTATTGTAACCCGCGCTTTTCTGTTTCATATTTTGGATTGATTAACTGCCACCAACACACCCACCATATTGATGTCATCCCCAATTTCATAGCATTTGCGTGCTTTGAAGTTCGTTCATCAAAATAATCATGATACGCGGGATTAAATGGTGTAGCTTCGGCTTGAATCTTAATGTGCCGCTTGATAGGCGTTTTGCTTGCCTTGATAAGGTCAAGATTCGCTATTTGTCCCTGCTTGTCTTTGACTTTATCATAGAACACCCAGCGTTGATTTCCTTCAGTGCGGTAGTATTTATCTTTAATCCATGTCGCACTTTTATTTGGATGTCGTCTTACTGCCCATCGCCATAGGGCTTGATAGATGTTATGGTCTACATAAGTAAAAGTATCTTTTGCACAGACATGCCGATAGTAATTTGACCATCCTCGAATCTTTGGATTGAGTTGTTTGATCAAGTTCCCAGGTTTAGCTGTTGCATTAGACTTAATTGTTTTCCTTATATCGACAAGGAACCGTTTAACACTGCTTTTTGCAGGTTGAATGATGAGTTTGTCGTTGTACTTTCGTACATTCATTCCACGGAAGTCAAAGCCTTCATTGATATGCGTTATCTTAGTTTTCTCTTTTGATAAAGTTAAACCACGTTCACACATAAAGGCTTCTACAATTGGCTTTACCGTCTTTTCCAATACTTCTTTCGTTGAACCTGTTATAATAAAGTCATCAGCGTATGTGCTAATGTTTACTTTATCTTTTAGTTTAGTCCCTGATTTTACAGCTTGCTCTAACCTACTCAGCGTAACGTTTAAAAGTGTTGGCGAAATGACACCGCCTTGCGGAGTGCCAAGGTCTGTACGGTAGAGCGTCTTTTTCTCCATATAGCCAGCAGATAGCCATTTCCTCAGTATTTCTTTATCCATAGGTGTATTTGATGTTAACCAAGAATGTGAAATTCTGTCGAAGCAGGATTTAATATCACCCTCTAAAATATATTGCGATGATGTTTTCTTTGCGAGTGCGATAAAGCACTGCTCGATTGCATCTGCTGTCGATCTGAGAGGCCTAAATCCATAGGTGTTTTTGTCCGCTTTGAGTTCCGCTATGGGTTCAAGCGACAGAAGATGTAACGCTTGCTGCGCTCGGCATTGCATAACCGGAATAGACAGCGGCCTAGATTGCCCTTTTTGCTTCTTAGGAATATAAATTCGCCTGAGTGGCTTGGTTTTGTAGCCACGCCTCTTGAGCGATGCTGCTGCTTTTATCTTCTGGGTAGCCGTATTCCAAATAATGTTATCCACACCGGGTGTTTTAGCACCTTTGTTTGAAACAACTCGTTTAACTGCTAGTAACTTTGCAGAAAATGAGTGAGTCAGTATCCACTGCAACGCTTTTACCTTGCCGTGTTTTCCTTCTCGATAAGCCTTCGCGATACGCATTTGTAGCTGACGTACGTGCGCTGTTGTTTTCTTCCAATCTATGGAAGCCCACGTTGGCAGCATCGTTGGAAGGGCATCAGTTAATGGCTCAGCCATCACCGTCATTTGCGTTCTCCCATGATGTCAGTTCTCCAAACTTTCTCGCGATTAATGACCAGCCGGATGTCAGCTCACTTTCGTGCCAGGTGATGTTGCAACCCGTATCTACACCATTACAGTGTAGCATTCGCTTTTTTCCAGCATCCTTTCGCCGCATAGCCATTGATGCATTTTACAATACACCTTCCCAATGACTTGGGAGCTATACGGGATTCCCACGTTCCACTTCATAAATCAGTAAATGGGTTAGGTTCTCTTTATTCACCGACAGTCTATCTAGCATCCGTGATATAGGGAAGCAATACCCCCGTATCCTGACTGTATTACCGTTTTGGTTAACGCCTATCAGCACATTTGGCGCTTTGCTATTAACGATGTTTATATTAAGAGTTCACTTTACGTTAACCCTACCATTCGTCCTTGGCTCCTCTCCGCTTTTGTGCTAGCAGATTCGACTCATCCTCACGGACTTATCTACGGTCTCCCGCGGTTACATTGTCCCTCAAGCTTTACACCATCGCATTACTGCAATCGCATATTGAGGTAAGGAACTGCTGACGGAACAGCAGGTTTCTTCCAAGATAGTTAATTATCTTGCAGAAACACTTTATAAAGTAGCTTCGTGTCGCACATTGCTCAATAGCTCTTTCATCAAAAGTTGCTGCTGCTGCAAGCGCACTTCGAACAAGGTGGCCACGGACTTAGTTTCTGCGTAACAAACTTCGCGAAACACTTCGATAGCGACATGCTGAAAACCGCCATAATGATACGCCTCGAAGGGGAATCGATGCCTGAGTACGCCCCATTTCACCCCACACATGCCGCCGTTATACACGTAAGTGAAAAGATCGCTCCCTTTTATTCCTCCCACCTCTCTCACTCGCGGCAAGCCTTCTTGCTTAAAATCAGGAAGTGGATCAAATGCTCTGTCCGGTCGGCAATATTCATTGATTACATGCGCGGGTAACTGCAATTGCGCCCCGCCGACTTGCTGGCACCAGTGGGTTTCCATGGCTTTCCAATTCTTGGCTTTACCCCAAGCATCATAATCTTGTTCGTACGTCCGATAGGCATTGAGTAGTTGACTGAAGTCGAAATGCTTCCCATGCTCGGTGCCGTTCTCGTCCAGTGCCATCGCTTGCAATTGCGCTTCCTCACGAGGGATGTACTTTAATAACATCAGCCACATGTTCCAATCCAATGCCCAGAGCGCATATTGCAGCCCTGTGATGTTTTTAAATGTCCGTTTTGATAAGTCTGTGACGCTCCCTGCCGCTAGCCCTAGCCGAGGGTTCGCTTTTAACATCGCTTCTGCCTTGTCTTGTTCTCCTTCGGCTACCAGCCGTAAAAAAGTACCCACATTAGGCGATGCAGCTTTAGCAGGTTTCCAAAAGTGAGAATAGACTTTTATCCGCCCTTCGGTGTCTGCTTCTTTATTTTCTTCTGCGGCGGCTTTTTTCTGTTGCTCCGCTTTTTCTTGCTCTTTTTGCGCTTGCTCTGCGTATTTCTGGTCAGCTTCCATTTGCGCTTTTTCAGCCGCGAGTTTCTCGGCCTTCACTTTTGCGGATGCCGCTTCTGCTTCCATCG
>JAJONP010000023.1 GCA_021323555.1 Gammaproteobacteria bacterium | reverse complement strand
GTTTAAATACTAAATCAATTTTGGGGTTTAAGTATCGAGCCATTAGAATTATTACTCTGATTTGCTGTGACAAGTTTGTTGATAGCATACCTAAAAAAAGCCTAAATGGCTAGGGAGTGTTCAAGGAAATTTAAGAGGGAGCAGAGAACCAGACTGGTTCTTCCAGCGCACTACATTTTTGCATCGCTTTTTTTTATACCAATAAAATAACAGCACAGGCAAGACCATGCCAATCAATCCACTACAAAAGACAATTTCATAATGCAGAATGCCTCCGACATCAATACCTGCAGGTGGAATAAAACCCACACAAAGTGTAATACCACAACCGATCAAGCCAAACAGACAGGTAAACCACATGCCGAGTTTACCACCCGGGATAGTAAACCCATGCACCCTATCTATTGCCTTATACTTTAAGCAGATAGCCGCTAAAAACATCAACACATACATTAACACGTAAAGCTGCGTGCTTAGTGCAGTTAATAACCAATAAGAACCATTTACACTCGGCATCAGCAAAAAAGCTAGGCAAACTATACTGACCAAAATAGCCTGCGTAATCAAAAGCGGTGTGGCAACACCCTGTTTGTTTTCGTGGGTAAAAAATGGAGGAAGATACCCTAATTGCGCTGCTGTCAGTAATCCTTTGGCAGGTGAAATAACCCAACTGACCATACTACCCAACGTGCCCAATAATAACATTACGGTAATGACTGGCATCAACTTCGAAAGATGATACATTGCGAAAAACTGGGTAAATGCCTGCATTACCCCATTCACTAGGTTAATTTGATTTTTGGGCAAAACCATTGCTATCGCTAATGAACCTAGAATCATAGTGGCTAGAATAAGCAATACTGAAAAAAATAATGCGCTAGGAAATGTTTTTTGTGGATTCCTCACTTCTTTAACATGGACTGTCGCAAGCTCCATTCCTAAGAAAGAAGCCATGATCGCAGTCAGAGAAACCCAATTAGCCGCATGACCTAATGAGGGAAACATTTCAGTAGTGGTAAAATGGATTTGTAATGGGTTGCCCACCAAAAGCCAAACGATAGCCAAAATCACTATAAGCGCCATAGGGATAATCATACCCACTACAGCACAGAAACTCGAAAGCTTGGAGGAAAAATGCAAGCCCTTTAAGTTAAATAATGTTAACAGCCAAAATAAACTTAAAATAATACTGACTAAGTACAATTTATTTTGTACTAGCGCAGGATTAATGAAGTAGCTCAATGTTCCGGCTAGAAAAGAAAGGATTGTTGGAAACCAGACCATTGTATTAATCCATTGCAACCATATCGCTAAAAAAGCGATTTTTTCCCCAAAACTCTCATACACCCAATGAAATATACCGCTTTTGTCAGTGGAGCGCGATGATAATTCTGCTGAAACTAAAGCTGCAGGAATTAAAAAAACAATGGCTGAAAATACAAAAAAGAAAATTAATGAACTGCCAAAAAGCGCTGTCGCTGGCAAATTTCTAATACTATCAATGGCTCCTGTAATTAGCATCACAAGTGCAAATGCGCTTAAGCCTACGGCTTGCCCTTTATTAAGCTTGTTCATCACTTTTCTCTGATAAAGATGACTATTCGGCGGGCATTATATCTTACTTTTGTCATCACTCATACAAGCATATCTTTCTAACTTGCCAATTGGTCAGGCAATTTAATTTGTGCGAAATTGATAGGTGATTCAATATTCTTATCCCTATCCGTCCGTGACAAATAAACCAGCGCCTGTACATTTAATTTGTCATCCCCTTTCGGGAAAAAGAGTTGTTGTAAATGAGCAGCACGTTCTAACTGATCCAGGATGGTACTTGAAAATAAAGGTTTTTGATCATTCACGGCCCGCCATTGTAATTTCTCCTGCGTATCATCCACAAAAGGTTGTAAATAATCACTGTAAAAATTCGTCAACACTCCCTGGGGCTTAAAGAAATCACTGAATTGTTGCACATTCACTGATTGGATAGCCGTAGGGTTAAATGGATAATAGCAAGCGATCTTATTACGGAAAATACTCAGCACGTTTTTCTGCCACGCATTTTCAATATACTGGCTCGATTCTTGCAACATAAAATACCAGCTTTTTGTTGCGATCCCATTTAACCAAGTTTTCATAGGCTGAGGGCTTTGCACAGCCATCAAATAAATATGTGTAATAGGATCATTGCTAGAGTTCTTCATACGCTGAAGAGTCGCTTGGAAGATAGCTTCATCCATTGCAGACCCATTTAGCAGGTTTTCTAAATAAGTATGCAACTCATGTAAACTCACGAAAATACCATATAACGCATTCGACTTATTATTATCTACACTCGCTAACAAAATATTTAAGCTCTGTAATTTAGGGCTCGCCAAAACAATAGGTGCAAGAGATGTATTGATTTTTATTGTATTTAATAATCGCAACAAAGGTGAATTATTACTCGTCAACACTGCAATCATTTCATTCAATTGAATGAGATTTTGAGGAACGCGCAGTTGAATATTGGCTAATAAACTTTCCCAAATATCAATATAATTGCTGATGTAGTGTGTACGCAATTCTGCAGCTAATGTATCAATCGCTGCGTGATCAGAGACCACTCCATTTTCACCTAAAACCCAGTTGCCTTGTAAAGCTTCAGACGCCGCCATAACGACTTCATTGGTTACAATTCGGTTAAACGCACTGGCTGTAAACATAGCTGGGACACGCATAGCCACTGCTTTACTTGTAAAAATAGGCGGGTTGCCCAACGCAGTGCCAAGATCAATCGTATGATCAACATTATTAGCACCTGTATTTTTCAAAATAACAAAACCCAACGCCGAACTCGACAAACTTAATAATTGTTTCCGCACTTCTGCAATCAACTCAGAATTGAGCGGAATCGACATCCACTCTGCCCTTAAAGCAATGCGTATAGGGTCAGTTAATGCAACAATAGATGCTTTATTCCCATCACTTGCCATTAATTCCTGCAATGCCCCAATCATAAAATCGGCCTCAAAATGTTCTTTATCATTCAACATTAAATAAGCTTTTAATAGGCTATAAACTTGCTCCGGATTTTTATGGCTCGCTGTTTTTAAATAATTTTCAAAATAATTTTTAATGTCTGGCAAAACAACGGTTTGTAACGCTTGACGATAAACTTCGTTAGCCATTTTTTTTGTTTTATGAGAATAAATAGCTAGGGATGATGTGCCTCCCGTCTTCATTGTCGCCTGTTGTAATGAATTGAGTAAAGGGATTGCTTGAATCAAGCGTTCATTTTTATTATGCGATGTTTGCAAACTTGATTGATATTTTGATAAATCATTTCGCATAGAATAAGTTTGCTGTAGGCTGAATTGAAAATCACGCGCCAACAAAACAGAAGCCACCATAACAGTGCTTACTGCCATCACATACGCGATTCGTTTTCGCCAAAAATAATGACTTTTTGTTCCAGGCGGCACTGGCACTGCTAGCAAATGATGTAAAATAAATTGTCGAACAAAATAAGCGCGCGCAGGCACCGCAGGAACCGACATGATGCTAAGAGGCTGGTAAGCAGCATTGCTCTCGACAGAAGATAAAGCCGTTGTTTCTTGAGGGGGGGTATGTTGCGTACCACTGGTGAGATAAACGCTACATAAGGATGGGTGAGAAATCTCTACTCTTTTCAAAAATTCAATGATTGACTCTTTTAATTGCTCGATATGCAATGGAAAATTTTTGATATGAGCTCGTACAGTGACATTCCTCTCGTGGTGCAATCGCCGAATTAACTGATCATTTATACGCTTGATCAACGCATTAAATCGTTCAGAAAAAATTGTAATTAAATTTTCCTGTTCCTTACAATGCGGAAGGGTCACCCCCCAAGCTTGAGTTATCTCCTCCTGACTGCTTTCACCAAAAAAATCGGTAAATCCTGGTAAAAAATCACATTTTGTAATGATTAAGTGAATAGGCATCGTCTCGCCAAATAATTTTATTACCTCTCTTAATCGTCTTTTTAGACTCAGAAAAATTTCAGTTTTCTCTTGTTGTTTTTTGGATGCCATCAGTTCTGGTAAATTCAACGTTACAATAATACCTTGAAGCTTATTTTTACGATAAATGACTTTTAACATCTGCAACAAAGATTGCCAAAGAGACCTGGATTTAGAAGCAAGATAAAACCCAGGCACGTCTACTAAAACTAAATCCCGCGTTACCCACCAATTACAGGCATCCGAGGAAGAAATATCGTTTATTTCTGACTTAAATTGTTTCGCTAAAATATAATTAATTTCGGCATTTGCAAGTAAAGTCGTTTTACCGGAACCTTTCGATCCCATCATCAAATACCAAGGCAAGCAAGCTAAATTGACTTTTTTACCATTTCGATGAATCACTGTACTCTTTAGAAATTTAATCGCGCCTTGAAACTGGCCTTGCAACTCTTGTAATTTTTTTTTTATCTCTGGCGCAATGAATTGTTTGATTCGCTTCATACAGCTAATTTCCCGATCTGTGTTAATGCTTGATAAGTTTGATCAGATAAAGTATTCAATAAAAAACCCAATCCAACAAATAATAAAGAAACAATACTTGCCGTGATAAAAAGAACCAACCAATAGGAAGGCTTTTTAGTTATTTTACGAGAAAGCCCTGTTTTTAAGGGAAATGGCGAAAGCATTCTACTTGAATGACCGCGATAAGCGCAAATTCGCTTATACAATCCATGCGTAATTTTTTCAAGTTGATGCTGGCTCCATTCTGTTGAACGGTAATTTCCTTTATAACCCAAGCTAAGACAGAGATACATCAATTCCATGACATCAATGTACAGCGCAGGCTCTTTGATGATGCGATCAAGAATTAAAAAAAAACGTTCTTGCTGTCCTACTTCCGAGTTAAACGCATTTAACAACCTATAATGCTCCCACTGTCCTTGCCCACCCCAAGCAGTGTTCGCGATAATATCGTCAAATGTGGCACACAATGCATAACGACTCACCACGATATATTCAGAGCGATAACCTTGGGCTTTAGCCGCCTCTTGAAAACGATTGATTTCCCCTATTAATGTCTTTTGTAATTGATCTAACTGA
The DNA here is from genome assembly GCA_021323555.1 of Gammaproteobacteria bacterium. Next base: position 33,875 of record JAJONP010000023.1, on the reverse strand, counting down.
TGATAAGACTTTAAGTTTTTTAATTGTCCAATCAAAGAAAACAAATAAGCGGCACTATCCACTAACGGGTTTAAACCCGCTTTTGGATCATGCGTCATCCATTTATCTTGCTGTACTAATTGGTTTTCTGAAGACAGAACAGCAACATTTTCTTTCGAGCCGATTTCATCACTGGTCATCATCACATCAATTCCACAACTATCCTTCTAGGGGATTATACGTGATAAAATGAATTAGGCTAGATTCAAGCGTCTCAGCGATACATTTAGTAATCCTCTATTATTAAAAATTATAGAAGATCCTTGTGCATACGAGGCTATCGCTGTTAAACCCTTTGATTCAATTAGAGTAAGATAAGGAGTTTGCCCAAAATAAATATAAAGAGGTTGGCCAACTTTAAATTCAACCGTATTAAGGTCACATTGATATTTTAATAACTCAGAGGGGCCAAATAAGAAAGTTTGCTCCATATCAAAGCTCGCTGATTGACCCGCCAGTAAGGATTGAGGAGGAGAAGAATGCAGTATACCATGAAGCGTTTTTTGGAAAATTAAGGTGCAAATTGTATTTGTTTGATTGCTAATTTGTACATGTAATTCTCTAACCAAGTCAGATTGATCAGCTAGAGCTTTTCCAGAAGTAACCCCCACAATACTCCATATAAGAACGGATCTTAGCAAAAAAAGAAACTTCATATTTCTATTGCCTTCTCAAAAAAATAAGTCCGTCATCAATAGAGTGAGTGACGGACAAATATATTAAATAACTACAGAGAATTAATCTAACATTCCATAGATTTTTAATTTTTTACGTAATGTTCCTCGGCTCAACCCCAATAAAATAGCTGCGCGAGATTGGTTACCTTTTGTATATTCCATTACTGCTTCTAATAAAGGCACTTCCACTTCAGCTAATACTAAATCATACAAATTGGAAGGTGCTTGGCCTTTTAATTGCGAAAAATAGCTCTCAAGCGCTTGTCTAACGCTATCGTGCAAAGGTTGATTTTTATGGGCAACAATAAACGCAGATTGCGCTCTTTGTCCTGTCTCAGTTGTTTCCATCGTGTTTGAAGTATTCATAGTCATTGTCATTCTCTCATTTAATAGATAACTCAAAATAGATTAAAAAGCACTTATAGCTTACCAAAAAGGGCAATTATACACCACTGCTCGTTGTTCGATCAAACACTGTTTAACTTTTTATTAGAAATTTTTTGTTTTTATATTTTTTATTTAAAAACAACAGGTTACAAATTCAGCCACTGTTCTAAATAATGAATAGTCAAAATACCACGCTGAAATGTATCACTGCGCAGAATATCTTGATGCAAAGGTAAATTCGTTTTAATTCCTTCAATCACCATTTCATCAAGCGCATTCCGCATTCTTGCCAAAGCCACTTCTCGATCTTCACCATAAGCAATCACTTTCGCAATGAGCGAATCATAATAAGGCGGTACTTTATAACTACTGTAGATATGTGAATCCAAGCGAATGCCAGGGCCTCCTGGCGCATGAAAATAAGAAATTGTACCAGGCGATGGAACAAAAGAACGTGGATCTTCTGCATTAATGCGACATTCAATCGCATGGCCATTTATTTTAATATCTGATTGACTCAAAGAAAGCTTTTCTCCTGCTGCAATTCGAAGTTGCTCTTTGACAATATCAACACCCGTCACCATTTCAGTGATAGGATGTTCTACCTGAATACGTGTATTCATTTCAATAAAGAAGAATTCTTTATTTTCATATAAAAACTCAAATGTTCCTGCACCCCGATAAGCCATATCGCGACAGGCTTGCGCACAACGTTCCCCTATCGCTGCGCGCTGCTCTTGTGTAATCCCAGGCGCAGGGGCTTCTTCAATAATTTTTTGATGTCGGCGCTGAATAGAGCAATCACGCTCGCCCAAATGAATAGCGTTCCCTTTGCCATCCCCTAATACTTGGATTTCAATATGTCTTGGAGTTTGCAAATATTTTTCCATATACACTTTATCATTATTAAAAGCTGCTTTCGCTTCCGCACGTGTCATCGCAATAGCATTTAATAAATGGGATTCAGTGTGTACGACACGCATTCCGCGGCCACCGCCGCCACCCGCGGCTTTAATGATCACAGGATAGCCAATCTCACGAGCCAGTCGTACTGTTGCTTCATCATCCTCATTAATAGGATCGCTCGAACCTGGAACACAAGGAATACCTAAGGCTTTCATTGCAGTAATCGCAGCTACTTTATCACCCATCTGGCGAATACTGTCGGGTGAGGGGCCAATAAAAATAAAGCCGCTTTTTTCAACTTGTTCAGCAAAATTGGCATTTTCTGCAAGAAACCCATAGCCTGGGTGAATCGCTTCTGCATCTGTGATTTCAGCAGCGCTGATAATAGGAGGAATACTCAGATAACTTTCCGCAGCAGGCGCAGGTCCTATGCAAACGGATTCATCTGCGAGACGCACATGTATCGACTCACGATCTGCCTCTGAATGCACGGCTACCGTTCCAATACCGAGCTCTTTGCAAGCACGAAGAATACGAAGCGCAATTTCGCCACGATTCGCAATCACAACTTTATTTAACATTTAGCTTTTCCTTGATCTTATTCAATCACAAATAAAGGTTGATTAAATTCAACAGGGACGCCTGACTCAATCAGAATAGAAGCAATGGATCCCGCTTTATCTGCTTCAATTTGATTAAACATTTTCATAGCTTCAATTAGACAAAGCGTGTCACCTGCCTTGACTGTTTGACCCACTTGAACAAATGCTTTCGCATCAGGAGAGGGAGAAAGATAAACCGTTCCCACCATGGGAGCTTTTACCGTATGTTTATGAGAAACAATTTCTACGGGTTCTGTTTTAGTTGCAGTTGCAGGGGCTGCAGCAATACCTTTTTCTTGAGCAAGCTCAATGAGCTCGCGAATCTTGTGCAGATCCATAATGATATGATCCTTTTTGCTTTGTTAAGTTTGTTAAATAATAATGAGCATAACGCACAGCCACTAGATATCCTTCTGTGCCTAGTCCTGTGATAGTACCTAATGCAATATCAGAAAAATATGAAACTTGGCGAAATGCTTCACGACGATGAATATTAGATAAATGGACTTCAATAAATGGCTTGGTGACGGCGATTAACGCATCTCGTAATGCAATACTTGTATGAGTAAGCGCAGCAGGATTTATAATCAGAAAATCTGAATCATCCTGATGGATACGGTCAATTAAGGCAGATTCTGCATTACTTTGAAAAGTAAATGCCTCATGCCCCAATTCTTTTGCAAGCGTTACTATTTTTAAATGAAGCACAGGAAGCGTATCATGCCCGTACAAATAAGGTTCGCGCAATCCTAGCAAATTCAAATTAGGGCCTTGTAAAATCAAAATACTCGCCATTCCTACTACCTTAACCAAAAAATCCAGAATATTTCCTACGCACAATCTCAACCATAGCCGGCAAAATAGATAACCCTATAATCGCAAAAATCACAAATGAAAAATGTTGCTTAACAATGGGAATGTTACCAAATAAATAGCTACCATACACCAGTACGCCTATCCATAATAAAGCCCCTATCAAGCTATAAATAAAAAATTTACGGTAAACCATATAACCAATGCCTGCTACAAACGGAGTAAATGTACGAATCATCGGAATAAACCGCGCAATGACTATCGCTTTTCCACCATAGCGCTCAAAAAAAACATGTGCCTTTTTAAGATGTTTTTGACTCAATAAAAGCGAATCACCCGAAGTAAAAATCTTAGGCCCCAGCCACTTTCCTATATAATAATTAAGTCCATTTCCTAGTACAGAAGCTATCACGAGCAAGCTAAACAAGAGATGAACGTTTATGATAGAGACATTCGCTGTCAGTGCGCCTGCTGCAAAAAGCAATGAATCGCCGGGCAAAACAGCCGTTAAAATAATGCCCGTTTCACAAAAAATAATGAGAAAGAGCAAAGCATACGTCCAAACACCATAAGCAGTGACAAATGCAATGAGATGCTCATCGAGATGCAGAATAAAATCAATCAAATAATGTACTGTTTCCATTTTACCAACTACTATGAAAAAGATGTATAATACCTCATTGTTTTTTTTGGATCAAAGCTATGATGACTACGCCCCGACATTTTCCCAAGACTCGTCTACGCCGTACACGTTATACACCTTTTTCACGACGCTTAATAGCTGAAACACGTCTTACTGTGGATGATTTAATTTATCCTGTGTTTGTGTTAGAAGGCAAAAACCGTGCTGAACCTATTTCATCTATGCCTAGCATACAACGTATGAGCCTCGATCTTTTACTGCTAGAAGCAGAGAAAATAGTAACATTGGGTATTCCTGCGATAGCGCTTTTTCCAGTCATCTCCCCTACAAAAAAAACATTATTGGCTGAAGAAGCTTATCATCCAGAAGGGCTTATTCAATCGACTGTACGTCAATTAAAACAATCCTTTCCCTCACTTGGCATTATTACTGACATTGCTTTAGATCCTTATACACCTCATGGACAAGATGGCATTCTTGATGAAAATGGCTATGTCGCTAACGATCAAACTGCTACTATTCTTGCTAAACAAGCCATTTCACATGCTGAGGCTGGCGTAGATATTATTGCACCCTCTGACATGATGGATGGGCGTATTGGCATTATTCGTGATGCATTAGAAAAAAATGGGTTTACTGAAACACAGATTTTAGCTTACTCCGCTAAATATGCTTCGAGTTTTTATACCCCTTTTCGTGAAGCAGTTGATTCAAAGCAAGCCTTAGGAAAAGCAGATAAACTTCAATACCAGATAGACCCGCGCAATCGAAGCGAGGCATTGCACGAAGTCGCCATGGACTTGCAAGAAGGGGCTGATATTGTGATGATTAAACCAGGTATGCCTTATTTGGATATTGTGCAGCAGACAAAAACACTTTTTCAGGTGCCCACTTTTGTTTATCAAGTCAGTGGTGAATATGCCATGCTCAAAGCAGCCACTCAACTTGGATGGCTGGATGAAAAACCAAGCGTCATAGAGTCATTGATTTCTATGAAACGCGCGGGAGCAGATGCAATCTTAACTTATTATGCAAAACAAGTTGCGGAGTGGCTGAAAATTGAAATTTAAAGAGACTATTACCCTTTTATTCGCATTCATGAATAGCCTGTTATTGCCATCTTGTGCAACTTCCACTGCACAACAATTACAAAACGGTGAAGCCAGTTTTATAGCGGGTGATTTCAAATCTGCTTTTCATCAATTACTGCCCCTTGCAGCAGAAGGCATCCCTCAAGCAGAATATGGCGTGGGTTATATGTATTATTATGGTTATGGCATTACACGAGACAGCGAGTCAGGGCTTTTTTGGATGAATAAAGCCGCCCATGCACAGTATGCACCTGCTGTCAGGGCACTCGCCGCCATCCAAGAAAACATAACTCACCCGCCCGCTGCTGTTACACTCGAAAAACCAGAAAGCTCACCCTCTTTTGCACCTGATACTTTTAAAAATACAAATGCTTTTATAAATAATGCTTCCTCAAAATATACTCTGCAACTCATGGGCAGTTATTACCTCGCACCTCTTAAAGAGCAACAATTACTATTAAACTTAAACAATCTCACTTCTATTAAACAAACAAAATCTCAGCATAATGGACGCGATTGGTATGTATTGACATACGGAAACTATACATCACTGAGTGCTGCAGAATTAGCTAAATTTGATTTACCGCCAAAAATAAAAAATTTTCATCCCTGGACTAGAAGACAAGATGAGCTTAAAACGCCCTAAAAAACGTTAATCATTTTTCAATAAAATTAACTCCTTGTTACATGCCGCAAGCTCTTCTGTGATAACACCCATCACTTTATCAGCATATTCTGGTGGATATTCTTTAGTTTTTTTTACCAACCTGTTTGCTAATTCTTGTAATTCAGGAGGCAATACCTTAGCCTGCGTTATTCCTTGTCTTTCACTATAGGCAAATAATGTTCCTGATGATGAACGACTTAATGATGCAGGTGATAGTGTTCTAAACTTTTCTTCCTCTCCAAGATCTTCAGCCTCTGCTCCGTTTAAATCTAGTTTTCGTGGTTTTAACGGTGATTCGGGTGGCGTTAAATCATTGTCATATAATGGAGAACCTAAGGATATCGTAGATGCTACACTATTGCTTCTCTTTCTTTTCTTCTCTGACAAGCTTCTCTTCTCTATATTCTCAGCAGTCAGTAATTCACTGGCATCAATAGCGTGTTTTTCTTCGTCTTCGTCTTCGTCTTCTTTCTCTTCTCCATCACCCAAAATTCTATTTCCCAATTTTTCTTTTGAAGGAACCTCACTAGATAGAGTATGCGTGTCATCGACACCTAATTCTTCAGCTTCTTCCATCATTGCATTACCGCTTTCAAAAAAACCTTGGATTTTAGTTCGTTTTAGCATGCTGCATCTCCTCCAAAAAAATAAGTTTTATAGTATATCTCATAGTTAATAAAGTTTACTTCAACTCAATCAAAATCACTAGATTTTAATAGAATAGAACCATCCAACTCAAAATTTCCCGCAAGATATTTTCGTCGCGCGATCTGCTGAATACTTTCACGGTTCGCTTGAAACACTTTTAAATTATTTTTTCTTCCATCCGATCCAAAATAATCTTGGAGAGCTTCCCAACTAATAGCACATTCGATTATTTTATCTGCATCTTGTCCTGTAAATACCACACACGTGCGACTAGGTTTATCATGTTCATTTCTTTCGGAAAAAATAAGATGCCGTTTATCATTCATTCCCAATACATTCAAAATACTGATTACTGTTGAAAGCTGAATATCTTTCTCACCGTTTTCAAAACGTGAAACAGTCGGAGTGCTTACATTTGCCATTCTTGCTAATGTCGCTTGTGTTAACCGTTGTTTTTTTCGCCTTTGCTTTGCTTCTTCAACAATCGCTGGCCAGTTAATGAAAAACTTCCATTCCATCGCTTCTCCATTTTCTCAATGAGTTGTTTACGTAATTGTAATGTACCAATAGGTGACTCTTTAACAGCAATCAATGCATTTGATAATTGCTTGCTTAACATTTCTATTATCGCAATGACTGCTTCAGGTGAAACGCCAAATCCTTCTCCCATGCAAAGCAAATGCTTGGCATCTAACTTAGAGATTGCCATATTGCGAATACCGCATATATTCAATGCAATAGATTGGTATTCACTATAAATAGAGGACGCGACTAAATCATATAAAGGCGTGAGTCTTAACCCATCTCGCGTATGGAACATAGCAAAATTTTTAAAATGCGCGTCTGTGTTTCCAACTAAAAGACAAGCCAAAATACGTCTCAATAATTTCTCCGCTTCAGCAGGAATACATTCAGGGGTATTCAAAATAAATTGCCCCATTTCTTTATAATCACCCTCGTATTTATCATTACCAGAAAACCTACCTAATAGCTGATTGAATTCTTCAAAGTGATGCGTGCGTTTGCCAGTCGCACTTCTATCAAAACGCGGAATCACTAATGCAGGCTCATGTAGAGAGGCAACGGTCGCCATTTCCATCTTGACAACTTCATCATCAGGTAATAATCGGCTAACAGCCAGCGAAGTCAAATATTCCAATTCTAATAAATGGCTTAAATTTCCAGAAGCTAATTTGGCTATATGTGTACTCAGTTCATTAGGTCTCACTGGACGAAATAATTTTTCTGTCTGCACAATAAGTAACTTACGCTGCACGCCTGAGATAGACGCACGCCCTAACAAAGCAGCAAGAGTTGCCTCATCTGTGTGATCCAATGGATAATGGGCTTGGGGCTCAGGATCAATCACTGAAACCGCGCCTGCTAAATCATATCCAAAACCCAATAATAGTGAAAAACGGTTATTAGGATGTATGCCTAGCGCTTTCGCTTGCGCATTACGAAACCAGCCTTCTGCCACCAAATTATCAAAAAAAGGATGCAATCCTCTTTCTGACAAATAAGGCTCTTCGCGTAGAGGAAGTGTATAAGCAATGGCAGGTTGTTTGGCTTGAAGATAGGATACATCATACGTAAAAGTCACTCGCCCGCCAGGCTCTTGTTGCAAGCGCCCTGCATACCTATCTTTGTAATAGACTTTGCCCCACAGAGTATTGGCCATATAAAACCTATTTTATATTCTTATAATTATAACACAATATATTAAATATATTTTGTATTATTAGCTATGATTTACGCTAAAAACAATTATTTTATTTAGCAGGTAGTGAATTCCACTCAACTTGCACTAAACGATCTTGATAATCCTGAGTTAAATAAGAAACAGTGCTACAATTTTTTCGATGAATAGAAACACCTCGGCTTTGTGTAATATAACCTATCACCGCATTGGGTGGGATTGGTTGACAACATCCCGCGATTCGAACAAGCAGGCCCCCTCCTACTCCATCAATTCGCACGCCTGTTAAGGAAACAGCAGAGGGTGTATCAGTCGGTACAATAGCAGGCGGCAAATTACGCTTTGGAGGATGTGAGATTTTTTTATCGGCTTCCACTCGTTGACTACTATCTTGCTGCTTAAACCAATGCGCTACTCTCCCATAGGCATTTGCAGTTTTAATATAACCCGCTTCTTTTCTTAACCAATCTCTACTGGGTATACCTTGTGGCGTTGTGAGAATTTCCACGCGATCACCTGTATGCAATGCGTGAGTCAAAGGCACAATATGCCCATTAATTTTGGCGCCTCGACAGCGATGCCCTAGAGCCGTATGAATATGATAGGCAAAATCCAATGGCGTAGCATCCTTAGGCAACTCAATAACATCACCCATGGGTGTGTATACATAAATACAATCTTCAAAAATAGTTTTCATGGTAGAGTCAGGCTGTATTCCTTGATTCACAAGGTCTTTATGCCACGCAAGCAATTGGCGTAAAAAAGTAATTTTCTTTTGATAATCAGGGTCACGTGTTTTATCTTCTTTATATAACCAATGCGCGGCGATGCCATGCTCTGCTTCTTCGTGCATCTTATGAGTACGAATTTGAATTTCGACATATTTATTATATTGATCAATCACAGCGGTATGGATAGAACGATATCCATTCGGTTTAGGGTTTGCAATATAATCACAGAATTCATCCGGAATAGATTCCCAAAGTTTATTCACGATACTTAATGCAGCATAACAATCATTGACTGTTGGCACTAAAATGCGTAATGCACTGTAGTCATAGATATCTTGGTAATTAAGGTGTTTTTTTTGTGATTTGGTATAAATACTATAGATATGCTTCGCACGGCCTGAAATCACTGCTTTCATTTTTTCTTCTTCAAAATTTTTATTTAAAAATAAAAGCATTTCTTGAATACGTTTTTCTCTATCACTACGCCGTTCAGCAAGAAATGCCGCAATTTTTTTATAAGCAGCCGGATCTAAATAACGAAAAGCAATATCTTCTAATTCGCCTTTTAACTGTCCTACTCCTAAACGATTGGCAAGAGGAGCATAAATATCCAGCGTTTCTTGGGCGAAACGTTGGCGCTCTGTGGGGTTAATATTTTTAATGCCGTACATGATACAGAGACGTTCGGCCAATTTAATTAACACTACGCGAATATCAGACACCATTGCTAAAAATAATTTACGCAAACAGTCAATTTTCGTTTTATCACGGGTTTTATTAGTATGAGTCTGTAGAGTGTCAATAATTTTGGTTTGACGCACCCCTCTCACTAATTTTTCAATATTTTCCCCTAACTGTTTTTTGATGGTATCCAATGTCAAATAATTTTCATGGATAGGCGTAATAATACTGGCCGCGATGGCTTCGTGATCTAACTTTAGATCCACTAAAATCTCCGCTATTTTTATGCCTTCCGCAAGGTAAGGTTTCCCATAAAATGTTGTAAGCCCCTGGGCCGTTACCTCCGCCAGTTGGACTGCTTTTTGAATAATGTCTGTCGATGAAATAGCATTCGCTTGAAACCGCGTCAACCACCCGTTGACATCAATGGGACCGTTAGGTAAGTGTATGATTTTTTCTTCTATAGCTATCATAAGCATTACTTTTTATAAGAATTACTTTTTAAAAAACAAAAGCAGCTTATGGTATCACACAAAATCTTTTTTTTCGTGGCTTATCTTACACGCTTGATTATTTCTTCTCAAAAACCGCAATCGACTCGATATGACTCGTATGCGGAAACATATTAATAACACCTACTTGCGTAAGTGCATATCCTTGTTGATGAACCAATTCCCCTGCATCGCGCGCTAACGTTGCGGGGTTACAAGAGATATAAATGATTTTTTTTGCGGATAATTTTGAAAAATATAAAATAATTTCTTTTGCACCTGTTCGTGGAGGGTCTAACAAAATCTTGTCATATGTTTGTTGCAGCCATGGCGCATTTTCTAATGCCCCCATCAAATTGGCCGCATAAAATTTTGTATTTGTTATTTTATTATAAAGTGCATTTTCTTCTGCGCGTTTTACCATTCCCTCACTACCTTCCACCCCCACAATATGCTTGGCATAACGCGCTAATGGTAATGTGAAATTACCTAACCCGCAAAATAAATCTAATAGAGAATCAGTGGGTTCTGGTGCAAGCAGAGAAACGGCTTGTTTGACCATCACTTGATTAATTTCACTATTCACTTGGGTAAAATCGAGTGGATGAAAGCGCAGAGTAAGTGCATATTCAGGTAATGCATAAGTCAGTCTATCGTTATGATCTTCCGGCCATAATTTTTTGAGAGGCTCAGGTAAATTAGGCTGCAAATAAATATGCAAGTCAGTCGCCTTTCCAAAATTACGCAATTTTACGCAATCTTCTTCAGGGAGAGAATTCAAGTTCCGAAAAACTAAAGCAGCCGCATCATCACCAATAGCTACTTCAACCTGTGCAATATGGTCGTACTGACTTAGACTTGCTATTAATTCAGCAAGTGCTGTCATCCGTGTTCCTATACTCGGATGCAAAACTAAACATTGTTGTATCTCTGCAAGGCCACGATTGAATTTTTCCCTAAACCCCACCAGCACTTTATTTTTCTTTATGACATAACGCACACCTAAGCGTGCTTTACGTCTATAACCCCACGCTTCACCAATCACAGGCGACAAAAGAGTTTGAGGCACTACTTTTCCAAAATGTTTAAGCTGCTCTAATACTATTTGTTGCTTAAATTGAATTTGGTGGGTGATATGAATATGCTGCATACTACAACCGCCGCACACGCCAAAATGGGGACAATCAGCAGTCACACGCTCAGGCGCTGCAATCACCACATCTATTGCGACAGCTTCATCATAGTGACGATGATGTTGGGTGATATGGCATTTCACTTTTTCGCCTGGGATTGCACCATGAACAAAAAGGGTTTTACCATTGATGCGAGCAATACCACGCCCATCATGACTTAATGCATGAATCGTTGCTTCCACTTCAGTTAATATTTTTTGTTGTTTATGCTTTATCATGATTAAAAATCTGATGATGATTAAAAATGTCTAATAGTAACAATATTCATCCATTTTATATAAATATATATTTCCAATATAATCAAGGGTGTGCTATTTTTTGACCCTGGTTGTGGTTGAAAATTAAACAATCTTTTGTATACTCACTATGGGTATTTTTATCAGGAGTTTCGTCTGGAACCGTGCAATAGTAATTAAAGGGGGATCGACTTGAAGCGTGGTGAGCAAGTCCTTCATGAAAGGAAAGCCTAAAATGCAGCAGAGGTCTCCAACATAATAGGAAGAGGGTTTCTTAAGGCGCCCTGGAAAAATACCCTTTTAATTCCTCTCTTTAATTTTCCAAGATTCCGCTATACTACTTACATATTAAAATCTCTATTGGAATTATCATGCATTCTATCATTGATCAAGAATATTTATATGGCGCACATAATTATGATCCATTGCCAGTGGTAATCACACGAGGCAATGGCATTTACGTATGGGATGAAGAAGGTAAACGCTATATTGACATGATGAGCGCTTATTCAGCAGTGAGCCATGGACATTGCCATCCTGTACTGGTCAGAGCACTCACAGAACAAGCGCATACATTAACAATGGTATCTCGTGCTTTTTATACAGATAAATTAGGTACGTTTTTACAAAAGATTTGTGAACTCACAGGCCAGGAAAAAGCATTGCCGATGAATACTGGCGCAGAAGCCGTGGAGACTGCTTTAAAAGCAGCGCGTAAATGGGCATATACTATAAAAAATATTCCAGAAAATCAGGCTGAGATTATCACTTGTGTAGGTAATTTTCATGGCCGAACGATCACTATTGTGGGCATGTCTTCTGAACCCCAATATCGCGCAGGCTTTGGTCCTTTCCCTCGCGGCTTTAAACAAATTCCTTATGGTGATGCAGCAGCGCTTGAGCAAGCCATCACACCTAACACGGCCGCATTTTTAGTAGAGCCCGTCCAAGGCGAAGGCGGAATTATTGTTCCACCTGTAGGGTATTTAAAAAAATGCGCGGAGATTTGCCGCAAATATAATGTATTACTTATTTGCGATGAAATACAAACAGGTATTGGCCGAACGGGAAAATTTCTCGCTTGTCAGCATGAAAATGTAACACCTGATGGCGTATTATTAGGAAAAGCTTTAGGCGGTGGCTTACTCCCTGTTTCTGTTTTCTTAAGCCGTAAAGACATCATGGATGTTTTTACACCTGGCGATCATGGCAGTACGTTTGGCGGGAATCCACTTGCAGCAACGGTTGGATTGGCAGCGTTGAATGTATTAGCTAACGAAAATCTGATTGCACGCGCTGCAGAAATGGGTGATTATTTAATGCAGCATTTAAAGAAAATACAATCCCCCTTGATTGAGGAAGTACGAGGAAAAGGATTATTGCTCGGCCTCAGTATTAACACACGTTATTATTCGGCGAGAGAACTGTGTTTAAAATTAATGGAAGGAGGCATACTCACTAAAGAGACGCATCACACCGTCATTCGCCTCGCGCCTCCACTGATTATTACTCAGGAACAAATTGATCAAGTGATTGCAGTCATTACGCAAGTATTAACCCAAGCAGACAGGAAACATTAACCATGAAAAATAGGATAAAGGAAATTTTATTAACCAGTATTATTTTATCAGGATTTACCCCACATTTTTTACTTGCTACCGATTCCAATATCGTATTCTTCCAGCAAAAAGCAGCCGAACAAAAGCTACCAGAAGCTTATTCAGCGTTTAAAAATAAGGAATATGAGAAAGCATTTGCTATCTACAAAGACTATGCTGAAAAAGGCATCCCTGTCGCTCAGTATATGCTAGCGTATTTTTATCAACATGGTTTTGGCACAACCCTACAGAATGATCTCGCAACAGCCTGGTATGCTAAAGCCAGTGCAGCAGGATTGCCTGAAGGCCAATTTGCGTATGGCATGATGTATTATTATGGCATAGGAGCATCGCAAGGCTTAACGCAAGCCATCACTTTATTTAACCAGGCTGCATTGCGTGGCAATCCATCTGCGCAATATATGCTGGGGTATATGTATGCCAAAGGCTTTGGGGTCACTCAAAATCTGACGGATGCAATGAATTGGTATGCAAAGGCAGCTACAGCAGGATTAGTACAAGCACAATATAATTTAGGTTTAATGTATTATTTAGGTGGAGCAAGCAATAAAGATTATAACCAAGCCATTCATTGGTTTAATTTAGCCGCACAACAAGGCTTCACACCCGCTAAATTTATGTTAGGTTTAATGCATAGTTTAGGCCAAGGCACTGCACTTGATAAAACGCAGGCTTTTTCCTGGTATAAACAAGCGGCGGAAGAAAATCTTGCTATCGCACAATATAATTTAGGCATCGCTTATTATAATGGACAAGGCACCCCCGCCAATTTAGCCTTAGCAGTCAACTGGGTCACCAAAGCAGCAGATCAAGCATTACCCAGAGCGCAGTATTTTCTTGGATTTTTAACATCTAATGGTATTGGAGTTCCCAAAAACCCACAGAAAGCATTAGAGTGGTACTTGAAAGCAGCACAACAAAATTTTCCTGAAGCGCAATTTGCTGTAGGTTATGTCTATCATAATGGACTGGGTGTACCTAAGGATGACAGGCAAGCATTTACCTGGTATCTCACGTCAGCAAAAGAGGGATCAGCCAACGCGCAGTATATGGTCGGCTTGTTTTATCAGCAAGGAACAGGCATTCCAAGCGATATGCCATCAGCCGCTTATTGGTATAGCAAAGCAGCAGAACAAGGCATGGATAATGCTCAGCTATTACTTGGCGTGATGTATCAACAAGGCCAAGGCATTCCTAAAAACAAGACGCTTGCTTACGTTTGGTTGAATCTTGCTTCAACTTCCAGCAATAACGACATACGAAATGCGGCTATTAAATTGCGCGATAAATTAGCCCACGACATGAATGCGGATGAAATAAACGCCGCCAAACAGCAAGCACAAACGTACTATCAAAAATACACAAACCAGTTATAAATTTAACTCAAACTCATGTGCTAATTTTTTTAATACAAGAGGATCAGTTGCAGAATGACCTTCGAGTAAACTCCATGCCTGTGGTTTTGGAATACCTAATATTTTACTCAGAATTGCCACTCTTTCTTTGTTAAGTTGCTTTGCATTGCTTTCCATAGCTGATCTCCTTTCAACTGAATGATTCTCATACAAGAGAAATAACTGATGAGTATACTGAGGAGAGGCGGGAGGTGCAATAAGGGTTATTAGGTATATTTCTTATGATTATCCCGCAAAAAGAATTCTCGCTAACTCTAAGCGATGCGGTATTTTTAATAGGTGACGCGCAACATACAGATCCCACGCTTTTTAGCAGGAACGACTGGCAGCAGCGAGCAAAGTATTTTTTAATAACATAGCAATTGTCATAGGACCTACTCCGCCGGGTACTGGCGTAATCCAGGCGGCTCTATCACGGGCTACATCAAATTCAACATCCCCTCTTATAGAACCATCCGGTAGTCGATTCGTTCCAACATCAATAACTATCGCACCTGGTTTAATCCAATCGCCTTTAATAATATCTAATTTGCCTACCGCAGAGACTAAAATATCCGCCTGCGATACATAAAAAGGTAGATTTTGAGTAAAGCGATGACAAACCGTCACTGTACTTCCTGCTAATAGAAATTCAAGCGCGAGTGGTCTCCCCACAATATTAGACGCACCCACAATCACAGCATGACGATTTTTATAAGTCTCTTGAATACTACTTAATAAAGTCATAATCCCATAAGGCGTACAGGGGCGAAGCAAAGGACATCGTTGCGCCAATCGGCCAAGATTATAAGGGTGAAATCCATCAATATCTTTATTCGGATGAATGAGTTCTAATAATTTATGACTATCTATAGACTTGGGAAGAGGCAATTGTAAAAGAATGCCATCAATAGCAGTGTCTTGATTCATCTGTTGAATTAAGTGAATCAAATCAGTTTCTGGCGTATTCGCGGGTAAAGAATGATAAATAGAGCGGATGCCTGTTTCCTCACACGCTTGGCGTTTGTTACGGACATAAAGATGTGAAGCAGGATCGTCCCCTACTAGAATCACACCGAGTCCAGGAGATCGTATGCCTTGTTGTGTTCTTAAACAAATTTCCTCTGCAATCTCGGCACGAATTTTTTTTGCGAGTAATTTGCCATCGAGAAGCTTGGCTGTCATGATAGGTGTTCCAATTTTATTGATAAACAGCCGAGATTATACAGGATTAGAAAAGATTTATTAGGTCATTTTAAAGAAATTGACTGTTATCTTTTTGCCTAGTATGATTCCAAACCATTGCGCTGAGGGATACAAGTGCAACAAAATTCGGGGTATAGCGCAGTCTGGTAGCGCGCCTGCTTTGGGAGCAGGATGTCGGGGGTTCGAATCCCTCTACCCCGATCAATTTGCGCTTTTTGGGCTAAAAAATGCGGTAAAATGCGCCTGTAGCTCATTCGGATAGAGCATCAGCCTTCTAAGCTGAGGGTAACAGGTTCGAATCCTGTCAGGCGCGCCAGACGATAAAAAAGTTTTTGGTGGACGTAGCTCAGCCGGTAGAGCCCTGGATTGTGATTCCAGTTGTCGCGGGTTCGATCCCAACACGGCCCATCAATAAAAATAGTGAAATAATGAAGAAAAATAAAACTAACACCTTAGCTAGAGTAACGTCTTTTCGCATAGACCCTCGCTACAAGTCTTTTTTATTAAAGATTAAAAGTAAAATTCGTACGACACAATTACAAGCATCCATTGTAGTTAATAAAATCTTGTTGGAATTTTATTGGGAAGTGGGTACTTTAATTCTTAAAAAACAGAAAGTTTCAAAATGGGGAGACAATCTGCTTGGAGTGTTAGCAGAAGATTTGCAGCATAGCTTTCCTGATACGGAAGGCTTTTCTGTTGCTAATTTAAAAAATATGAAATTATTTGCTCAGTCTTATCCTAAATTTAAAATTGGTCAGACAGTGTCTAGCCAATTACCCTGGAGTCATAATATAGCACTATTAAGAATAGTGAAACAAAAAGAAGAGAGAGATTGGTATGCCAAACAAACACTTCAAAACGGATGGTCATACCGTCAACTTATTTCCCAAATAGAAGGCAAGCTGTATAAACGTCAAGGGCCTAAAAAAATTAAAACGAGTAATTTTCATCAAAGATTGCCAGAATCTCAATCTGCATTGGCAGAAGAAATATTGAAAGACCCTTATAAATTTCATTTCCTGACTGTTGGAAAAGATGCTCATGAGCAAGAGATTGAAAGGGGAATTGTAGCGCATATTACCCAATTTATGCTTGAATTAGGACAAGGTTTTGCTTTTATTGGCAACCAATATTCCTTGGTTATTGATCGGCGTGAATTTAGGCTTGATCTTCTATTTTATCATCTTAAACTTCGCAGCTATTTTGTGATAGAAATTAAAAAAGGAGAATTTAAACCAGAACACGCAGGGAAATTAAATTTCTATTTGTCAGCAGTAGATGAGTTATTAAAAACTCCTCACGATAATCCCAGTATTGGTCTTTTATTATGCGAAAAGAAAAATAAAATATTTGCTGAATATTCATTACGTGATATTAAAAAACCCATAGGAATTTCTGAATATCAGCTTTCAAAAGCTTTACCTAAAAAACTACAAACTAGCTTGCCTACTATAGAAGAAATTGAAATGGAATTAAACGCTGACTTTATTAAATCTAAAAAAAAGAAAAAATAATACTATGAATTTGCATAGGCACTTATAACTCCTTAAAAAACATTTCTTAAGTAATCGTGATACAGTGTAGCGAAATTGTAACAAAGTAAGATAGAATAACTTATAATTATGGGTTAGTTAGATCAGTTTTATTACAGCTAATTTAGAAACTTATAAGATTTTACGGGTAAAGGAGATCCTGAATGGCGAACTACGAGAGGCAAAATATACGTTTCTTAATTGCGACTATTGTTGCAGCCTTCCTTTGGTTTACCGGACGCATGGATGGTATTAACTTTTTCACAATTTCGTCTGCTTGTATTGTCATATCCTCTCTATTTTTAGTTATTGATTACTTAATAGATATTTTAAAAGAACTCATTAAAATCAGAGAAGCTTTAAGTTCTGTAACAAAAAAAACTCATGCTCAATAAATAAATAACGCATATATGTATATTCACAACATAGCGCTCACCTTACTTACTAGAGAATTTAAAGCAAATACCTCTAGCAGAACAAAAACATTAGTCGATGGTTATAATATTGACGTTGAAAACATATGCAGTTAACTACTCCTTTAGCAGCAGGAGAAATTATGCCTCATACGGACGATAATCAAGAAGAAGATTCCAGTTAGGATATGGTTGTGAGACAACGCTGAATTATCCTATTTTTATCTCACCTATTACAGATTTTGCCATGATTTAACCGTTTTGATTGCCACAAAATATGCTATCTTGTTGTGGCAACGTAAAAAAAATTGTTTTAAAGCATGACGCTATAAAGTTGGATACTAGTTAGAGGTAAATTTAGCTTAAAACATACCATTTTAACTCTTGATGAGGATGTTCATTATTATAAAATAAAAAATGATTTTTCAATAAACCCAACACCTGTTCTTTTAATTGTTCTTGGGTAAGCAGCTTATCCATGGGTTAATTCCATATCACGATAACACAATTGTCGGCGAAATCTGTCTTTGAGTATTGTGGCTGGATTAACGGGAATTTGTGCGGATATTCCTGCTTGATAGTCCTGTTCTTCACGAGAGATGTCCCAGCGAATATTGAGCCTGTTTAATGCAGCACGCATTGTTGGAAGTACGCCTTCTTTAAGATAGGTCGTGTTAGCAATTTCCGAGCGAGTTAATTTAGCGTACACGCCATACCCAAGTTTCACTAAGTATCCTTTTTGCACAAGACGCTTTAAAGCACGACTGATTTGACGAGGGGCAGCAATAGTAGCAACATCTGAACGCAAAATAACATCCCCTGAAAGCGTATTGATTCGCTTTAACACTTTGTATGTAATGCTTTTTTTAAAGGTAATTTTCATGCGAAACCTCATGACAACAATGGACATATAAATTATAGCAGGCTATTTAAAAGAATCCAAATTTTGGCTTATTTATCTTATAAGAGTCTCTTGCAGCGTATTCGTAAAATTGAAATATAGTGTAGCAAAATTGTAACAAAATAAGATGAAATATCTCCTGATTATGAACTATTTAGATCGGGTTTGTTACAGCTAATTCATCGTAAGGTGTTGATTTTAAATGAAATTAAATATGCCCGTTCAGACTCTTAATCAGTAGGTCGTTGGTTCGATCCCAACACGGCCCATCAAAAAAAATATAATCAGCTAGTTAAAACATTTATATTGTCTTTCTGCTTATGAGACACTGGAGAGTGTAGTAAATTTTCATTATACACAACTCTTTCCGAGATGGTTTAAGGACTTTTGGAAAGATTAAGGTGCAATGTTTAAAACACTCTGATAGTATTAATCCTGTTGAATATACTATATTTTCAAATAAAAAACGCAATTATAGAGGTGGGGAAAAAATGAAATCCCACGTTGCTTTTGACACTCTGGCTTATGCAAACAAATTAAAAGAAGTGGGTGTTGGGCCTAAGATAGCAGAGACTCAAGCTGAGGTAACTGCAGAAATATTAAGTAATTTAATTAACGATAGACTATCTACTAAAGATCATCTAAAAGACCTCGAGATGAAAATGTATGCTTTTATATTTAAAGCAATCACAGCGAATATTGCAATACTGGGTGGCCTACAAACTTTATTCCATTTTTTAAAATAATCCTCTATTAAAAATCGAGAGCGGCAAAACGGAAACGGGCTCAGGCTTGCACAATTGAACTAATACTAATAACTGTGAAGGCCTGATCCCGTTTCTATTAATAAATAATCGGTATGAGCTGCTTAAGATCGTCCCCTCTCCCGGAACGCAGTGAGGGGAGAGGGGACGACCTTAAGCAGCTCTCCTTTCGCAACGATAGTATGCTTCTTTAAAAAGATCAGACTGATTTTTTATTGACTTCAAACCTCAAATTTCAGTGCGATTGCCCTGGTTAAGATAACCATTTTATCAATCTAAATTGATATGAAGAATTAAATAGAAGCAGATAGCGTAAAAGCTTTTTTGCTACCAACTTTGATCGGAGTACGCGCACACCAACATCCGACACTGCTTCTATATCTTTTTCAGTCCAGCTACTTTTGACACTAGAAGCATCTTCTTTAAATTCAACCTGCGTCATTCCATTGCACTTATAGCAGCAAGCAAAACAAGAACTAAAACACTGGCGACAGAATCAAAAACAGCACTAAACAAAATTCCAGCCAGAAGAAGTCCCCCCGCGACCGTACCAAAAATCAGGCCTAACGTATAACGTCTCCAATTCATTTTACTCATTGAATCACGCTTATAACTCGTATCACTCTTAAAAAATAATTTATCGAATCTATTTTCCATAGTGCACCTCCACGTTAAGATTTTGAATTTTACGCTGATGATTAGATTTGTCTGTAGGAAATTTGAGTAAAATTTTGTAGGATTTAAATTTGCATTTTAATTAATGTCACAAGCAAGATAATAGGATCTTATATCACGACCTTCAATGCAAAAAGGCCAAACGCGAAAATAACTCCACCAGAAATCCAATTAATTATTCGCATAAAAGGCTGATTAACACGGTCACGTAAAATATACACTACGCTACCACATAATAATAATCCCCAAATAGCTGACCCTAATGTAATACCTGTTACAAGAGAAACTGCATTAAAATAATGAATGCTTGCACTTCCTACCCCTAATCCTGCGAAAACACCAATAAAAGAGAGGATAGTCATCGGATTGGCAATTGTTAAAAAATAACTCGTTGCACACGCATGCCAAGAGGATTTCTCTGCGTCTTTACTTATTGACTGCTGACGCGGAGAGGTAATTAATGTTTTTATTCCAAGATAAAGTAAAAATAAACCGCCAATTATTCGTATCCAAAATTGTTGGGCGACCAACATGGAGGAGATTGTTGTTAATCCAAACCCAGCAATCAAGCCATAAGTACCATCTGCAAGAGCAGCACCTATGCCTGTCATGAAACCAATCTTAAAACCATCACTCAAGGAACGCTGTATGCAAAGAACACTGATAGGGCCAATGGGTGCAGCAATGGCAAAGCCGATAACTAACCCTTTTAAGAAGAGTGCAAGCATAGATTAAATCTCATGTTAAATACTAATAATTCTGTCAAACCAAAATTAGTTTATATATAATAATTTGCCTTCGAGACAGAGTCAAAAAGGATTAGACTGGAATTTCTTATGTAGAGTATTATTCAGAAAAATTATGCTATTACTACTGAATAAAAAAATTTTTTATTTAATTTTAGAGGTACCTAACTATGTCACGATCACGTATTATGAGATTTTTTTCAAGCGCAGCACGGAATTCATTTCCTAACACTCACTTTCAGGCTAATAGGGTTCTACGACAACCTCGTCCTATTTCTTGGTTAAAAATGGGCGCGGCTATTGGAATAGCAACCTCTGCATTTTGTTACGCCAATAACGAGCCGATTAATGCAGTAAATGAAACGTATATTGTTACTATTGGTTCATTGCTAAAACTTGACTATCAAGCCAGTATCGCAGAGTTTATGAAAGTTGCTTCTAAAGAAAATAAAAAACTCATTATAACCCCTTTAATGCTTCAAGATGTTTTCAAGGAAGACGATCTTTTCAAACGCGGCGAAATAGATGAACATGAATTCAGAATTCGAATTAATAAAATTTTAGGAATCAATCCATCTGACGAAGAATTTGATAATGCCTGGAATGCTATGCTGGGCGATCCAGAGATCCTGAAAAATCGCCTCAAAACTATTGAAAGCCTTAATATACGGATAGCTTTTTTAAGTGGTACTAATCCTATTCACGCAAGAAAACTGGGTATAGATCAGTGGGATAAAATACCTGTATTTCTATCCTACCAGCATCGTTGCCTGGATGCGGAATGTTATTCCAAAATAATGGATCAATTGCAGTTAAACCCTGATAAAACAACACTTGTATTACGTTCTGATAATCTGAATGCAGGTAGCATTAGCGAGAGAAATGAAAAAAATACTTCAACAGTTGAAAAATGGGCAAAATCAAATGGTATAAAAATTTGCGGATGCGATAAGCAGACAGATATCGTTTCTGCTATTCAAGCTTGCGTGATAGGACAGCAAACCGAGAATAACACATCTATCCCGCGCTTGTAAAAAATAGCAAATGGCATTTAGTTTGATATAATGAATTTTCTAAACGATAAGGAATAATTAAAAATGAAAATAAACAACACCGTTTTTATAACCATTTTAAGCTTACTACTCAGTCAAATGGTATTTGCTGCAAGCGATAGCATTAATTATAAAAACACTCGCGGTTCCATGCTTACATTACAATTTAATTTAGATAATACACTGGCTGGTACATTTACAACAGCTGTCGCTTCAAAAGAATGTCCGCAAGCCATCGGCATGAAAAGACCTATCATAGGCTTTATCGCAAAAAATGCCATCACTTTTAGCACGAATTATCCGGCGTGTGGTTCCGTTGTCACTTTCATCGGCAATATCGAAAAAAATAAAACAATTATTGATACAACAGCCATTGTTGCTCACCAATCCATTGAAATAGCTACAGAAGGACCAGGGGCAAGAATGATTAGTCATGATGTGTTTACGCGAACTTAATAATGATTCGAGAAAAGCTCTTATCCTCTCATGCCATTGCACTGCTCGCGACAGGAGATGAAATCTGCAACGGCGATATTTTAAATTCTAATTCTCAAGAAATTGCACAGCGATTATTTAGTAACGGCATACAAACTGGCATACATATCACAGTCGCGGACAATCTTGCTGATCTTGAGATGGCTATGAATTTTTTATTACAAAACCACCGCGCACTGATTACTATCGGCGGGCTTGGTCCCACCTCAGATGATTTAACACGCCAGGCAGTCAGCCACACTATACAACGCCCTCTTGTGTTTGACGAATCTAGCTGGCAATCGATTATTGAAAGGTTGCATCGCTTTGGCATTCACACACCCCCCGAAAGCAATCGTCAACAAGCTTTATTTCCTAACGACGCGATGATTATTCCTAACCCCAATGGCACAGCAGCAGGGTGCATGATACAGCATGCAGAAAAATTTATTTTTATGCTTCCAGGGCCCCCTGGAGAATGTTTACCGATGTTTGATAACAGCGTGCTATCTATCTTAAAGAACAATCAATTTCAACAAACGATTTATTATCAAAAATGGTTACTCTCTGGTGTTAGCGAAGCACAAATTGCTGAGGAACTTGATAAACTTGCAGGGCCCTTTCAATGCACCACAGGCTATCGTTTTTTTTACCCTTATCTCGAATTCAAATTATACTCAAAAAACAAAGAAGATTTTAATATATTATTACCACTTATTGAAAAAGCAATTACACCTTATGTCATCACTCATGGAAAATGATATGCTACGCTCAATTATACGCACCTGTTCCTTATGGTTTAACCTTGTAAGACAAAAAACAGACTGGGACAAGCATAATCAAATTCTACCTGGGCTTTTTCTTGGTGTGATTCCAACAGCATCCACCTTCGCAGGGAAATTTTTCAGTAATACATCGGATGACATTATACAAAATATAAAACACACAAATCCTGACAAGCCTCTCGGATTAATCGTCAGCGTTGTAGAACCTGATGAATTAGCCAGCAAAGGGTTTCTTGGTATTACCATGGTTTCGCCCCTTGATTGGAAAGCAAAAAACATTAAACACCTCTTGGTTGAAATGCGAGATTTTTCTGCTGATGTCGATCATAAAAAAGTAATCACTGCGATTTTACAAATGAAAAAAACGATTGATGCAGGCGAATCAGTTTATATCCATTGCAAAGCAGGTCGATCCAGAAGCGCTATGTTATGCGCTGTTTATTTAACAATGTTTGTTGATAATCCTGCAACTCAACAAAAATATACCCTGCCTGAGGCCATTCTTTTTCTGAAAAATGCGAGAAAGCAGGTACTCATCCAGCGAAAAAAATTTATTTTGGCACAAAAAATAATTAATGAAATGAAGCAATTTTCAGAATAATTGAGAATGTTCGTTTAATATTTAATTATCCGTGTAATTTTGAGGTCGTCCTTCAAAATTACACGGATAAATGGCACTTATTAGTCGGTTTCAACAGAAGATAATTGGGATATTCACAAGAATAAAAAATTCCCATTATTAAACAATCAGTTATATTAAAATAGCAATTTTTTGAATTTCTTTGTAAAGTAATGTACAAAATTATATCCTTTACCTTTTAAAAATCCTATCTTTCAGATAAAAAATATATTTTCAGTAGATGAGGAAAAATATGACGATAGCTCGACAGAGTACAGAGGATCTTGTTAAAGCCTCACCTAAAAAAAATTTATTTTCTTTTCCATTCCTTGGGATGAAAGACCCTTTAGGAATAGTTTTTGTATGCCTATTTCCTGAAGAAGCCATACGGTTTTCTTTAACTTCCAAGGAAATTAATAACCAAATTAATCAAATTAATAATAAGCAGGCACCCTGTTATTGGGAATCTCAGCTTGTTATTAAGCATGGTTTAGAAAGAGAATTCATTCAACAAGCGAAGACAGACCCTGCTGTAGATTGTAGAAGATGGTATATTGCATGGAACCTCTTGTTTGCTCATGCCCCTGATAATGCGTGCGTTCCAAATGATAGA
Source organism: Gammaproteobacteria bacterium (assembly GCA_021323555.1). The sequence goes on along the minus strand of JAJONP010000023.1, from coordinate 9,575 downwards.
TATTACTATGCCTCACGTTTTTCCGAACACTCAAAGGCTGATTGGCTTAGACAAGGTGATCATTATCCTATTCTGAAAAGACCTAAATTTTTGCAGTTGGCTTTAGGGGGTTCTCGTTTAATTTTAAATATGAGCTCGGATATATGGAAACAGATACCTTTTGAAGGCGGCCTAGCAATACGTGATAGAACCGAGAGCTCTAAAGCCGCAAATATATTACATTATGCAGCATGAAGCGGCTCTTACGAAATGCTCATGGAGGCGTTAAATAGCTATAGCATTTTTATGAGTGACTTTAAATCGACTACTCTATTGTTTTGTGCAGAAAAAAGCGGAGCCGTGAAAACTGATGAACAACGAGTAGCTGTATTACGCTCTATTATTCATATTAACCATTTACTGAGATATTTCTCTGCTCAATCAGGCACAAATCTGTTACACGATTCAGCAAAAAGAGGGGCAATAGATATTTTACGTTGTTTTGAAGGAAAAATTGATGCCTCTAGGTGGTTAATACGTTCAAGATGCGGTGCCACAGCATTGCATTATGCAGCCCAGCATGCAGCTAAAAGCGGTTCGAATGAAGTAATAGAGTTCTTACATTCTCTAAAAGTGGGTTTTGATCCAAATGCACAAGATAATGATGGCAAAACACCCGCTGATTGGGCAACAGAAACAACTCAAGCTGCCCAAGAAGAAGAAAAAGAGTGTGATTCAGAACAACCACAAGCAGTAGTAGCTCCAGAGAGAGCTAATTTTGATAATCACAACGAAAAAGATGGGTCACTTATTAAAAGAGAAGAAAAGGAAGCTCCAGAACAAAAGCAAGTAACTGCTGTTATATTAGTATTACATAATATGCACAACGAGTTAGAATTAGAAAAATTACAGCGACAAATAAATCGAGAAAGAGTTAAGAAAACCCTATGTAGTTTAGGGGTGGGTGTTGTTGTATCTGTTGGTATTTCTTATGCGTTGACAGGTACAGTTTTGTTAAGCGTCTGCTGTATAGGAACAGTAGGCACTTTGTTAATAGCATTAATGATTCATTCTGCCTATCATTGTCGAATCAGTTTTTTCAAGCCTGCTGAAACGCATAGAAGAGAAAATGAACTTCGAGGACAGGCAGCGCCTGCTTTTTCATTGCTAACAAGCATGTAAATCAAAAAACGTATATTCACCGTCAGCCTTAATAAATCTCAAACGGTCAGCCATGCAAGGTGCGGCGAAAAAACAACGAGAAAGCGGAGCATACACGCAGTATGCGAGCATTTCGAGGCGTTTTTTCGCCGCAGATTGCCCATGGATGGCCGTTGGCTGATTTATTTCTTGAAGGTTACAATTTTTTTACATCTGGATTGGCAGTGTATGCCTGCAAAATTTCTTCTACTAAACGATCTACTACACCTAATACATTCGCCTCTTCTATCATCCCTTTTTGTTCTTTTATCACAGCAAGGCGTGCTTCTATTAAGGGTTTTACAGAACCATTGGGAAATAAATTAGCTAACACGCGGCGTGCTTCTGCCGGTTTTAATTTAACATAGAGTTTATTACGAACTTGTGCATCTTCGGCTGTCGTACTAAATGCCCACAATTCTACAGGCCCTAATGTACTTGTTAATAATTGCGTATTAGTGCCGCTTTTTGTTGAGAATTGCGCAAGAAAAGTCGCTCCGCCTTCACGTGGCCCATGCACACGTGTTTTTAGTGCAACCCGAGCTGTTTCCGATAAACCAAAAATTTCTGTGGAGCGCTTGATAGATTGTTCAGGTCCTGCATCCATAATAAAAATAGAAGTGGCAAATTCCACCATCACAGGATCAAAATCCTCAAGCGATTGTGAAATCAACGCAATTTGCACATTCCATTTACGCCCTTCGCGCATATCTAAAATCACTTGTTCACGCACGGCACGCACTTTAGAGGTACGGTGAAATTCATCATAGACTAATCGTTTAGGATCTTCTCGAATTTCGCTGATTCGAGTACGATGATATTCGCGATAAATTTCTGGAATATCGCCTAATATATCTTCCGTTAAATAATAACTACGCCCTAAAACATAACGACCCAACATATACATCACAGCAGTCTGTCGATCCGCCGCATCACCCCCACTTTTTGCCACTTCATCCAAATCAAGCGAGATAATACGCGCATCACCAATATCAAACTTCGTGATGCCTGCGATAATAGGATATTCACGCACTGCGCTGGAAATCATACGACTAAAAGCTTGAATCAAAGGTTCACCTGTCGGCGCTTTGACTAACCCATATAAATCCTCTACGGCTTGAGTACGTACAATGGCTGCCGCATCTGCTAATAATGGCATTGCAAATCGTTGCGCAAGCAATGCTTCATGATGAAACCCTGCTAAAAATAACGCATCTGTGACTTCCCACCACGTAGTATGTTCATCTAATACAAAACCAATTTCTCCTAAAATATCATCAATCAGATGCTCAACACCACTCGTGTAAAGGCGTGGTTTTCCATCGTCTGCAAGAAACTTATAAAGCTCATCGACAATCAGCCCCGCCATATCTGAAACACCATCGTAAGGTCTTTCTGTTCCCATGGGTGTGGCTAACAATGTAATAAAATTCACTAAAAAACTGCGTTCTTGGGCAGTCGGATAACGACATCCTAACTGTGTATCCAGTGGATTAATCGCATAATCAGGTGTCATACGTAAACGGTGATACGCCACCCAATGTTTATTCGCCAAAGGTAACGCTTCTTTTAACAAAGAAATTAATCCACTGCTGGATGGGCCAATATCAATGACGGCAATGCGTGGCAAACGCTGAATACCGCCTGATAAACATAATGCTAAATTGATCGAATTAGAGAGCACTGATTTACCTGAACCAGGCCGTGCATACATCAAATCAATCCAGGTTGTTTGCTGCGATGACCCAGGTTGATATGGCCACGGCTTGCCATCAGGTGAGCGTAATAACACAGCGCCATACTGCCATGCAGACGCGGGGCGCGTGAATGGCAACATATAAACTACATCAGATAAAGGCGCAACAGTAGGCGTTGCAACACTTGCCGCAGTAAACCCTAAAATGCTGGATGCAATGCCTGCAAACACATCGCCCGACACTTCAGACACTTCACAAGAGCCCCAACCCTGGACTGCTTTTGCTAATTCTGCGGTTCGCGTTCTAAGTAAACGAATATTGCCTTCAGGTGCCCATGTGGCAAGACTCACCTGTAATTTAACCACGGCATCATCTGTATTCACTTCTACATTACGCAATAATTTGGCTGCGTCATGCACCAGGCCATTATGCGCAGAAGTCCAACTTAAAATAGCCGCCATAACGGATTTAAACCGTATCGTTGCATAACCACCACTTTCAATTAAAAATGAAATACGCCAAGGAATACGTGTTGGCAATGTTCTGGCAAACAATCCCATAAAAGAATTTAATTCTTGCGGAAATAAATCAATAAAAAGCGGCGTATAAATTCGATCACCCACTCGAATGGTACGCAAATCCATTGTCACTGCATCGCGAGGAAAGACTTGGCGTGCTAAAGGTGGCCACATTAACCCAGACAATTCGCCTGCCAACGTTCGTGCCTCATGCGTTGGGATAGGATCACCTGGCAATGACGCACGCCAATTTTTATCTGTGAAATCAGGATCGGCTGAACAGCGGATAGCATGAGTCGCATCATGCACTTCCAATAATTTACAATAAACGTTTAAACTCCCTAAATCATTTACTAATGCTCTCACGAACGAAGTATGTGATTCACGTAAATCTGGAACAGCCGCTATTAAATTTTGTCCGTTTTGAAAAGGCGGTATTTTATTATCACGAATTAATTTAAGTTTATCTTTTCTAGCCCTGTCTTGCTGTTCATTCGTCAATGAATAAGGCCGCGTCCATAACACAAAATACATTTCTTCATGTGCACAATATTTTGAAAGATGCTCAGTACGTTCTTTAAATAAATCATCAAGCTCAAGCTGTAATTTTTTAGCAGTTGCTTTGGCAGGAGAAAGAATATCTTCAAGTTCAGACTGTACGGTCGCTTTATCATAACTAAAATAGATCTGCACGACATGGCCAGGACGTTTAAGAGTGGCTTGTAAACTTCGAGTTAATCCTGTGTGAATCGCTTCGAATTCTTCAGTACCGACCAGTCGTGTTACGCCATCTACTCGAAGTACAGAAATTAAAGAGCCATCTCTAGCCACTAATGTGGTTTGATTATCGGCTGTTTCTAAATCACAATAAGATTCTGCTGTCTGTTTAAGCTCAGTGCTAAACCAAGCCAGAATAGAATCAACACCATCAAGAATAGGATCTATGATATTTCGCATTATGATTGCGCCTCTGCTGCAAGTTCCTCTAAGGCAGCGGCTGCCCACGCTTCCAGTTGAACTTTAAATTTAGTATAGGATGGGAGTAACCGTAAATCTTTTAGGATGGCACGATCTGGCTTTTCTTTCTGAGGACGATGCTCTAGAAGCAATTGACCCAGCACAGAGGGGTTACTCGTGCCCGCCCCATATTTAGTCTCAATAGGCTGGCTACGAAATTTAAAGCTGCGATAAATAGATTGTGCCGTGTCTTGATAACCTGTGCCATTACCCATTGCACAAAACAAAACATGACAAAACGCATTGACCTCTGCCTGCGTCATTTCGGGCAAATAAATCAATTGCCCGCCGCCCATTTCATCCAACGCAATGGATTCAATAAATAAACACTGCGCACAGAAACAACAAGCTGTAATAAGATTACTAAACTTATTATTAGTATAATCACCATCAAGATTAACTATTTCTTGATATTCTTTTGCTTGAAATCCACAATATTGACAAGTATAACTATCTCGTCTTAATATTTTCGCAACCACAGATTGAAATAATTTATCTTCTCGGCGCCGTATATACATACGCCAACCCATTAAATTGACTGCGAGCTGAAGTTCATGCATACCTTGTATTAACCTATACTTATCCTGGTTAAAAATCATAGTAAGTGTTCACGACCTCACAGGCAAAGTCCATGAACGATTACTCAAAATCTTTATCTATTCAGAGTACCCGCACGAAAGTAATTCACGGTTGCGTATTAAAGAGAGTATCGCGATACTCTCTTCCCCAGAATGATAAAAATAGGGTGAATGCTACAAAAATAATTTAAAATTTTGTAACGCCCGAAATTCCAGCTGGAGTACCACTATCCTTAAACAATGTCTGGCCTGTCGATTTAAATACACTTGGAACATACAGCAAGGCTGCAGCAATAAATAACATGGCAATTGGCACGCTAATAGCCACCTGCGTTGGGTTATCTTTGTGTGCTTTAAATTTCACAATGGCACCAACGCCAAACCCCATCCCTGCAACATAGGCACCCGCAGTAATAAGCTGTGCAATATTCCCTAAATTATTTTTCACATTACCCGCCACTCCTCCAATACCAATGCCTGACGTAGCAGCAGACGCAGTAGCAGGATCAACAGCGAAGGCTGCCATACCTAAGCAAAAACAAGCAATAGCTCCTATTGCCATGAAAATGCTTTTTTTCAACGATTGATTAATCATCATGCTCTCTCCTTATATGTTGATGTTAATTAAAAATATAAATTTCCAATTTAACTTAAATTACTTACCTAATGCTAGTGTATTCAACACTGTTTGTAAAAAATCGTATAAATCAATACACAATATTCCTCCAATAATATGTGCTAATGCCTTACTTAAACCACCTTGCTGATGCCCTCCGTGCCCTCCCAGTGATGTTAACATAACTAATCCTCGAATAAATGCAATAACTCCAACTAACTGGATAATCATATAACTTGCTTTAATTAAGTTAGACCAAGCATCTGTCTTGTCGGTATCATACGCATATGGCATAGGATCAGTCCAAAATGTGGTAAATCCTGTGCGAACAGTCGTTGGCAAATAAATGAGGGCTGCACCGACAAATAAATAAAGTAGGGGCCCTTTTAAACTTGCATCACCTGATGAATGTGAACGTTGTTCGCCATATTTTTTTAAGTGAAATAATCCGTTTACCACAAAGAAAAACCCCATCACATACGCAATCGCTGTCACTAACTCCATTAAATTGGGAATGGATTTACTTAAATTGGTAATCATCGTTGCTGCATTGATATTGCTTGGGTTGATATTACCAAAATCCGCATAAGCCATATTAATAACAGCAAAACCACTATAAAACACAGCGAGATATTTTAAAAAACAAAAAAATCTTAGCCTCATCAGAACGGTTGATGGAGTTGTGATCTTCGTGTCATAGATCATACTATATCCCTTTAATTAATCTGAACCCATCCCATAAGACAATGTAATTACTTTCTTTCCTGTATCAATAGCTACAATTCCATCATAGGGGTCAATTTTTGAGACACGCCCATAATTTTTTAAATAATCCCCTTCTGCAACTGTGACTGTATCACCGGATTCGGATTTCAACCATGCGCGCCCAGGAATAATGGCTTGTACGGCATAGATTGTTGTGGGTTCGGTCGATCTTGCTTCAGAAGGGTACGTTGAAACATTCTCCATCCCATTGGATGATTGAGACTTACTCATCCCTTTTAATAAATCAGTTATCTGATTCAAGTTGGCTTCCATGCGATTCACGCGTTTAGTGACTTCTTCTATTTTTCCTCGTGTTGTATTTTCGAGCGTTTCAGTATCCGAAATTTTTTGTGCATATTCAGTTTGTAACAAATTCATCATTGCTGCATTCTGCTGCTCTAACAGAGTTAATCTATCGAGGACATTTTTAGTTTGCACATTCATTTCATTCGCTGATGCGCCTGAAGAAACAGGTAAGGTTGTCGCAGCAACCGTAGATGCTTGGTTTGCAGGTGCCACGGCTGCTGAGGTGGTTGCTACCTGGTTTTGTTGGACATTTGACTGGGTGTAATAAGGCGTAACAGGTGGCGTAGCGGTTGTAGTTGTTATGGTAGATGGCTGCTGCGTTGCAGTAGCAACAGGGCGTGCAACAGGTGGCGAAAGAGGTTTGACTGTTTTGGTAGTGACTGGCTTGGCTGCCTTAACTATGGCTGCTTTGCTAAAATCAGTTGGGGGTGGCGCTGATGAAGGCGTTAATATTTTATAGATGACAGTAATTAACGTGATGACCGATACCCCACCTACAATTCCTTTTCGATATTGGCTAAGCTTTGCAACCATCGCTTCTTTGGTAAATGCACTAGTGGACGTTGCTTTTAATGTTTCGGGCGCGGCTTCATCATTCATCTGGTCGTCAGAAAAATGATACTCTCCTTCTTCATCAAAACGCTCTTCCTTTTCATTCACCATGCGTACCCCTTTCTTCGTAAAATTTGTATAACCTATTCTGCCACGTCAGAAACAAATAATATACCTAACCCTACGCCAGAATTCACCTGGACTGTTGCAGGTTTATTGACTTTCGACTGCATCATCGCGCTTAAATTCGTACCTATTTGGCCTAAACCCACAGCAATCTTATTTCCAGGACTCAGCGCTGGATGTGTAGCGCTTGTTCCGAAAACACCTGTCGTACTTTGACCCGCTTGCGTAATCGCGCTGGAATAACCTGTTAAAAATGAAGCTGCCATGATCGCGCCATAACGCTCAAGATAATGGTGGTCCACGTTACTTGCGAGAACAGTACGAGCCGTATCTGGATCTACTGCAAAAGCCGAAACCGTTTTAGTCGCAGGCCATTCTTCCTTATTCATCTGAGTAAAGCTCAGGCTCACTTTATCTTGATCTTTCGCTAATGTCAGTTTGCCAATCAATTTCGCTCCCTTAAGAGGCCCTTGCACAATGGTAGCCATTACAGGTGTATCTGGATAATCGCTATTGACACCTGTATCTAATACAGCATAGGCAATAGTACCTGCCTTGATTAAAGCCGGCTTCACTATGCCCGTCTTCAAAACCGTGCCTTGCGTGCCGAGAGGAGAAACAATAGTGGAAGAGGTAAATGTAGAGCCAGCCAGTGCTGGTTTCTCTGCCACTCCTCCTTCATGCTTCATGGGCGTTATCTTCCATGCAGTCAAAAGCGTTTGTGCTTGAGCTGACATCGCTGTCTGCATTTGTTGAATTTTTTGTTGACGATCTTCTGCAGATTGAGTTTGTTGTTGAGTAACGGCTGCTTGAAATTGCGTTGTCGCAGCAGGCGTTGTTTGAACAGTCGCTTTTGCCTGTAAATTCTGCTGCAACTTGGCGAAATCCTCTGCACCCGGAATAACTACTTGGGTATCAGGCGCAATGCCCACTACATCTGTTGCTAACATAGCCTGATATTGCTGTAACAAATTCGCTGCATCGGGGGGTGTTATTAATCCTGCGGTAACTGCTCGTTTTAGCTCGTCTGTATAATCATTCATCGATGCATTATTTGCTTGCATATTCAATAAACGCTTTGCTTGATCAGCGCTCGCACCTCCTTTGTTAAGCATCTCACCTAACAGTCCCCCCGCGCCTATTGCTGTGCGCTGCGCTCGATATTGCGCTAATAACTTCATCGCAACAGCCGGTGTTATTTTCGCGCCAGCGACTAATTTATTGAGTGTCGTTTCATATTGATCAAGAGGAATATTTCTACTCTGCATATCCTCTAGAACTTTGGCAACTTCAGGTATCATTTCGCCTGCTTTAGCCATTTGTCTGATAGCAAATGCGCCTTCTTTTCCTGCTTCGAGCGCATGCTGTTGTGTATATTGCGCTAATAACCGTGCTGCCGCTTCTGGCGAAAGTTTACCTTCTTTTGCTAATTTTTCTAAATAAGCTGCATAGTTAGCAGGTATTATTTTACGTTTTTGTAAATCCAATAAATCATTCGCAATACCCAATGGCAATTGACCTGATTTGATAAGTGGATCCATCCCATTGGCACTGCTTTCAAGCAATAAATTTGCATGCTGCTTTTTATATTTTTCTAATAAGGCTCGGGCTTGCTCAGGTGTTAATTTTCCTTGCCGCACCAATTCATCTAAAGCAGCAGCATATTCAGCAATAGAAACGTTTTTTTTAGCAAGATCTAATAAGTGATCCGCCTCTTTTTGTGATAGCTTACTTGATTTAACCAAGTTGTTAATATCATCACTCACATTCGCTTTATTTTCTGAACATAAGACAGTACAACTTTGTGTAGATTGTTGTTGCGGAAGGGCTGTATTGATGAGTGTAGGAACAGCGCTTCCTCCTGTGATTTGAGCTTGCTGAGCAGCTTGTGTATTCGCTTGTGCTAATGTGCGATAATATTGTGGCGATAAGTCCTTACTGCCTGGAACAGACTGTAATCCTGCTGGCGCACCCGCTACTTTGGAAGGGCCCGTTGCTGAAGTACCTCCGCCTAATAATTGCATACTGACATAAATAAGAACCGCAACCCCTATAAATGAAGCCAGTAAAACAATGACTCTGGATTTGGGATTGTCTCCGGAAAGAAATTTAAAGCCAGGAAATTTAAGTGCCATCAGAATCCCTCAATCTTCAGTTCAATGGGCTGCCCATACTGAGAAACAAGCACCGAGGAACTTTGCTGTAATTCATAAGCCATCAT
>JAJONP010000022.1 GCA_021323555.1 Gammaproteobacteria bacterium | reverse complement strand
TATATACTTATGACCATTGAAACGGAGGGTGAAAGTGTTTACTATGTCCCCGAACACTGTCACCCATGTCCCAGTCTATACACTAATCCACCCTACATTACTGCGATTAAATAATACGTTGCTGCTACAAGGTATTGAGAGTGGCCGTAATCAAATAGTATAAATTTCATATCATGTAGCCATCGTTTATTTGTAAATTCTTAGGTAAAAGAACGTCTCTATGCTATATTTTGTTTGCTTCTCGTATGTTTTTGAGCTTTATTAGCTGAAGTGCATATACAATGAGAGAGTTTTAGTAATTAGCTAACTATCAATTAACTGTTTCTTCATATATAAGGTATAGCTTATGAAAATAAATCCAATAGTAAAGCTACTTCTTGTGTTTAGTGCTTCAGCTATTGCTGCGGCTGCTACATTTCCTTATGGTTATAAATTTGCAGCATTATTCCATTTAAACAGTCCCGCTTTGCATTTGTTACTTGCTTATCTATTAGGCGGAGTCGCTTGGTTAGCTAATATGACGTTAGGGGCTTATTCATTATTGAATATAAAAAAAGAAAAACAGACTCAAAATTTTTTTCTTATGATGATTTTAAGTATTTTTGGCGCAGTACCTATGGGTTTTTTTAGCTATGCAGCTTATAAAAGCACTTTACCATCGAGTTTAAATGTCCTTAACAGCCTCATCGTTATTATTGTCAACACGGGTATCAATTATACTGCGCTTTTTAATTTGCTAAAAAGTGGCAAAGAGCTTATTAAAAAAATGGGTGAGCATGCCATAAACGGGGTACGTTTTTTATTTTGTACAGTAGGAGGTATAATAGGGGCTATAGTCAGTCTTACCGCCTATTTGGCTACTACTGATGGACTTGCGCATATTCTATTGCACTACCATTTAACGCCTTCTCTTTCTTTACAGATAGCTGCCATCCTGGCAATTATCATTTGGATTCCTTTCGGTGCTTTGTATGTCAATTCAACACAGGCTGTAGTTGCTAAAATCTATAATTTTTTTTCGGAAGAAGAACATGCTTTTCGAAAAATAAAGTTTTTCAATATTATTTTTATTGTATTTGCTCTGATGGCGGGTACTGCATTTGCACAAATGGTATTGGACTTTTATCATCCTCATAATATGATCCCCGTATTTTTTAAATTACCTTTTATTCAAGCTATCGCTGCCAATGGTCTTATGCCATTGGCATTATTGTCTTCGGCAGCAGTGAACTATTTTGCTTTAGTAGAGATGATCCGTTATTTTAAGAAAAAATGATCATCGTAAGCGTACACGAGATTGGCCAAATACGGACTTTGCCTATTAAGGCGTGAACAGTTACTGATAATCTTTACATTTGATTTGTTTGAAGCCTATGCTCTTTTATTATTCCTAAACGAATAGCCCAAAGCGTAAGCCCAACGTCACTGCTAATATTGAGAAGATTAAGAATACGATAACGATACCCATGCGCTGTCTTTGGGCTTATGCATAATTTTTCGGAAATTTCTTGTATGTTTTTACCATCGATAATCATTAACATGACTTGTAATTCACGTAGAGAAAGTTTATCTAGCTCAGATTCACCCGCCTTAATAGAGTTTTTTAACGCTAACTGTTGGGCGATATCACGACTGAGATAACGTTGTCCGGCATGTACCGTGCGAATGGCATGAATCATTTCATCTGTTGTACAGCTTTTAGTGATATAACCCGCAACGCCTGCTTGCAATAAGCGTGAAGGGTAGGGTTCATCGGTGCGAGCGGTGACTATTAAAATTTTAATATCAGGATTATGCCGTGTCATTCTATTGGTTGCTTCCAAGGCATCGATGAAAGGGGGTCGTATATTCATAAGTACAACATTCGGCATTAATTCTTTTGCTAAACGGACGCCCTCTTCATCAGTAGACGCATTACCAATGACTTTAAATCCTGGGATATCTGCCAGTAAACGCGCAATAGCTGCACGGATAAGCATATGATCTTCGACTATCAAAATTTTAATCAATGATTCTTCCCTCCCATTAGATAGTTGCGCGCAAGTTTAAACATTTTTAAACGATCATGCTATAGAGGATAAATAATAAAAAGTAGCGAAATTCAACTTATCTGTATAAAGCATACAATTTACGCTTATCTTAAAAATACGAATAAATAATTTACTCTTATATCTCTTCTAATCAATTATCTATTAAAATCTACTATTCATGCTAAAGGCACGTTATATTACGGCCTGCAGGATTTTAAGAAAAAGGTAATTCCATGTCAGCTATCATTACATTGCTTCAACAACTCATACGTTGTCCTTCCATTACCCCGCACGATGCAGGTTGTCAGGCTATTATCAGTCAGCATTTAACTTCTTTAGGTTTTAAACTTGAACCTATGCGCTTTAATCAAGTTGACAATCTTTGGGCGCGTCACGGCATACAAGCGCCTTTGGTTGTTTTTGCAGGGCATACAGATGTTGTACCACCAGGCCCTCGGGATGCGTGGCTAGCAGATCCTTTTGAACCGACTGTGCGTGATGGGTTATTGTATGGCCGTGGTGCGGCGGACATGAAAAGCGGTTTAGCTTGTATGATAATTGCAGCAACCCATTTTTTACAAAAAAATCCTGATTATACAGGCTCCATTGCGTTTTTAATTACGAGTGATGAGGAAGGCGCAAGTATTGATGGCACAAAAAAAGTGGTCGAGACGCTCATAAAACGTAATGAAAAAATAGATTATTGCATTATAGGCGAAGCGACTTCTCATCATCACTTAGGCGATCAAATTCGTGTCGGCCGGCGTGGTTCGCTGAGTGGAAAATTAATTGTCTATGGTAAACAAGGGCATGTGGCTTTTCCACATTTAGCAAAAAACCCTATTCATTTAATAGCGCCAATATTGCAAACATTGACTTCAACTGTTTGGGATGAAGGAAATGATTATTTTCCGCCAACGACTTTTCAAATTTCAAATATACATGCAGGTACAGGGACGAATAATGTCATTCCTGGTCAATTAGAAATACAATTTAACTTTCGCTTTTCAACGGCAGTGACTGCGAAGGAATTACAAAATCGTGTTACGCAATTATTAAATGAAAATGCACTCCAGTTTGATGTGCAGTGGGATTATTCAGGACAACCTTTTTTAACTCAACAGGGTAATTTAGTCTCTGCGGTCAAAAAATCTATCCAGGATATCACAGGGCTTGAGACTGTTTTATCTACCGGCGGTGGTACATCTGATGGACGTTTTATTGCGCCGACAGGAACGGAGGTGATTGAATTGGGCCCTTGTAATGCGAGCGTCCATCAGGTTAATGAACATGTCCGTATAGCAGATTTAGAAGTCCTTGCGAAAATTTACGAACAGATATTGGAGAGATTGTTTTAAAAAATATTTATTTAACTATGGCATTTAACCACCTCATTCTCGAGCAGGCGTGCGCCTTCGCGAGAATGAGACGGTTAAATGTTATATCTAAGAGCGTTTTGGCCTAAGAATTTTTTCTGCTTCATTTACTTGTTTCTGCCCTTCAACTTCCCATATCCCATAACAACAATATGCGCTACCTAATGTTAACCCTGTCACAATGAATTTCATCACCCACCAGGGCCATTCATCTCGGCGAGCATTTAATTTTTTAGCGGCCTCAGGCAGCGCTTTTCTAAATGCAATCAGTTTCTTAGCATCTGTTTCTTCAAGGGAGTTACCCGTGAGTATTTTAATTAATTTCGCTGTCTCCTGTTTTTTTGTATTTAAATCAGTTTGCGTTAGTATTTTTCTTTTGAATCGAGATAACTCTGACTGAATAAGATGCGCTTGATAGTCAATAAAATTCTGTAGAAAATTTAAAACGTTTTTTTGGTTATCTTGAACCATCTGCTGGTATTCTGTGAGGGTAAGTGTTACCTTCCAAGTATCATTGTCTGCTCGTTGATATGTTAAAGGGAGTAATTTTGATTTATTTCCATGATATGTTAAAGGGAGTAATTTTGATTTATTTCCATATTCCTTTAATAAATTCTGATAATTTTCGTCAGTGAATGAAAAAGTAATCTCTCCATCTTTACACTCGATTGACTGGCTTCGAATCCCATATCTTGCTTCGAACTCGTCTATGGCTATGTTTTCTGTTAAAGAAAGAAGATGTACAGCAAGTAATTTACTAAAAGGCTCTTCTTGTTCAAGCGGCAACTCGGATAGATAAGAGGATAGTTTTTCATGTTGAGAAGGTTTTAACGTATTTAATTTCTGTATTACGGCGGGGGCTAGTTCCGCGTTAACATTGCCTTGTAAATTTTTTAGCTTATCAATAAATGCTGCTGGAGATTCCTGTGCTTGTATTCGATCAGCCAAAATATCAAGGACATCCTTTCGAAGGGTTAATTCTTCTAAAGGAAAAACTTGGTTAGTAAGAGGGTTTCGAATTTTTCCATCTCGTTCAGGAATTAATTTTAATACTTCTTCACATAAATCAAAAACACTGTCTGGCGTGTCTGGAAAAGAAACAGGAATTGTAGGAAGACTCGCTAAAAGAGGCCCCTGAAATGTGACTCCTAGTTGGTCTTTTTCTTCACCCTGTTTAACACCTTGCCCAAGGCACTGCATTGACAGGATCGCATATTCATAAAGTGTCCGATATTCTTTTTGAAGATGAGGACTAAAAAAATTCCATATCTCATCCGGTGTTGATGCTGGAAAGATTTCCCAAGCGGGAACGTTTAGCCCCTTTTTTTGAAAGAATCGTGCAACATGTTCACCTGCCAGATGTTGTTTTAGCATTTGCTTAAATCGAGCTTGCGAACTCTCATTGGGAGGGTTGTTACTGCTTTCTCTTATGCAAACTTTGCCATTTTCCTCATAAACCCGATAACACTGATTTATTGCAAAGGCCGTAAGAAGTTTAGTGACTTCACCTACTAACGGGTTCTCTCTTCGACGGGGGAATGCTTGAGCAATTTCTCTTCTTGGAGGCTGTGCCGCTTGTCCGGGTTGTATTATGAATGGTATTTCATTTCTTATTGGGCGAACTTGGACTCTCAGAATGCCCAGAATGTCTCTGATTCTTCGTCCTGCTTCTAGGAGGTCGCTTGAATTTCTCATATTAATAGGTTGCGCTTCTTTTTGATCCGCTGGCATAGTAATAATTACCTTCTTTAAAATCTTTAGAATTATTAATTATATCTGATATTCCCTTATGAAATGCCAGTTAATTTTTCGTGCCATAAAGTTTTTTAACGAAAACTTTATTTTAATAGAGGCGGACCCGAATGATTTTGAGCAAAAATAGCACTTTTAAACATCGCGCAATAATGCATTAATACCTATTTTTTCTCGGGTTTTGGCATCCACTTGCTTAACAATAACAGCGCAATATAAGCCATATTTTTGGTCAAAGCTGGGTAAATTCCCAGAGACAACCACAGCGCCTGGGGGAATTCGACCATAGGTAATAGCACCTGTTTCACGGTGATAAATCCGGGTGCTTTGGCTGATATAAACGCCCATGGCAATGACAGCCCCTGTTTCTACAATGACACCTTCTACAATTTCAGAACGGGCGCCGATGAAACAATTATCTTCAATAATAGTCGGACGAGCTTGTAGAGGTTCTAAGACGCCGCCAATTCCAACCCCTCCTGAGAGGTGTACGTTTTTGCCGATTTGTGCGCAGGAGCCAACGGTGGCCCAAGTGTCAACCATTGTGCCTGAATCTACATAAGCGCCAATATTAACATACGAGGGCATTAGAATAGTATTGGGTGCGAGATAGGCGCCTTTGCGAACAGTCGCAGGGGGTACGATGCGTGCGCCTATGGTTTTGAAAGTTTCTTCACTCGTATGAGCGAATTTAAGAGGTATTTTATCAAAATAATTCGTAAAATCGCCTTCAATTAATTGATTGTCGTGAATGCGAAAGTAAAGTAGTATGGCTTTTTTTATCCATTCATTGACTTGCCATTCATTATTTATTTTTTCTGCAATGCGTATTTTTCCTTGGTCTAGTAAAGAAACCACGTGTTGTATGGCTTCTTTGAGATCATTAGGTGCTGTTTTTGATGATAATGTAGTGGCATTTTCAAAGGCGGTTTCTATTTTTAATTTTAATTCTTGCATGATATTTACTCTGTTTTTAAATAATGGTTTCAATATGTATTCCGCTGACAGGTGTTGGTCGTTGATCGTTTAAAAAAGATTTTAAATAATCAACGAACGGGAGGCAAACCACTTCTTTGTTAATAGAAGCATGATAAAAAAGAATATTAGTAAGAGTCCGAATGGCAATGCCTAGATGAGAGACATTTAAATGAGTACCGTAATCTCTGTTATTGTCTTTTAGAAGAAGAGGTCGCCAATTGGGACGAACGATTTCAATGATTGCAGCGGCAGGCAGTTGATTCCATAGAGCGGCATTAGGTTCATGTTGGGTATCAAATAAATGAGACAAATGGATATAGGCTAATGTGCTGGATTCGGGGGTGAATTTTTCGCCTTCGGATCTGAGTTGGATGAGACGTTTTTGTGTTTCCTCTAAAGATAAGTTTGGTATATTCAAATTAGCGATGGTTTTTTTCTCATAAAATTCGGGTTTATTGATAATAGTAGTGGTGAATTCAGCAATCGGTTTTTGATTTGAATCTAGTATTTCTTGTGTCGTATCTTTTATAAATCCAAGTTGTTGTAAACGTGGATTCCATTCCAAATCCGTGAACCAATCTGTTCTATAGATGTAATTTATTTCGGGTTGTCTATAGCGAATGCTTAGTATATTTTTTTCAAATTGGAAAAAATTTGTGGCATTTGCCATTGCAAGCACGGTATCAACAAATGTCACACAATCAAATTGGTCAGCACGGTATAAAGGCAATGTCGAGTAAATGCCATTTTCTCCTTCACCTAAGGGTTCAAATTGATAAGGCACACCCAGGAAAGAATTTGCAATAGTAGTTAGACGTAAAGGTAAACCCATTGTATGGAGATGAGGATAGTCTTGATAAAATTGGATAAACGCAGCATCGTAAGTCATAAGCTTTATTGTTGTTATAGATAAAAAGTATGCTAGTATAAGCTTTTTTTAACTATTATTAAAGCATTTATGACAGGGACACGAGCGCGTAAGCGAATCGCAAACGCATCTATTATCTACAAGCGATTATTTAACTACGTACGTTGTTATTGGCTTGCACTCATTATTGCCATGATAGCGGGGATGGCTTACTCTGGAATTGACGCCTGGTTTGTTCATTTCCTAGAGCCGTTATTGAATCAAGGCTTAATTCAAAAAGACCCGCATTTTTTAAAATGGGCACCTCTCTGGGTATTGGTAGCATTTGCCTCACGTGGCATAGCAAGTTTTTTTTCTAATTATAATATTGCATGGGTGTCGCGTCATGTCATTCGACGGTTGCGTGAAGATGTGTTTGCGCACTTGCAACGCTTACCCGCACGTTTTTATGATCATGCCACTTCAGGGCAAGTGCTTTCTGTGATTGTCTATAATGTAGAACAAGTCGCTAATGCGGGTGCGGATGTAGTGAGTACGGCTATTCAATCTTCTTTTCTTATTTGTTGGTTGTTATTCGTCATGTTTTCTATCAGTTGGAAACTGTCACTGATGTATTTCATTGTTATTCCATTAATCACCGTGATTATGCGTATTAGCAGTTTGCGTGTACGTCGCTTGAGTTTAGGGATTCAAGATTCCATTGCGGCACTGACACATCATGCGGAAGAAAATATTGATGGTTACAAAGTCGTCCGTTTATTTGGGGGACAGTCTAATGAAATGAAAAAATTTGGAACGGCGGTATTAGCGAATCTTAAGCGCGAAATGAAATTAGTGATCGCACGTTCTTTGAGTGTATCAGGCGTGCAATTTGTGGCCGCTGTTGCGCTATCAGCAACTCTGTATATTGCGACTTTGGATATTGCCAAATCGCTCTTGTCGCCAGGCGATTTTATGGCATTAGTTGGAGCGATGCTGGCAATACTAAAGCCGATGAAGGATTTAACCACTATGCAAAATAAATTGCACCGTGGGTTAGCAGGTGCAGAAAGTGTTTTTGAATTGTTAGATGAACAATCTGAGCTTGACCAGGGCAGTCAAACAGTGGAACGAGCAAGAGGACATATTGAATTTTCGCATGTAGAATTTTCGTATGATGGTAAAAAAACAGTATTACATGATATTCATTTCAATGTTCAACCAGGCGAAATAGTGGCCTTAGTAGGGCGTTCGGGTAGTGGAAAATCGACAGTCGTGAACTTATTGCCACGGTTTTATCAAGATTTTTCAGGCGATATTTTATTAGATTCAATTTCTATTCGTGATTATGGTTTACGAAATTTGCGCAGGCAATTTTCAATGGTTTCACAAAATGTTATTTTGTTTAATGATACGATTGCACACAATATTGCGTATGGGCGGTTGGGTGAAGTGAGCGAAGCACAAATTTTAAGTGCGGCAAAATCTGCGTGCGCACTTGACTTTATTGAACAATTACCTCAAGGCATACATACGTTGGTGGGTGAAAATGGTGTGTTATTGTCGGGGGGCCAGCGGCAGAGGATCGCTATCGCTCGAGCTATTTTGAAAGATGCGCCTGTTTTGATTTTAGATGAAGCAACGTCTGCACTGGATACAGAATCAGAGCGCTATATTCAGACAGCTCTCGAGAATTTAATGCATCATAGGACGACAATTGTAATCGCACATCGTTTATCGACAGTTGAGAATGCGAATAAGATTATTGTATTTGAGGAAGGGCGTATTGTTGAAATAGGTAATCATAAAGATTTATTGGCAGGTGATGGTTTATACGCAAAGCTTTACAAAATGCAGTTTAAAGACGAGGCTGCCTAAAATGCTAAGGCTAGATAAGCGTATGACTCGCCATTGGTATCGCCGTTCATTGACTTGGTTAACAATAGTATTATTGCCTTTTTCATTTATTTTTCGTTTTATCGTAGGGGTTCGATTTTTTTTATATCGCATGAAGTTAAAAAAATCCATGCATTTTTCTGTACCAGTGATTGCTGTTGGTAACTTGACAGTGGGCGGCACAGGTAAAACGCCTTTAGTGATCTGGTTGGCGCATTTTTTAAGGGCGCAGGGATTTTCTCCCGGTATTGTGAGTCGTGGCGTAGGAGGTCAGGCACAAAAAAAACCCGTATCGGCAGGGGCGAATTCAGATCCCGCTATCGTGGGGGATGAGGCGCTTTTATTAGCAAAACACAGTGGCTGTTCAGTGGTTGTGTGTGTTGACCGTGTGGCGGCTATCAAAAAATTAATAGGACAATGTACGGTTATTATTTCAGATGATGGGTTGCAGCATTACCGTATGGGTCGTGCAATTGAGATTATTATGTTGGATGGAGATCGTGGTTTGGGAAATTATTGTTTATTGCCGGCAGGCCCTTTACGTGAAAGGCCTGAACGGTTGAATACAGTTGATTTTGTTGTGCAGCAGGGGGGTGTTCCTAATGCCAATTATTTTCAGATGCACTTGCAGGGTAATGGGTTGGTTTCTATTCGAGATAGGCAAAAGACCCTATCGCTAGAGAATTTGCGCGGTCAAAAAGTGAATGCTGTCGCTGGCATTGGGAATCCGCATCGTTTTTTTACATTCTTAAAACAAGCTGGGCTGCAAATTGTAGAACATATTTTTTCAGATCATTATGTGTATCAATCTAAAGATTTTGATGGGTTTGATCAGTCGCCTATTGTGATGACAGAAAAAGACGCTGTAAAATGTACGAAGTTTGCTGATGATCGGTTTTGGTATTTGCCTGTCGAGACACAAGTGGATTCGCGTTTTGGGATAGAATTATTAAATAAACTGAGAATATTTATTTGACTGTCGTATTGCTGCAGATTGAAGGAATTTCATGCGAATAATCTCTAAATTTATTTTTCTGGTTTTTATTTTGTTTTCCTCTTTACCTTTTTTATATGCTGCATCGTATGCGGAAAAAAGGATGACTTTGCATGTTGCTCAAAACCAATTAAAATTTTCTATCCAACTCATTTCTAATCCAACGACAGGTTATAGATGGCGGTTATGTGAAGAAAATGATAAGAAGAATATAGTGTTAGTCAGTCATACTTATCATGCGCCTACTCATTCATTAATGGGTGCGTCTGGATTTGAGCAATGGGTTTTTAAAAAAACGCTGGCAGAGAACCTTTCTTCGAAAAAAATCACATTGTGTTTTGCTTATGGGCGTTCGTGGGAATTGCAGCCTGTGAAGAAAATTTTATTGGATGTCGTGTTTGGAAGTGATTAAAGAACAGGAATTTTTTAGGTTTTTTAAAGTGAACGAGTAGAGGCGTTGATATTTCTTTATCTTTTTCCTTTTTAGGCAACTCTCTTAATTTTATTTTCTCATCCTTTTCTTCAAGGAAAACCGTCAATTTAACCGGCAAATCATATTTCTTTACTTGCCTTTTTACATACCAGGGCGGTGGAGTAATAAGCCCGCCTGAAAGAGTGGCTCCTATATTAACAAAGAAAACCCAAAGAGGATTTTGTCTTTCATAATAATACGCATTGCCCAATCTGATGAGTTTATAGGTTGCATCGTTTGGAAGATTAATTTTTCTCATATCAAATCCATAGTGTTGGCAAAATACTATATTTTGCATCAATTTCTCATAAGTCTCTCGATGTTGTAGTAACCTATCTATATTCTTATTATTTTTTTCAAATCCTTGGGTCATAAGCTCATAAACTTCTCGGGCTTGTTCCCATGAGCCTGTTATTTTACCCCAAGCGTTTTTGCCAGTCCTATAAGCAGCATATACTAATGTTCCCACAGCTCCTAAAACGATAGTCGCTAGAGTGATTGCAGCGATAGCGCCGCCTGCCGTCAAAGATGCTACACCTGTTGATATGACAATAAGAGTCCCTATTAATAGGCGGCTTTGTTGTTCTGCTTTTTTCCATGGCCTCCAGGAGAATAGATGCGTAAAACCTCCCAAGATATTTTTGATTGTGGAAGCTATTGTCCATCCCACCCAGAGTGCAAAAAGCCCTTGAGTCACTGTATTCGGCCAGGGAGTAGGAAGAGGGCGGTTTTCCAAATATTTTTCGGTCAATCGAGAATCAGAAAAAATTAATCCTATGCACAAATCACGAATGCGTCTCTCTGTTGCCTTTTCTTCTATCTGGTTTGGGCCCAACGGTTGTCTAAGACGTGTTTTAATTTTTGTAGCAATTTCAAGAACACTATTACCATTATCCATGTACCGAGTAATCAATGCCTGTGCGGCTGGCAACTCTTCTTCGGAAGAGACTGGCCCTTGGTAATTTTCAAAAAATCGAGGTAATGCTTTTAATAACAGATCAGATTCTTCTTTATTATTTTCTGCCAAAGCATCTATTGCAGTTTTTAATTCTACAAACGTGAGCCCTTGTTGTCCTGCGCGTTCTATCATCTGCCCCAAGCAAGTTCTTGGAACAGGGGCTTCAGGCATGTCAAGCAGTGTCCTATTTTCAGAAACATCCGCTTGGCCCCATAAGCGTTTCCACCATTTCAATGCAGATTGAATGATAGGTTGCACTGTATGAGTTGCAGCATCTACAGTGTTGGCTGGTATATCTTTCTTAGAAGTGTGCATAGAAAGATGCTTCACTATCTCAGGATCTTTTAATATCAATCGAATGGCTGTGATACTGGCTTGTCTCGAAGCGTCCGCAGGGCTATTTTTAATATCGTATCTTACAAGAGGGTAGAGTTTTTCTAGAGTATAGGGATCGCTTTGTTGATGGCGATAAATACTCAAATTTACTAAACAATGGCGATAACTTCTACCAATGATGAGTTCATATCCTCGTTGATTAACTTTTGCAAGAAGATTTTTTTGTTGATGAAGCACACCGCCTTTTTCAAGTTCTTGTAATAAATTCCATGCCATTTTTCTTTTAAGAGGCGTTTCAGGGTCACTTTGCAGGAATTTAATAGTTGATTTTATTGTCGCATTGCAGCAGGCTAACATGAGCCCTAATTCGGACTGACCTATTGCATCCCTACGGGCATTCGCATTTTCCATGCCAAAACACAATGCCTTCACTCTTGCCTCAAAATGTAAAAAATTAAATGGATCATGACCCAGAATTTTTTTACCTTTTTCCCAAGAGGGCACTTGATTAATCCAAGCGATTCTAATCCGTTTATCGAGATCTTGTATTTGATCATTCGACAGAGCAGTGATATCCAGCTTTTTTACGTATTTTTTTAACTCCTCATCCGTGAGATTAAAATACATTAATATTCCGTAAAGAACAGGTTGAGACTCAGGATCTTTTTGTAAAGTGTTTTCAAATTGTTCTTTCGTCCAGTGTTGAAATAACTCTCTTAATTCAATGTTATTATATTTTTTAGAATTAATTTGTTGCAGGATGGCAACATATTTTTCTGGATGCTCGCTGTTTAATAACCAGAAGAGAGTGTTTGCGTTCTTCAGTAATGCAAATGCCATTGCGTCATGATGTTCTTTTGATAATTCAGAGTTTTCAAAAATAGCATAGAGTTTAGAAAAATCTGATGCATTATCTGCGGCATAAGTATTCACAAGATCATTCACCATTTGACGGTCTGGAGAAGGCGTTTCTTTAAAATGGTGTTTCAATAAGTAAAGTGTATAAGATGATTTTGCTTTTGCGTGAGGGCGAGCGTTCAGCAGTGCACTTGTTGTTTTTAGCCCTAAGATAGTAATTAAAGATTTGAGAATGTCTGGTATAGATTCTTCTAATTTTTCTTCTGGTGTTTTATCAAATAAAATATTTGTTATAGTTTGAACCATTTCAGTGAGCCTTGCTTTATTCGCTGTAATGTTGTCAACGGTACCGTCTATTTGATAGGTGCTAACACGAAGCTCATCAGGTACTCGGTTGTTGAGGTCATGCTGATCGGCTTGAATTTTTTTAGCTTTTTTAAGTTGGTCCGTTATTTGTTTCAGGGTTTCAGAAAACAGAGGTAAAGAAGCTGTTAATTGAGGGGATGTACCCTGAGGCACGAGTTTAAGATAAGAGGCGGTTGTTGCATTGTAAAGGGCGTTTGTAGCATCTTTCTGGTAAGTGTCCAATAATGTCGTATTGATTGTTGTGCGAGAGATTTTCCCTAGCTGACTAATGATGGCTATGGTTCTTACATAACCTCTTGGTCTGCCATATTTGTGAGTAAAGTGACATAACTCTTCAGTTGCAATGCTTATTTTTTGTTGGAGTTGTGCATATTTTTTTGTTTCTGAGAGAGTGTGATTGTATAGATATTTCTTTGCACTGGTATAGATACTGAGAAGAGCGACTATTTTGCGTGCATCTGCTTTGTTAATTTCATCATCCAAAAGGGTTGGACGTTTTATTTTTTGTATTTCTATGACTTTTGCATCATAGTCATTTGCTTTTTGGGGATAGGTCGATTCAAAAAAGAATATATCTTCCTTGACGCGAGTGAAAAGAATTTTAAGCGTCTTCGCGCTGGCTTGTTCTATGATTCTATATTGGTTATCTAGCCTCAGCATAATATATCTTTCTGCTTCCTCTAGAATGGCTTGTATTTCTTGTTTTCGAGGGTTCTTTTTTCGGGTGTTCATATTGATCTCCTTGAGTTGATTCTTTTTAGGGTTTGTTGGTTTATATGATTTAAGTTAAGAAAAAAATTAGAAAATGCTGTTGGCTTATCAGACTGGCATTGTTGCGTGAATAAGCAGGGCAACCGCACTAGGATTTTAGGTTTTAGGTAAATAAAAAATCAGTCTTATATTTTTGAAGAGGCATGCATCCCCGAACTGTTGCGAGGCCGCGAAGCGCTTGGCCGAAGCAATCCAGCTTTTAAGCTATTCCTTTTAAGAGGGGCTCTGAATAATAAAATAGCTTTATGAGAGTTATATATGATTATTGCTTTTTGACGTGCGGGATGGGAAAAAAGGCGTAAGGGTCAGTTGAAAAGTTAATTTATCACTAGAAGAGAATGAATAATTTAAAGTGAATTAATCTGTTCGTCAATATTTTTTATCCTACTTCAGGCTTATTTGATTTCGATTTTAGTTGGTCTTCTGGTGATAAGTCAGATACTGGGTTTGCTTCGCTGGATTTTTTACCTAACCTATTGTAAGGAAGTTGACCAGAATAATGCTTGCTTGCGTCAAATTCTTCATGCGCAGCTTGTGCTGCTTGTGGGTTACGGGCTAATAGGTCTGCAGTAGTAGATGCTCTTCTTTTTAATTTTTGAGCTCCTTCATTTAGCTCTATGGGTTGCTGATTATCTTCTGGAGCCTCTACTTCTTTTAATAGCGCTTTCTCGACTTGGTTATGTATTAAACGAGCTAGCCATGCAGGTTTACACCAGTCATTACGAAAACCAAATAATAGTAGCGGTGAAAATATAACTGATAATATAGTTTTAGGGATGTCGCCAATAGCGCTGACGATTTTTTCAGATGTTGTCCGGGCATTAAATTGATATGCTTTTTGAATAGATAAAGCTAACTGTAGTACGTCTTTGTTAATAAGAGGATCGTTTACGTCAATCGCAAAACCATTATCAGCAGCATAAACTAAGGTTTTAGCGAAATTAATTTTCATTTCTTCATTAGCAGGATCAAGCATCATGTTTTTGAAATTTTTAATATCTTGCTCTGACTGAATACTTCGCAAGAAGCCATTTATAAAATCATGATCAGCTGCTGGTTCTGGAGTTGTATCGTAGCCAAAGAATTTTTTGGTTCCAGCCCATTTATTTGAGAAGAACCCGCCGGCTGTTGATAGGCCAGCGCGGCCAATAACAGCTACTAAGCCTGCCGTAGCAGCGCCTGCTATCACAAGAACCGCAAAGGCACCTATGGCGCTGCCTAAACCTAAGCCGGCAGCGGCTGTTGCAGCGCCCCCTGCAAGTATTTTTACAATATCTAATACCTTGCTGGTAGCCGATTGTTCTCCCCTGAGTATCCTAACTTGAACATTAAAAAATCCCCCGACTTTGCTTACAAAATATCCGGCAACTCCGACCAGAAAACCAACTGTAGCCCCATAGAAAAAAGTCCTTAAATAAGTGACTGCAAGCGATTCTCTGGGTTTTTTATCTTTATTCCGAGCGAAATAGCCTGCGAGTAGTTCGGGGTTTTGGGAGCAAATCATTCCAAGTAATTCTCTTCTTTTTGTATTGGTCTCTTTTTCAGCTTCAATATTTAAGCGACTTGTCAGTGCTTTGATAATGGGATCATTTTCATAAGTTTTTTCTGGAGTCTCCATGTTCTTAATTGGATTATTAATACGATATAATTGGTATAAATCAAAAAGCGCTTTGATATCTTCAGGTTCAAATTTATTTGTGTGTTCAAGAAAAGCAGGGAAGGCATTTAGTAAAACATTGTACGCGATTCTCTCAGGCTTTCCTTCCTGCGATGCTTGGAATTGCTTGATAGCTGCGAGCAGTACATTGGCAGATACGCCTTGCTCTCCTGCTTTTTCCAGGTAAATCACTAAGCAGTTTTTATATGGGAAGTGTCTGCTTGTTTTTTTAGAAATGCGCTTGATAATGTCAGGGTAAGAAATTAAAACAAGTTCACGTGCTTTACGTTTTGCGTGTCGCGCGAATTTTTTGGGGTTTATTTTAAGGTCTCGCTTTACCAAGCTATTTTCTTTGAATGGATGTGGGTCATTGTCATCTCCAAGGTAAAAACTTTCCTCGACTAATTGATGTCGCAAGTTGTAGATCCATTTTGCTTTCCATTCACTTTCAAGATCATGATGTAACTGTTTTTCTAATGCTTTGCGTAAGAATCCTGTATCCAGTGTTTCTAATAATTGCCAGCCAATGGCTCTCTTGTGGTTTTTAATGATTAATCTTGTCACAGTATTAGGGTGTTTTTTAAAAGAAGCAATTAAACCGTATTCAGAATCTTTAAGTTTCTCAACATCTGCTTCATCAAAATCGTGTACAATGTTATCAAGGCGAGCCCGAAGAATATTTTCATTTTCTCCAAGTTTTTTCCAACTGTCTAAATGGTTTAAATAAGCTATTCTAAACTGTTTATCAAGAAGCTTTATTTTATCGTTCGATAGAGAGGCGATATCCAGTTCTTTCCCATATTTTTCTACCTCCTCATCGCTAAGTGATTCGACTGCTTTATCATTTTGTAACATCGCATAGCGAATGAGTAGATGAGAAGGATTAATGGCTAATGCTTTTTCAAAATCGTCTTTTGTCCACGATTTAAATAATGTTTTTATGATATAGTCTTCAGGATCTTTGATGAAATGATCGTTAAGAGCACCTAGAATTTTATTGTATTCATGATTATGATTTCCATCGAGCAACCAATTCATTATAGATTTATTTTTAATAAAAGCGTTTGCAAGAAATAGGAAAAATTTTTCTTTTTCAGGATGCTCTTGAGGTTCCTTCTGTTCTGGGAAAATCTTATCAATGTCAGCAAAAATAGCGTAAAGGTCTTTGAAGCCGTTTATATCTACTATAGGAGAATTTCCAATATAAATATTTACCAGTTTTTTAATAAGTCCAAGATTAGGTTTTTCTGAATTTTTAATATGGTCCTTCAACAAAGCGAGAGAAGATGATTTTTTTATTTCAGGAGTAGGATGATTTTCTAATAAATTGATAAAAAATTCCAATTCTGTAATGCCAATGATGTGTTTAATATTTTCTATGGAATGATCTAGCAATAAAGAGTTTGTTAAATGTTGAATAAGATTGTGGAGTTTAGTGTTGTCTGGAGCAGCTTCTCTAGCTTGTAGTCTTCCTGCATACATATCAACTTGTGGGGGAGTTCTCATGATTTCAATGAGCATTTTCAAAGAGGCTAATTTCTGTGCCGCAGTTTGATCGTCTATGACTGAACGGAGTGTTTCTTCTGGAGGGTTCTTTTTTATAAGGTAACCCTTGAACAGTACTTTATTTTGAGAACATATTCCACCTAGCAATAAGTTCATTTCTAAGGAGTTAACTCCTTCTTTTGAACAGCGAGGGGCAAGTTTCTCGACAAGAGCGTAATAGCTATAGCTTATTTGTGAATTTGTAGCACAATATTGAACATAATATAACTGAGATATTTCAAGCAGTGCCTTTCTATCATCCGCCTCAAATCTTGAAGTGTGTTGAAGAAAAGCAGGAAAATTTTTCAGTAGAGCGTTATAAGCGCGTTTCTCATCCGTATTTTCTTTTGCTTCCTGAAATTTTTTAATAGCCTCTAGTAAGGTGCATGGAGAAACACCTGTTTTTCCTAATTCTTCTAAATAAGCTGCTAAGCCCGTTTTCCCTGCAATACAAAGTTCACGGCTATCCTGAAGTTGGTTGATAATTTTGGGATGGTTTAGAGATTCAGTCCCATGCTTTTTCATAATTTCCATTACTGCTTTGGGATATTTGTGAGAGACAGCAACTAAAAGTAGGGGGGAACCTTGAAATTTATTCAAATCACCTTCATTAAAATCATCTATCCATTCTTTAAGATGTGCCTGGATAATATCCTCGTTTTCTCCCAGAGATTTCCAATCTTTTAAATTCTTTAAATAGGCTATTCTCTTTTCTTTCTCTAATAATCGTATCTTATCGATAGGTAGATAAGAAAAGTCAAGTTTTGAATATGACTCAGCAGTAAGATTAAAACGCAATAACATCCCATACAGAAGAGGTTGAGAATCAGGATTTTTTCGCAAAGCATCTTCAAATTGTACTTTCGTCCAGTGCTTAAATAATTCTTTTAATTCCTTGTCATTATATTTTTTAGAATTCATTTGTTGTATGACTTTGGCATATTTTTCTTCCTCTCCGTCCTTCAATAACCAGGTAAGTGTATTTGTGTTTTTCAGTAATGCAAAAGCCATTGCATCTCGATGTTCTTCTGATAAGTCATCTTTTTCAAAAATAGCATAAAGTTTAGAAAAATCTGCTGCTTTATCGGTGGCATACGTTGTTACCAAGCCATTCACAGTTCTCCGATCAGGGGTTTGTTTTTCTTTAAAATGGCGCTCTAATAAGTAGAGCGTAAAAAATGATTTTGCTTTTGGGTGAGGAGCAGCATTAAGCAGGCCGCTTGCTGCTTCCAGCCCTAAAATAGCAATCAGAGGTTCGATAATTTTTTCTATAGATTCTTCTTCTGACAATCTATCAAACAAAGTATTTGTTATAGCTTGAACCTTTTTAGTGAGTCTTACTTTATTCGCTGTAATGGTGTTAACAGTCCTGTCTATTGTAAAGGTGCTAATATGATGCTTAGGATCTGCAATTCTATTCCTTTCGTGTTGTTGAGCTTTAAGTTTTTCAGCTTTTTTAAGTACTTTCACCACTTCTATGAGGTTTTGAGCAAAGAATGGTAAAGCGGCTGTAAGCTCTTCTGGAGGAGGATCCTTCTTTAGAGGAGGATCCTTCTTTATAGGTTCATCATACGATGCGTTTGTTATCTCAAAAAACTTCTGGCGGGCATCGGCTTGATAGCCGTCTAGTAATCTTGGATTGATTCTTAGCTTAGGGGTTTTACCTAACTGATAGATGATAGCGATGGTTTTAACATAACCTGCTGGGTTGTTATATTTTTCGGTGAATTCACATAAATCCTGAGTTGCATTGCTTATATTTTCTTGAAGTTTTGTGTATTTTTCTTCTTGGCTATCTTCAGCACGTAGATATTCATCTGCCGCCGTATAAATACTAAGAAGAGCAGCTATTTTGCGCGCATCTTCTTCATTGATGTTAGCATCAGGTAGAAAACCAAACCCTGGAATTTTAATGGTTTTGTGTATTTTCTCTGCCATCTGGTCATAGGATAACTCCCTTTTATATTCGCCTACAGTTTTAGTAAAGTTATTTTCAAGCTGTTCTAAAGTGGTGGTCATGCCACCTATTCTCAACTTAATATATCTTTCTGCTTCCTCACGGATTGCTTCTACCTCTCGTCTTCTGGCATCCATTGTTGGTCTCCTCTCAGTTTTTCAGTTCTCCGGAGCTGTATAGTTTGAGTATAGAGCCTCATACTATTTTTGCCTTGAGAGGATCAAGAGATATTTTTTTAAAAAATAGTCTTATATATTAGTAAGTTGCACGTAAATATTATTTTTTTTGGCGTAGGGGTTAAAAGCAGATGACCTAAAATAAAGCTCTCTCATTCGACACTATTTTTTGTTTGTATATAACGCTAAGACTCATGCAAATCTTGCGAAAGTGGCGGAACTGGTAGACGCGCTGGATTTAGGTTCCAGTGGGGTAACCCGTGAGAGTTCGAGTCTCTCCTTTCGCACCATTTCCACTCGTTTAAATAGAATTAAGGTATAATGACTGGCTAAAATGAGATACTGAAAAGTAATCGTTTGTTTTTATTAGATAATTTATTTTATTGAGGGTTTTATGCAAGTTTCTGTTGAAGCACCAAACAAGTTAGAAAGACGTATGACCGTGACTGTTCCTGTTGCGACCGTAGAAGAAGCTTATGATAAACGTATTGTTCATTTAGCAAAAACAGTGAAAATTAATGGCTATCGCCAAGGAAAAATCCCCCCTCATGTCATTAGAGAGCGTTATAGTGAAACTGCGCATCAGGAGGCGCTGAGTGAAGTGATACAAGCGTCATTGTATGCTGCAATCAATCAAGAAAAGCTTAACCCTGCGGGTACGCCGATAATTGAACCTATCAATATCACGTCAGGACAGCCGTTAGAATTTATTGCTACGTTTGAAATCGTTCCCGTGGTTGACTCAGTTAATTTTAATGTGGATACGCTCGAGAAAGAAAAGCTGGTCATTGCGGAGACAGATATTGACGCTGCATTAGAGCGGTTGCGTAAACAATTTGAAACAACAGATAAGATGAGTGATGAAGATTTTGTTAAAAAATTAGGGATAGAAAGCGGAAGATTAGAAGACTTAATCTCAGAAATTAAAAAAAATCTTCAGCGTGAAGGAGAGCGCATTGTAAAAGCCAAACTAAAAAATCAATTATTTAATAAATTATTTGAGCAAAATACAATGGAAGTTCCCAAGGCATTGATTGAACGCGAAGCAAAGCGTATCCATGATGAAATCCATCCGCATCATGCAGGCCAAGATCACGGTCATTCTCCTGCGGAAATGGCAGTGTTTAACGACTCTGCTAAACGCAATGTGACATTAGGTTTATTAATTGGATATTTAATTAAGCAGTATCATATCGTGGTTGATCCAGCGCGCGTACAAACGCATTTGGTGCAGTTAGCGTCTATTTATCAAAATCCAGCAGAAGTCATTACAGCTTATGAAAAAAATAAACGTGCGATGGCAGAGATTGAAATGCAAGTGTTGGAAGAACAAGTTATCGAAAAATTATTAGAAAATGTTACGTTAACGGAAAAAATAGTAAATTATCAAGAATTGACTACGCAGTAGTCTTAACTATTAACACTCTCAAAAAGGAAAAAAATGATGAATGTACCTATTGTTGTTGAGCAAACCGCCAGAGGTGAACGTGCGTTTGATATATTTTCACGATTATTAAAAGATCGAGTTGTGTTTATTGTTGGCTCTATTGATGATTATATGGCTAACCTTGTCGTTGCACAGTTATTGTTTTTAGAGTCTGAAAATCCTGATAAAGATATTTCAGTTTATATTAATTCACCAGGTGGCGTTGTGACAGCCGGGTTGGCTATCTATGACACTATGCAATTTATTAAACCGGATGTAAGTACGATGTGCATGGGACAAGCAGCCAGTATGGGTGCATTCTTATTAGCAGGCGGTACAGCAGGCAAGCGTTTTTGTTTGCCAAATTCACGCGTGATGATTCACCAACCTTTGGGCGGTATGCAAGGCCAAGCTTCGGATATGGCCATTCATGCAGAAGAAACGCTTAAAATCCGCGCCCGATTAAACCAAATCTTGGCGAAACATACCAAACAACCTGAAGCAACTATCGCAAGAGATACCGATAGAGATTATTTTATGAGTCCAGAAAGAGCAGTGGAATACGGCGTAGTTGATAAAATTCTTGAGCATCGTAAAAATGAAAAGAAAAAAGAGTCTTGATTTATAAATAATAGACTCCATATTAAGTAAAAGAGGTATTTGTTATGAGTATAATGGGCGGGGATAAAAAAGCATTAAGGTGTTCATTCTGTGGGAAAGGCCAGCAAGCTGTTAAAAAATTAATAGCGGGCCCTGGTGCATATGTCTGCAATGAATGTATTATTTCGTGTGCGACTCTTCTCAAAAAAGAATCCTTGGAGGAGGCTGAAGCAGAAAAAATATCTGCAAGTGATACCGCTCGTTTGCTGGTTCCAACTGAAATTTGTAAGGTCCTAGATGAATACGTGATAGGCCAAACACATGCAAAAAAAACTTTATCTGTTGCAGTTTATAATCACTATAAACGCTTACGTTGTAGTTCGAAGGACGATGTTGAGCTTGCTAAAAGTAATATCTTGCTGATTGGGCCTACCGGCAGTGGCAAAACTTTACTTGCTGAGACATTGGCAAGATTACTGGATGTTCCTTTTGTGATGGCTGATGCGACCACTTTAACAGAAGCAGGTTATGTCGGTGAAGATGTCGAAAATATTATTCATAAATTGTTACAAAAATGCGATTACAATGTTGCGAAGGCTCAAACCGGTATTATTTATATTGATGAAATTGATAAAATTACCCGTAAATCTGAAAATCCTTCGATTACACGCGATGTGTCAGGCGAAGGTGTGCAACAGGCATTACTTAAATTGATTAAAGGAACGATAGCATCTGTACCCCCAAAGGGTGGACGAAAAAACCCCAAAGAAGAATTTATTCAAGTCGATACTAAAAATATATTATTTATTTGTGGCGGTGCATTTGCAGGTCTTGATAAAGTGATACGTGAGCGTTCAGAAAAATCCAGTATTGGTTTTTCCGCGCAGATTTATAGTAAAACAGATTTAAGATCCATGGATCAGCTCTTACGCGAAACAGAGCCTGCTGATTTGATTAAATATGGTTTGATTCCAGAATTAATTGGACGGTTGCCTGTGGTTGCGATACTGGAAGAATTGGATGAAGAAGCATTAATACGTATTTTAACAGTGCCGAAAAATGCGATTGTTAAACAGTATCGTAAACTTTTCGAGATGGAGGGAGCTGCGTTAGAATTTCATGAAGACGCATTGAAGACAATTGCTTTGCAGTGTCTTGAGAAAAAAACAGGTGCGCGCGGACTGCGCTCTATTTTAGAAAAAGTGTTGCTTGAGACAATGTATACGCTTCCCTCTTTAATGAATGTGAATAAAGTGATTATTGATAAATCAACAATTATGGGAGAAACTCCTCCTGTTGTTTTGTATGAAAATGATGAGCAGGTTTGTGCCGCTATGGCTGAGTGATCTATAGATTAAGAAGGAAGTAACGATGGCCGTCAATGAGATAGACAAAACTATTTTAGGTGTTCCTGTTTTACCTTTGCGCGATGTCGTTGTTTATCCTTATATGGTAGTGCCTTTATTTGTTGGGCGAGAGCCATCTATTAAAGCGCTTGAAGTAGCAATGGCGGCAGACAAGCAAATTTTAGTGGCCACCCAAAAAAGTGCTGCAGAAGATCAGCCATCAGAAGAAGGCATTTACAGAGTAGGTATGCTTGCAACCGTGTTGCAGTTATTAAAGCTACCCGATGGGACTGTTAAAGTGCTCATTGAAGGCGTTAAGCGGGCGAAGATTGTTCGCTTCCTTGGGAAAGAAGTCTATTTTCTAGTGGATATTGAAGTACTTGAAGATGTCAATACAGATGATACGCGCGAGATTGAAATTTTAATGCGTTCATTAAAATCACAATTTGATCAATATGTTAAATTAAACCGAAAAATTCCACCTGAAGTATTAACATCAGTGCTTTCAATCGAAGACGCTGCAAGACTTGCCGATACTATTGCTGCTCACCTTGCATTAAAGCTCGACCAAAAACAAAAAATACTTGAGATCACTGATTTAGTTAAACGCTTGGAAAAATTAGTTGGTATGATGGAATCTGAAATTGATTTGTTCCAAATTGAAAAAAAGATTCGTGGTCGTGTTAAACGCCAAATGGAAAAGACACAACGCGAGTATTATCTTAATGAACAAATGAAAGCCATTCAAAAAGAGTTAGAAACAGATGGCACTCAAAATGAATTTGCGCTACTAGAAAAGAAGATCCAAGATGCAGGGATGAAAGAAGAAGCACGTGATAAAGCGATGGCAGAGTTACATAAATTAAAGATGATGTCGCCTATGTCAGCAGAAGCCACTGTCTCAAGAAATTATCTGGATTGGATATTAGCATTGCCATGGAAGCAACACTCAAAATTACGGGAAAGCCTTTCAGAGGCAGAAGCTATTTTAGAAGCCGAGCATTATGGCCTGAAAGAAGTAAAAGAAAGAATTATAGAATACCTTGCCGTACAAAAACGCGTGAAGAAATCAAAAGGCCCTATCTTATGTTTGGTGGGCCCTCCAGGTGTGGGAAAAACTTCTTTAGGGCAATCCATTGCACATGCGACAGGGCGTCAATTTGTCCGTATGTCTTTAGGTGGAATACGAGATGAGGCAGAAATTCGTGGACATAGGAGAACGTATATTGGTGCTATGCCAGGCAAAATCCTGCAAAAAATTTCAAAAACAGATGTGTGTAATCCATTTTTTCTTTTAGATGAAATTGATAAAATGGCAACTGATTTTCGTGGCGATCCCGCCTCAGCCTTATTAGAAGTATTAGACCCCGAGCAAAACCATGCATTTAATGATCATTATCTTGAAGTAGATTATGATCTTTCTGATGTCATGTTTGTGGCCACAGCAAATACCCTTGATATTCCATCCGCGCTTCGTGATCGTATGGAAATTATTCGTATCCCCGGTTATACCGAAGATGAAAAAGTGCATATTGTGCTTCGTCATTTGTTGCCTAAACAAATGATAGCGAATGGTTTAAAAGAATCGGAAGTTGAAATATCAGAAGAGGTAGTGCGTTATATCGTACAGCACTATACACGCGAAGCAGGGGTGCGTAATTTAGAAAGAGAAATATCTAAAATTTTCCGAAAAGTAGTGAAAGAAATTTTATTAGAGCACAATCAAAAGAAAAAACCAGAAAAAAAAGTGATTACAATAGCCAGCCTGGAAAATTATTTAGGTGTCATGCGCTATCGACATGATATGGCAGAAGAAAAAGATCAAATAGGTCAAGTGAAAGGCTTGGCATGGACAGAAGTAGGGGGCGAGCTACTCAATATTGAAGCTATGACAGTACCTGGCAAAGGTAAAATAACAAATACAGGGCAATTAGGCGAAGTCATGCAAGAGTCTATTCAAGCTGCCTTAACGGTTGTGCGTTCACGAGCCCCGTTACTCGGTATTCCCAAAAACTTTTTTGATAAGCACGATATCCACGTGCATGTGCCAGAAGGTGCGACACCTAAAGATGGGCCTAGTGCAGGCGTTGGGATGTGTACAGCGCTTGTTTCTATTCTCACCCATATCCCTGTGCGCGCGGACTATGCGATGACAGGTGAAATTACGTTGCGTGGTGAAGTATTACCTGTCGGCGGGCTTAAAGAAAAATTATTAGCCGCGCATCGCGGAGGTATTAAAAGTGTCATTATCCCTGCAGAAAATGTGAAAGATTTGAAAGAAATCCCAGATAATATTAAAAAAGATTTAGCTATCAAACCTGTACGTTGGATTGATGAAGTGTTATCGTACGCATTAAATGGTTATGCTGCACGGTTGCCAGCGAAAGGCAGAAGTAAACGCGCAAAAGCTGTTATATTAACGAGTAATAAAAAAGTGCGTAAAGGTGAACGTATCAGAGCACATTAAATTGCTTGACACAAGTTTCCTGCGTGGTATAAATCACACTATTAATGATTGATGAGTAATTCTCGCTGAATTTTGCGTAGTGTGATGGTATTTTCTTGGAAGGAAGAAGCGTAGCTCTTCACTCTAAGTGTAACCTTTACACTTGAGTGATATGCAGCATATAAATAGAGGAGCTCCTGTGGTTTTTAGCGGGAAGCACTGAAGGTTGATAAATTTTTTAAAGAGTAGAAAAACACTATGAATAGAACAGAACTGGTTGAGTTAATTGCAGAAAAAGCCGAAGTCACCAAAGTGGCCGCAGAACGCGCGTTGACTGCGCTATTAGATGCTATTGCATCTTCTTTAAAGAAGGATGAACCTGTTGTTTTAGTTAACTTTGGCACATTTGTTGTCAGACAAATGGCAGCGCGTAAAGGGCGTAATCCTCAAACAGGTGAAGAGATTAAAATCAACGCGGCTAAAAGAGTAGGGTTTAAAGCAGGTAAGGCTTTAAAAGAAGCTGTTAAGAACCAGAAAGATAAAAAAAGTTAGGGATGTATTAAACGCACAAGCTTTGCTTGTGCGAAGCATATTATAAATAATAGGCTTTTGGCTTTACGCGATGGGGTGTTCTTAGAGGGGAGAATCGCGCCAATTAATATAATTATTATTGGCCCCTCTAAGTGCGAGCACAAGCTTTGCTT
>JAJONP010000139.1 GCA_021323555.1 Gammaproteobacteria bacterium | reverse complement strand
GTGGCCTTTTGTGCTAACGTAGGGTTGGCCTGCATCGGCGCCTCTGAGTAAAATATTTTGAGTATCAAATTTTACTTGAGCATCTTTGAAGATTTGTTTGAAGCTATCGGTTTTCGATTGCTCTGCTACAGTGCAGTGAAATGAACGATAATCAACTGAAGTTGTATACTTACCTGCAAAAGCGGTAGCGCATACAGTTGACAATAATGTAGTTAAAATCAATTTACCTTTTTTCATGTTGGTTATCTCCATACAGTTAAATTAAAATTGACTAAAATAAAAACTAATTACGTAAACTATTATACCTATAATTTTTAGAAAATCTAGTTTTAAAAGTTATTTTTAACCAATAAATAGAAATGATGTAATTTTTCAACCTGCGGTAATAATTCTGCGAATGTATTATGATTGTGAATAATATCATCAGCCGCAGCTAAGCGTTGTTTGCGTGTCACTTGCGTCTGCATAATGGCTTTAATTTCTTTTTCAGATAAATGATCGCGTGTCATGCAGCGTGCAATTTGTTGTTCTTCGGGGGCGTCTATCACTAATATACGCTGAATGATTGGGTTCGGAGCGGTTTCTAATAGCAAAGGGATAACGGCGATACAATAAGGTGAATCAGCGTTTAAAATCAATCGCTGCATTTCAGCACGAATAAGTGGATGAAGTAATTGCTCAAGCCATTGGCGTTTAGCGGGGTCAGCAAAAATAATTCTACGTAATTGCGCACGATCTAAATTTTTATTCGATAATAAAATACTTTTCCCAAATATCTCAACTATTTTATTAAAACAAATTTGTCCAGGTTGGGTGAGGTCATGAGCAATATGATCCGCATCAATGATTGTGATGCCTTTTTTTTTAAATAAATCGGCAACAGTGGATTTTCCACTTCCAATGCCGCCTGTTAAGCCAATAGTGAACATATTAAGACAAGATAAAATAACGTAAATAGAGATGAAGGATATCGTTACCCCATATCAGACTAATCCAACCTGCGAAAGCAAGATAAGGCCCAAAAGGCAATGGCATGCTTTTAAATTGATGTTTAATAATGATATGCGTTAAGCCGAAGATAAGGCCAATGACGGAAGCAAGTAAAATAATAATCGGTAATTGTTGCCAGCCAAGACAGGCACCGAGCGCTGCTAAAAACTTATAATCCCCTTGTCCCATACCTATTTTTCCAGTGATGAGTTTAAATAGCCATTGCGTCACTACAAAAACAATATAGCCTGCTGATGCGCCAATGATGGCATCATGAGAAGACGTAAAAAGAGAGAAAATACTGGCTAATAATCCCACCCACAATAAGGTTAATGTTAATTCATCGGGTAGTAATTGGTAATCTAAATCAATAAAATTCAGACTGATCACTATCCATGTGAACAGTAGCGCAACAACTGTTTGCCATGTGACCCCAAAACGCCAAGCCACATACACGGATGCAAAACAGCAGAGTAATTCAACTAAAGGATAACGAATAGAAATAGCAACCCTGCAATAAGCGCATTTTCCACGGAGTATTAAATAGCTGAGAATAGGGATATTATGCCAAGGTTTAAGCCTTTTTTTGCATTGAACGCAATGCGAAGGGGGTAAAGACAATGATAAGGATCGTTTCTCTGCAAGGGTTGTTTGAGGTTTTAAGCTTAAATAGCGTCTACACTCTTCATGCCAGTCTTCTTGAATCATGCGTGGCAAGCGATAGATAATGACATTTAAAAAGCTACCAATAAGTAATGCCAGAAGAGCCACAAGAACCAGAAAAATGCTGGGGTTTTCAGTTAAAAATTGAATGATATCCATTACAGTATATTTCCTAGCTTAAAAATGGGTAGATACATGGCAATCACTAGTCCACCGATTAAAACACCAAGAATAACGATAATCAAGGGTTCAGTCAAAGACCCTACATGCGATACCCATTGGTCAATATCATTTTCGTATATATCAGCTATTTTTTCTAACATTTTATCTAGCGTGCCGGATTCTTCACCAATTTTAACCATCTGTACAAAAGCAGGGGGGAAATACGTAAATTTGCGCATGGCTTGATGTAACTGTTGTCCTTTCGTAATTTGTGTACGTAGTTTTAAAATAGCGGCTCTATAAATTGGGCTGCCTGTTGTGCTAGCGATAGTAGGAAGGCTTTCACTAATAGGGACCCCTGCGGCAAATGTTGTCGCAAGGCTACGACTTAAGCGGGCGAGAATTATTTTAGAATATAATTGGTTAATAGACGGTATGGTAAGAATAAATGATTCAGTCGCAGATTGTAATTTTGTGGAATGTTGATAGCGATACCAAAATAATGTGATTCCTAAAGTAGGGAATAAGAATAACCAATAATACTGACGTAATAAACGTGATAAGTGAATAACGCCATTCGTAAAAGCAGGTAATGTACTGTGCATACTCTGAAATAATTCAGCAAAACGAGGAATGACGATGATGAGCATGATAGTGCTTGTTACAAGGGAGACTAATAAAATAATGCATGGATAAAATAAAGCTTGTTTGAATTTATTTTTAATAACGAGTATTTTTTCTTTATGGAGAGCAATACGCTGCAGCATTGTTACTAACGTACCTGATTGCTCTCCTACATGAATAAGGTGGCAGCTTAAATGGTCAAAATGGCGAGGAAATTTATTTAAACACTGTGCGAGTGTATGTCCCGATGTAATTTCATGTGTCAGTGTTGTTATTAAAATATGTAAGGGTTTATTATCTTTATCCTCACGTAAAATATTCAAGCTATTTATAATCGGAATATCTGCTTGTAGTAATGTAGCAAGCTGACGAAAAAACAAAGCCATTTGCGTCTTTGAAATACGTGGGTGAAATAAATTTTTTATTTTCATAGAGAGACTTATAGAATCCTGTTAATTTCATTAAGACATGTAATACCTTGCTTAACTTTTTCCATGCCTGATTCGTAGAGTGTGGGAAAACCTTCGTTTTGCATTTGTTGGCGAAGTGTAGAGAGGTTGGCTTGTATTAAAATAAGTTCGGCAATTTTTTCAGTGATGGGGAGAAATTCATAAACACCTATCCTGCCGAGATAACCTCGGATGCAATACGGGCAATTCTTTTCTTGTTTGCAGTACGTACAGAATTTACGTACTAAACGTTGTGCAATAATTAATGAAACGCAATTGGCAATATCACAAACGTTAATGCCTAGTGCGGATAAGCGTGTTAGTGTATCAATAGCACTGTTTGTATGTAACGTGGCCAAAACCAAGTGGCCTGTTTGTGCCGCTTGAATAGCAAGCGTAGCGGTTTCTTTATCCCGAATTTCGCCTATCATTAAAATATCAGGATCTTGGCGCAATACCGTGCGTAATATTGTAGAAAAATCTAAACCGATTTTAGGGTTGATATTAATTTGGTTGATGCCTGGTAATTGAATTTCAATAGGGTCTTCAATCGTTGAAATATTTTTTTCAATTGAATTGAGATAATTGATAGCAGAGTAGAGTGTAATAGTTTTACCGCTTCCTGTTGGTCCTGTTACTAAGATCATACCTTGTGGTTTTTTGAGGTGTGTGACTAATATATTTTTTTGTATTTCATTAAGCCCAAGCTCTGATAATGTCAGTAAAATAGAATGAGAATTTAATAAACGCAAAACAATTTTTTCACCAAATAAAGTAGGGCATGTATTGATGCGCACATCAATCGCATTTAATTGAAAATGTCCATCTTGTGGTAGGCGCCGTTCAGTAATATCTAATTGTGCCATGACTTTTAACTGTGTGATGAAACGTGAGGCTAACGGAGTCGGTATATTGGCTGTTTCATATAATAATCCATCACAGCGATAACGAATTCGGCAAGCATTCGCAAAGGGTTCAATATGGATATCGGACGCCGCCTGTTGGATAGCATCTTGAATAATATAATCCACTAAATCTTCGCGTGTTAAATAACTGGCTGGATTTTGAGTGAGCGGGTAAGTGTAAGAGTTTGTCATGATAGTTCAATTAAGTGTTGCATAACCCTGCTTTAAGACATGTTCCACTGATGGCCCATGCACTGCCATCTGTATTGGGCTTAAGAATTAAAGTGACATTCCCCGCCATTTTTGTTGCAGTGGCTGTGATAATGGCATTGTTAACAGTGAGGCTTGCTAAATTATTTGTAGCGGGTGGCGCAGGAGGAATACCATGCACACCCGTGGTTAATTCAGAGGCTTCAACCCCTTGCTGAAGTGCTAATGATATAGCTGTTTTAAAGGGTGCGGTGGCTGCTATGACTTCCGCGAACCGCGCACGTTTCACATAATCTTTATAAGAGGGGATGGCCATCGCTGCTAAAACACCAATAATGGTGACGACAATCATAAGTTCAATTAAAGAAAATCCGCTTAAATATTTTTTTTGCACATTATACTCCCTGATAAATGGTTTATAAAATTGAATGAAATGATAAACGAGCTTGGAACAAATACAATTGAATTGAAAAACTAAAGCAGAAACAATTTATAATTCATTTTATGAATAAATGCAAGCTGAAGTTTGAATAATGTAGTAGGGGGGATCAGACGCCGTTTTTTGGCATCGTAATCCACCGAATCAAATCTACATTCTTAATAGCTTCTTTTTAATAACGTAGTTTTATTTGGTGGATTACAACGCCAAAAAACGGCGTTTAATCCACCCTCCATTACTCTCTCATTTTTATCTACTTCACCCCATAATTTAAATTAAACAACGGGTTTAACGTTATAAACAGCAGTGCCTTGTTTTTCTGCCATTGCAAGTTGGGTTTTTCTGGATGTTGCGAGGTAATCCACAGTAGCAGCGCAGACCAGGCTGCCCCATACATTTACCATCGTACGAAAGCGATCTAAAATACGGTCGAAAGGTAATAATAAAACCAGGGCGGATGTGGGAACATTAGCACTGCGTAATACCATCACCATAGTGACCAAGCCACCTTCTGGGATACCTGTTGAACCCATCCCTGCCACAATCGAGGTTATAAAAATACCCAATTGTGCCACAATGGAAAGATGCATTCCTAAAATTTGACAGAAAAATAAAGTAGAAACGGCTTCATACATGGCAGTGCCTGCTAAATTGATTGTCGTTGAGAAGGGCAGAACAAAACGTGCCACTTCA
>JAJONP010000138.1 GCA_021323555.1 Gammaproteobacteria bacterium | reverse complement strand
TGAATGGGAAATATATTTATTACAGTGATTCTCACTTAAACACATATACTTTTGCTAATATTGGAATTTATCGCCCAGAATTATTTTCGGGGTATCCTGTCGAAAAAATAAAATTAGCATCTATCTTAAAACCTGCCATTATTCGGCAACAAGTCACAGGTGAGCATTTTATAGGGCAGTGGCATAATATTGGTACTGCGGAGCAATTGAATATGCTTGCTGTGTAATCACTGATTTAAAAGTTGATTTCTGCAAGAATTAATTTAAACTCTATTTTTATTTCTCTTTTTACTTTCCTGCCTTTATCTTTACCATCTATAGCCCGCGCCCGAGAGGATTCGAACCTCCGACCCTTGGTTTCGGAAACCAATACTCTATCCAACTGAGCTACGGACGCAGCCCTGCCTAGACTAAAACACACAAATTAAAAAGCAAGTTTTTTATTTTTTATAGTTTGAAGGAAAAAATATGCCATTTTCTATTGTTTATAGCCGAGCGACGATTGGTATCAGTGCGCCATTGATTGCAATTGAAGTACAGTTAGCGCGAGGGATGCAAAGATTATATATTGTCGGGTTACCAGAAACGGTTGTGAAAGAAAGCCAGCATCGCGTACGTAGTGCATTTATCAATTCGAATTTTAAATTTCCAAGCGGCCGCGTGATTATTAACCTTGCGCCAGCTGATTTACCCAAAGAAGGTGGGCGATTTGATTTACCAATTGCTTTAGGGATTTTAGCAGCCTCAAAGCAAATCTCCACTAAAAAATTGGCGGGT
The DNA here is from genome assembly GCA_021323555.1 of Gammaproteobacteria bacterium. The sequence goes on along the minus strand of JAJONP010000138.1, from coordinate 4,373 downwards.
TATGAATTTGTAGGAGAGTTAGCATTGTCAGGCGAATTACGTCCACTCAAAGGGATATTGCCTATTGTGCTCGGTGCGCGTGATGCAGGGCGTTGTTTAATTGTGCCGCGCGGAAATGCAGCAGAAGCTGGATTAGTCAATCATGCCAATGTTTTTTTTGCAGACCATTTGCTAGAAGTCTGCAGTTATCTACAAGAAAAAAGGAGCTTGGACCGATGTACATTTATTTCTTTGCCTAGCACAGATAACAGCAATCTGGATTTGGCAGAAGTGCGTGGGCAGCCTCATGCAAAACGCGCATTGGAAATTGCAGCCGCAGGCAAGCATAGCCTGTTATTAATGGGGCCACCAGGTACGGGAAAAACGATGTTAGCGAGTCGCTTGCCGAGTATCCTTCCTGAACTGTCTGATGAACACGCTGTAGAAGTTGCCACGGTTGCCTCTGTCAGCAGTGATGGGTTTGATCCTGCTCAATGGAAAAAAATACCATTTCGCGCACCCCATCATACCAGTTCGGGTATTGCGCTTGTGGGAGGAGGGCGGCCGCCCAAACCAGGTGAAATTTCATTGGCGCATCATGGGGTTTTATTCCTGGATGAACTTACTGAGTTTAATCGCCATGCATTAGAATCATTACGGGAATCTTTAGAATCAGGAAAAATTACAATTTCACGCGCTGCTCATCAAGCGGTATTCCCTGCACAGTTTCAATTAATTGCTGCCATGAACCCTTGTCCATGCGGCTACGTGGGTCATCCAAAAAGAGATTGCCGCTGTACAGAAGATCAAATCCAGCGTTATCTTGCAAAAATATCAGGGCCTTTACTTGATCGAATTGATTTACAAGTGGAAGTCCCTGCATTGCCATCAGGCATATTATCGCTGAGTGCTTCACACGTGAGAGAAGGAAGTGAAATTGTAAAGACGCGAATTATAGAGGCAAGGCAGCGGCAAATGACAAGACAAGGTAAATCCAATCAAGAGTTGTTGGTAGGTGATCTGCCCTCTTATTGTAGATTAACTGAAGAATCGCAACGATTACTGAATCAAGTTGCTCAGAAGTTTAATCTTTCTGCTCGTGCATACCATCGCATTTTGAAAGTAGCGAGAACTATTGCTGATCTTGCAGGAGAAGAAGCTATATTGGATGGACATTTAGGCGAAGCATTGACTTATCGTTGTCTAGATAAATTAAAAAGCGAATGAAATCAATAAATTATTTTTTTGTTTTTTCTTCACTATACTTTAAATGGTGAGTGATAAGGGTATACTAGGTTATTAAGAAGTAAAATGATAGATATATAGAGTGAGGGAGAGAAAACATGCCTATCATGTTTTATCCGTATGAAGAAGATTTAGGATCAAGTCCGTTGCCAACGAAACTTGAGATTTTAATGTTAGCAGCAGAAAGGTATAAAGCAATTGTGCTAGAGACTAATATTAAACTGACTGAGGCGAGTACTGATTCTACAAAGCTTATGAGCCCACGTGAATTAGCACATGCGTATAATTGGCAAGAATTAGCAAAAGTATTGCGTGAATTACGTGAAGCGCCAGAGCAAAATCAGGCAAATCGATTAACAAAAGCAGCGCATTTAATGAAACTTGCAGAGATATATGAAGTATTGCGTGGTGCAAAAATGCCAAAACTAGAAGCAGTAAGGCTTGCATTAGTCAATGAGGCCAACCAATTAAAAGCAGCGAAGGGGTAATCGTAACTGTTCACGCTTTATTTAATAGGCAAAATCCGTATTTAGCCAATCTCGTGCGAAAATTTTATAAAAATGTGCCCACATACAAGTATATGCTGCGCTATTTTTATAAAATTTTCGCACGACCTTGGCTCAAATCCGAACTTTTTGCGTAAAGTCAAAAGCCCCGTGAGCGCTTACGGGTAATTATCTACGCCTGATAAATCCCACCCAATATAGCAGTTTTTGCAGCACCAGTGACAGCAGTCACATTCCCTGTTTTTCTCGCCAGCGTTTGTTTTGCGAGCCATGCAAAAGCAATGGCTTCGACAAAATCAGGATCGATACCAAGCTCGTGAGTCGAGCGAACTGATAGTGAAGGGATAGCGTGGTTTTTTAATTGCTCCATTAAAAATAAATTATGGATCCCACCGCCACAAATAAATATTTCACCCTGTGAACAATAGCGCTTGACTGCATCGAGAATGCTGTGTGTAGTCAACGCTGCTAAAGTAGCTTGTACATCAACAGGGAGAATGGAATTCGGTAAATAATTTTCTAGCCATCTAAGATTAAAATATTCTCGCCCGCAGCTTTTAGGGGGTGATCGTTTGAAAAAAGAGTCAGATAATAAATTTTTTAATAAGGGTTGATTAATATTACCTTGAGCAGCCCATGCCCCGTCTTTATCATAAGGTTGATTTAAGCATTTCTTAGCCCAATCATCTAATAACGCATTTCCAGGGCCGCAATCAAAACCAAAGACAGACTGTTTAGGATCATCGGATAATAAAGTAATGTTAGAAATGCCACCGATATTCAAGATAACGCAAGGTTTTTTTGCCTCCGCAAAAATGGCTTGATGAAAAGCAGGAACAAGGGGTGCCCCTTGTCCGCCATGTGCGATGTCACGGCGACGAAAATCTGCAATAGTCGTAATCCCTGTTTCTGCAGTAATAATATTAGGATCGCCAATTTGCAAGGTAAACTGTTTGTTTGGATAATGTCGAATAGTTTGGCCATGGCTACCAATAGCACGTATAGAGTGTGCTTGCGTTTTGCTTTCTTGCAAGAGTATATTGACTACATTCGCAAACATTTTTCCAAGTATCACGTCCACTTCGCCCATGCGTTTAATTTCATTAATCCCAGGTTGATAGAGTGATAAAATGGCTTGTCTAAGATTTGCGGGAAATGGAGAGTAATACTGATGGACGAGCTTCAAAGAGTCATTACTAAAATCCACTAATGCCGCGTTGATTCCATCGGCACTTGTGCCAGACATAAGACCTATGTAAAGTTCACTCATCATATGTTTCCCCTTTTGTGTGTTATTGTGCCATATTATTGCAGACTATTTTAGAGGTTAATTATTGATGAATATGTTAGAACAATCCTTAGAATTGATTCATCGCGGCACCGAAGAGATTTTGTTAGAAGAAGATTTGGTATGGCGATTAAAAACGGGCAAGCCATTACGTGTGAAGGCAGGGTTTGATCCGACTGCACCTGATTTACATTTGGGACATACAGTATTGCTTAATAAAATGCGTCAATTTCAAGAGATGGGCCATACTATAATGTTCTTGATTGGGGATTTTACAGGCATGATCGGCGATCCTTCAGGTAAAAATGAAACCCGCCCGCCCTTAACACGAGAGCAAGTGACAGAAAACGCACAAACATATCGCGCACAAGTTTTCAAAGTGCTTGATCCAGAAAAAACCCAAATTTGTTTTAATTCAGAATGGATGGATAAACTATCATCGGTTGATTTTATTAAATTAGCAGCAACGCACACGGTGGCACGTATCTTGGAGCGCGAAGATTTTCATAAGCGCTACACATCAGGCCAAGCCATTGCAATCCATGAACTTCTTTATCCCTTATTGCAAGGCTATGACTCCGTAGCGATGCAAGCGGATATTGAGCTAGGAGGCACTGACCAGAAATTTAATTTATTAATGGGTCGAGAATTACAAAAACATTTTGGTCAAAAACCACAAGCTGTTATCACAATGCCTTTATTATTGGGATTAGATGGCGTTAAAAAAATGTCAAAATCATTAGGAAATTATATTGGTATCAATGAAGCCCCTAATGAAATTTTTGGTAAAATCATGTCGATTTCAGATGAAGTAATGTGGTTATATTTTGAGTTGATTAGTTTTAAATCCATAGCGGATATACAACGTTTGCGTTTAGAAGTAAAGGAAGGGTTAAACCCAAGAGACGTAAAGTTTTTATTAGCGGAAGAAATAGTCGAACGGTTTCATGATCGCCTAGCAGCCATTCAGGCACGTGAAAACTTTATCGCACAATTTCAGCAAGGTATTGTTCCTGAGAATTTGCGCGAAACACGACTTACTCCTGGCATAAAAATTGCGAATGCGATTAAAGCAGCTGCGCTCACGTCCAGTACGTCTGATGCCATTCGAATGATTCAGCAAGGGGCAGTCAAAATTAATGGAGAGCGATTAAGCGATCCTGATTATGTACTTCAAATAGGAGAGATAATTATACAAGTCGGAAAAAGGCGTTTTGCAAAGATAATAGTCGCTTAAAATAAATTTCAAAAACTTTGTTGACAAAGGAATAGATGCCTGTAGAATGCGGGTTCGCTTGACGGAAGGTCGAGTAGAATAAATGTTCTTTAAAAAAAAGAAGCCAAGCAATAAGTGT
>JAJONP010000137.1 GCA_021323555.1 Gammaproteobacteria bacterium | reverse complement strand
GCGGCATGATTTACCGCACCGCCTAAACCTTGACGATGCATCCAAGCTCTCTTAACCATGGCATCCGCATTACTTAGAGCTATGGCGCGTTCATACAGTGCAATCGCAGCGGCATGATTTACCCGAGCGCCTAAACCTTTCTGATGCATCTCAGCTCTCTTAACCATGGCATTCCCATTACCCAGAGCTATGGCACGTTCATACAGTTCAATCGCAGCAGCATGATCCACCTCGCCACCTAGACCCTTCTCCAACACTCTAGCTCTGCGACACATGGCATCCACATGCCCCAAACGTATTAATTCCTCATAAAATATAATTGCGTCGCCGAAACTACCACTTGCCTCCAGCGCTTTTGCGTATCCCAACAGGCCATTCCTATTTTCTTTACTTATTGCCCTTAAAAATAATCTCTTCGCTTCAGACAAATCCCGATTTCCGCCTAAACCATAATAGTGTAAATAGGCACGTACAACTTGGGCGAGCGGATCAACGGACTCCATGGACAATAACTTTTCCGAAATTTCGGTCATTTTAATAATGGTTTCTGGCTTAATATCCAACATAGGATATGTTGAAATAATAATAAAACAATCATTAATATCTAGCTCTTGCGGAAGATCTAAGTTTAAATGGGAAACATACTCAATTATCTCCTTGTTTAAGCTGCCGGTTTCTTCAATGATTTTTACATAATTCTGCTTAAAATTCATAATAAGTTACTCCTGCTATAATATAATTTTACGCCATACAATATGGCAAGATCTGCCCGCCTCTTGAAATAGTAATACAAATAACATTCTTTAGCTTCGATCATAGCACAGAACAAAATTTATTAACAACTTAATTTACTTTAATAGCGTTGATTTAAAAAGGCTTCTCACCTCACGCAAGTGACATTTTTTTGCAAGTGTATCACTTTATCCGGCGAACCCTATCACAACAAGCCCTTTTCTACCAAAGCGATCCGACAATATCCCATACAATAATTGGGAAAGCCCAAAGCCAAATAAATACGCCGTTAACGTCAATTCCACAGAGGAAGATGTGGCCTGCAATTCTTGTGAAATTTGCAAGAAGGCCGAGGTATACAGTACTAAACCCGCCTGAGTGAAAGCAGAGATTAGGAGGCAAAAAATAATGATACGTTTAGCGGTCGGTTGAGCGTTGTTCATGCTTGTTACCTCGCTTTCTCAAACCATTCTTGCTGTTTATCATCACCAATGAGCACGTTCCTTATATAGTCCGTGTTATTCTCTTTTTCTTCAAGCAAACGTAATCTCACCCTAATAACTTTGTCGTTAAATGGTAGCTGAGTAAGTCTCTAACAAAGGGCAACTTCTTCATCATAAAAATTTCCTAGTAATACAATACGTTTTTTCAAAAAAAGCTTTTACTTTCTCTTTATTATTTGTTATGATGTCTGTATGCTTGGTGATTGAGTGCCACGCATAAAGAGTGCAACCTTGAGTCGTCGGAGTCAATCCGAAACTCAAAGTTGCTTTAATGTTAAGTCGCCCCTCTGGCATGAGTCTAAGCACGCCAAAGGGACTTCTTGCACCTTAGCATGAATAAGGATACAAGCATGAAAAGTATATCACATCACCGCTGTCCATCGCAGCGGCATCTTGCCCGCCATAAATCGAGCCATAATGGTCATGTTTCTCTCATTTTGCCGTTTTTAGATTTAAAAACAAACAAAATTAAGGGTAATCGCGCCTTGAGAGGCCCCAGCTCTTTACGTTCTTAGAATCTAGCGTAGGGGCAACCCCGGTGGTTGCCCCTACACCCAGATCTATACTTTGAGGAGATAACTTAAATGGGAAACCTTTTGCGGTGCGCCTTATGCGCCCCTTATGGTGGGCATGGTCCACCTTTACAATTTTTTATGGATACCTGTATTTATTTTTTAAATGGTAACTCTAGACCCGTCATTGCGAGGAGCGAAGCGACGAAGCAATGACATGAAGATATGGTTACTTTAAATTTTTGTGTTTCAATGAAGAAAATATCACACATATCTCTCTTTATTGAATGACTCAGGAAAAAGGAGAAACAACATGTTGATTTTAAGCAGACGTATAGGTGAAAGCATCACCATAGGCGATGATATTATTATTCGGGTATTGGATGTAAGAGGATCGGTGAAACTAGGCATCGAAGCGCCTCAGGACATTCCGGTGCATCGAGAAGAAATCTACGCTAAGATTAAAGCGGAATGGGAACCCCCTGAAGAGTAATGTAAAGATTGTAATGACGGTGTTTAGAGCCGTCATTGCAAATTAAGAGTATAAAAATTGTATCTAGCTACCCTCCATTACGATGATTCCTATTTAATTTTTATAATATAATTCAATAAGTTAGAAAACTGGTTCGATCTAAAAATTTGTTTGAAGCGAAAATTGAACAAAAATGCTTTTTAATGTATAATTTCTTCTCAAAAATATTTATGATGCTTTTATTTAATTATAGTGAGGTATATGATGGCGATTTCAAAATTCGATATTCTAGCTTTATTTGGTAGCAACTTAGCAGATAAAAATAGTGATTTTACAATACCTCTGGATAAAAATAATAGCAATAGTGGCAACTTAACCCCTGAGGAATACCAAGTATATAAGGAACACATTGTAGAGGGAATCCTTAAGGCCATGCAAGCTACCCCCTTTGCCAGACATTATATTAATGTTGTTTTGAAAAGCCCCGATTTTAAGTTGGGTGTTAGTGTAGAAAATCCTTGGACTCACGCCTATTATGCTCGTGATAAACATCGTATTGTTTATCTGATAAAAGAACCACATTTTTTTGATGGCGGGATTGACGAAGCTTTTATAGTCTTTAATTTACATGAATTTGGACATGCTTATTTTGCCACTATACATTCATATAAACATTATCCTCCTTTGTTGGCAAAAAAAGACCCTCTCGCTTTCGATTATTCTACGGTTCCGTACTACCCTATAACAGAGAATACCCTACACCAATTTAGTAAAGCGATAGAATTTGCTACCGTTAAAATTTTTTGGCTATTAAAATGGTATAAGGAAGATTCGGACAGTTTTAAAAAAGAGCACCCTGCATTGTTTGCTCAAATAGAGGACGTGTTAAAGCGGTACGTTAAGCTTCCTGTAGTGTATGGGAAAGTCAATTGTGAAGAATATTCAAAAGAAATCGTTGCTCTTAAATCGGGCGAGCGTGTCGTTATGCCAGACATCATTACAGCTATTATTAATAATGAACCAGGAGCAATGTTTATCCCAGCACGATATTCCCGTACTCTTGAAAACGGAAAAGAATACTGCGCGTTTCTAGGCTCAGTGGGGAGCGCTTCTGGTACTTTTCCAGATGATACTATATTGGCTATTTTTTACAACTTAAATATTTTATTGGCTCGCCCTCATACAGAAGCCTATCAAAAACTATATGCCTCTTATGGACCTCTTGTGGGGCATAAAGTTTTTGGGGAAACCATAGCAGTGCTTTTTGAAGGAAATGCGCTCTTAGCGCTTTATCCCCGATTGATTACATTGCATTTTGATAATCGGCTTGCCAGAGCTAAGCAATTGGGTTTACCAACAGAGCTAGATCCAGACATAAAAGACTTTATTTCTACCACAAAATCTACATTCACCTTATTAAACCCTATAAAAACTAGAGAAATAGAGGAAAGATTACAAGCCAGAAGTAAGTCTCCTCAAGAAATTGCTAAAAAAATCGAAGATACTCAAACGCAAACCGCTGTAACCTTATTCGCCTGTGTTACCGCAATCCCGCATATAGCTGGAAGTATTTTATATGGGGTGCTCTCTGCAACAGAACAATTTGCGCATCTAGGTTACACTGAAGATGAGCATAGTTCTGGAAGCACCGTTCCTTCAATAGAATCTATTTTACCAATAGCTGTGGGCGCTAGTGTAGCCGTAGCAGCCACTGCTGCAACAACATATTGTTTCTGGTACCGCGAACAAAAGAATAGTAAGGATATTGAAAAAGAGAAAGGGTTAAGGAACGATGGGCAAAGACGCCCATCCCAACAGACGCGGTAGCAAGGCCTTATAATCCTATTTATAGATAAAAGGCCATTACACTAAGAGAAGAGGATAATTGTTCAACTTATCCTCTTAACCCTTTTTTGTATAGAACTAATTTAGCAACGAGTGCACTGAGACACAAAAAATGCGCCGCCCCTAGAGCTTAGAAATAGGCAGTGAGGGCCGTGTGCCGCAGGGCGCGGCATCCCAGCGTACACGGACGTATTTAGAGATATCCGAACAGCACTTTCTAAGCTCTGCGGGCAATTGCTAGCCTAAGGAATACTATCTGACTCAAAATCGGCCCTATATTTATGAAGTGGGTGAGCTTCAGCCTGATCGAATTATCCGGAAATTCCAGATAGTTCAGACCACAGGAACCATAATTCAGTACAAATTTTGCTGCTACTCCAAAACTAACCATATTCCCGACATCGGGAATATGGTCATCCGCATTATGTTGTTGCATAATACGCGGGAAACCTCATAAACCCTTACAGGGCATCAGGTTTCTTCCGTACTTTTTATCCTCTGAAGCCAAATTGTAGCTGTGAATGTTTTGGGCAATCATGAGGAAATATTAAAATAAGATAATGCAAAACTTATCTATAATAAATGAGACCATAGAGGAAAATAGTTAGTATGTATATTGCTTTGCCTGATGGCACCAAGATTTATTACAATGTTAACAATGACGAAAAACCCATAGATTCTTCAAATGAAGTGTTGATTCTTCTTCATGGCGGGCCTGGTTTAGTTGATCATACCGTCTATGTCCATTTTTGGTTAAAATTAAGTGGCATAATTCAAGTGATATTTATTGATATGCGGGGTCATGGGAGGAGTGATGGACAATATACTCCTGAGAGCTGGACTTTGAAGCAATGGGGGCAAGATGTATATGACTTCTGTAAAGCACTGAGCATTGAGAAGCCTATTATAGCTGGTGTTTCGTTTGGCGGATGGGTGGCTTTATCTTATGCAATTCAGTATCCTAAGCATGCAAAAGCGTTGATGCTATGCCATACGGAAGCAAAGGTAGATATTGAGATTCGGAAGCGAGCCTATTCCAGAAAAGCTGAGCTTCTTGGTCAGCGAGGTCTAGAAATTTCTGATATTGTGCAACG
>JAJONP010000136.1 GCA_021323555.1 Gammaproteobacteria bacterium | reverse complement strand
AGCCACCACATAGCGTAAACCATTTTAGAGTTTACAATGAGCACTATCTTTTGTTTTTACAGAATCCACTCATGATAGCACGAGCAAGAACCGATGTTACGTCGTTATTTAACTCTTCGGGGTGGTCCTCCGCATAACGATTAAAAATTAATTTTATCTGCTCAACAGATACATTATCCGGTATACAAAATATTCGTTTATTACTGACATCTTTCTGCGATATTCCCAAATTATGATAAACCTCAACTGCGCCAGCAGTAGCGCCTCTCCAGTAACCATTAATATAGAGGGCGCACCACAAAGAACTATCAGTTCCTTGATCGGCTTTACACCAATTATAAAGCTCCATCGCGGTATTAGTAGCATCTGCATGAACAGGAAGCGCCAGTAATATCATTAAAGAAAAAATAAGTTTTTTCACGTAAGCATCTCCAAATTTCTAGATTTTCTATTATCTGTAATTGTTATAATTACTATTTCTTTGCGGCCTATAAGTGCCGGTGGGATTTTTATAAGGATTAACGTACCCTGACTTGCCGGTATAAGGATTGATATTTCCCTTGGTAGAGTAATTGTCGTACCTTGAGCTATTTGGAGATGTGCTCACATACGGCGCTACATATGTGCCGTTTTTACGCACATATCCGTTAGTCCTCTGAGTAGCATTTGCTATGTTGGCAAGAACCATGACAGTAATAAAAGTAGTGATTATTTTTAGTTTCATAGCCGTCCTCCTTGTTGTTAAAAACAAAACGGCCACCAGTTTTAGGCTGGTAGCCGGGAGTTCAAAAATCACCGATAGATGATCGCGACAATTTTTTACCGCGAGGCTTGGACATATATTGCCGCCTCCCGGCCATAAAGCACGGAAAGCGACATCATCACGGTTGATGCCAACCGCTATCGGTGAGGTTTTTGAAGTCCCCAGAACGGCACATGCCGTTCCACCAGCGAAACTATAACAGACAGTTGAGGAAGGCAAGGGGAAAGGTTATAATTGAATTATGCAACACATTACTGAGTAAGTAATTATGCCGAAAAGAAAAAAGAACTTAACCGCCAAACAGAAATTGTTTGTTTTTCACTACTGTGAAACAGGCATTGGTAAATATGCCGCCATTGCAGCTGGCTTCTCAGAAAAATCAGCTGACGTTCAAGCTTCCAGGCTGTTAAGTAAATTACACGTCCATAAAGCGATTATGCGCCGGTTATATCGACGCAAGAAAATGTTGAATGATAGATATGCTTGTTATTTCTTCGGTGCACCGAAATTCAACAAAATGGCAAAAGTATATGCTGCCGCATATTTTCTCGATAAATGGATAAGTCAGACGGAAGTAGCATAATTTTCTATTTTACACGCCGTGGTACACTGGTTATGGTTATTTATAGGAATAGCAATCGTTTTCTGTCGTGCAATTGCTGTTTAATATCGCTGCAAACACATCAAAATACAGGCCTTGATCTGGCAAATTTTGGTAAAATTGCTCAAATTATAAACTGTTGCTAGCAGTTGTTATGCTTTTGCATGATGTTTTATAGTTCCCCCGTTCCCCCTTATTTTAATAAAATAGAATAATAATTTATATAACCAATACCCATACTATCTGCTTATAAAAATAATATAGCTGTAGAATAAGGGGGAACGGGGGAATATTGTTATGACATAAGATCTGACATAAGACGTGCCATATCTATTTCTTCTTCCACACATGCAAATTCACTTTTAAGTTCTAACCCGTGATAAAAATGACCTTTTCCACCACCTGTGCGGAAAATACCTAAATGAAGTGCCCGTAAATTTTTTCCTAATTCACCATTATTAATCTTTTCCACTGAAATACCTAGATATTTTGCATAGACTTGCTGGAAGTCGCGTGTACTCACACACTTATCCTTACCTAAATCACAACATTCTTCGACAAACTCCGACACAGGATTGGAGCTATCCTTTAAGCTGTTAAGAGCCTCAATACCACTTTCTGGTTGAATAAATCGTCCAATACTTCTCAATCGCTCATATCCTTCGATTGCCCAATTTAGAATTCCTGGCAGTTCTTTGTTAAGTCGGTTGGATAATTCGCTATCCTCTTTACCTAAAAAACTTTGTGTCATTTGCAAATTAATGAAACGATTAACAAGAGCTTGAGATGGGTCTTTCAAAGATGAAGGGATTTCGTTTGAAAATAAAACTATTCTCGTGGATAACCGGCCATTCCATGGGTCTTTGTATTTCCGCGGTATAGAAACACGATCATTCCCGCTAATAGTAAGCAAAGTTTCAATAACAGTACGCGCTGCTTCCCCATTTTTTGGAGGCCTGGCATCATTTATTAGTGCGGCTATCTTACCAATAAGCGGTTGCAACCCAAAACCACTAAATTCTGATATACGCGGAGAAACAACGTTTTTATAACCTAGCAAGGAAGTAATTACCTCCGATATAGTACCTTTACCGGAACGTGTTGGCCCTGTAATCATTAAAATCTTTTGCTGTGAGTTGTCAGGTGTCAGTAAATAACCCATGAAAGACTGTAACGTATCAATACTCTCTTTATCATTTGGCCAAACACTTTTTAGAAATTTCAACCAGCTATCTGGCTTTGGTGCATCAGCGTTGTATTCAAAATCTAAGCCATTTACTGTGAAAAAATCAGGTGTGTGAGGTAACAATGTTTTTGTTGGTATATGAAGTAACCCATTTTTTACACTTAATATATCACAAGCGGCATATTCTACGGCATTCTCAAGCCATACAGGAGGTGTATTTACATTGGCGAGCACTTCCATTCTCAAGGCTTCTAATACCTCGGAAACATCTTTTCTCATTGGAGAAAATGGCTTGTATTCCTTAATTTCACTACTCGGTTTCTTATATTGCCGTGAACTTTTAAGCACTTTCGAAATTTGCTGAGAAATGTAATCTTTATCAGCTTGCTCATAAACGCCATTTTTCCACTCATACCAATCCTGCCAATAAAGAAGTGTCTTTTTCTCCTCTGTATTGTAATAATTACGCAGTATTGTTTCAGCCGTTTTATGAGGGGTGCTTTTACTAAAAACATGTGGATATAACCACCCATGTTTTTTTGCTTCATAAAAAATAGTGCCTGCACCAGCTTCAGCATCTTTTATTGAATCCCACTTGCCTCTGACAATCTCAGGAGTGTTTTCCTCCCATTGTAGTGACCAGGTCTCAAATTCCTGATAATATCGCTCATCACCCCCTACAGCAGCTTTAAATGCTGCTATCATTCGAATCCACTCCTCATAAGGTAAATTATTAGGAATAGCTTGTAAGGCTGATACCGCCAATTCTGGCTCATCAGCTAAAAGTGATGGATCACCAATGCTTTGTCGGCTCTTGGTAATGTTTCCATTGCTTTCATTTTTGCCTTCATAGGTTTGAGGTAATTTTTCAAATTCTGAATAAGGAATTAAATCACCGTCAAATTTTTTAATAACGTTTACTTGAAAAGGGTGGGGATCGCGGCCTTTACTTATTTTCAGTTTATTTGGGTAGTTTAGTGTGCCCATAATACGCCACACGTGACATAAATCGCTACTGGCTTTGTCTACACCATCACATGCGGCAACAAAATTAACTGCAATGCGTTTGACATCACTACGGGTTATATTATCCGTAATCAAGACCGCCTTATCAAATAAAAAGAAGCATTGAGCATTTTCTGGTGAAGTTTCTAATACAAATGAAGGCTCCAGGCCTTCAGGTATACGATTTGCCCAATCCGCCCCCCTACCTTCATCAAAATCGGCCACAAAACCTAAAATAGCAACTATATCAGCTTCACCACCTTTATTGCCGGAAGATAAATTTGGACGCATAACCACTGGAGGAATATAAACATTGCGTCCTTTTTCTTTTGACCATGCTAATGCGGTTTCTGCCATTTCTGTATGTTCACCGACGTTAAAATGCTCGACTTTATTGGTTAAGTTTTCACCAAAACCAGCCAGAATCATTTTACCTTTTATACCACCGGCTAAGGAGTGAAGTACTTTTGTGTATTCAAAAATGTTTTCCATGATCTACTTCTCCTCACCAAGCCACACAAAGTGAATAGAACCCTCACCATCCGGCTTTATGACTGGACCTATGGTAATAATTTCAGTGCCATTAGGTAATATACCAACTGGAAAACCATGTGATGATTGGTATTCTACCTTTTGCCTGCGATACACACGCGACAATGTGCTTTGGCACTCTTCTGCAAAAGACCTAAATAGGCTCCATGTTTTCTTATTCGCAATCGTTACATTATTGTTGTTAACGCCATTGAATGTGAAATTTTTGCTTTTAAGCACAATGGGGTTGTATTGTAGTGATAAAAGTGAAAAAGCTAGCTCCATGGGAGACAGTCCTTTTTCTGCTTCAGTTATTTTGAATTCTGTATTGTTTATCATAGTGGTAACCTTATTATTTAATATTCGGATTGCTAGAACTGGCGGCGGCTTTCCAGCCACCTTTCAATTTCTGACTGTAACCAGCCTATAGCCCTACCACCGCCAAGTTTTATACTAGATGGGAGTTCTTTTTCGTTCATCTTGCGATAAATTGTTGCGCGTGAGTAACCTGTTACTCTCTCGACTTCTTTAATTCGTAATATACGATCCATGATTTTTCCTCTGATTTAGTTAATTGTCTGAAGACGCATAATGCATCTTTAGACATTATAAAATCACAAGGCCAAACATAAAAAAAGATTATATATCAGTATCTTAGGAGGATGCCGCCGGCATAATATTAAAAAACGGAAAAGCCGCCGGCTTTTCCGTTTTGATATTTCAGGTAGACTGTATCTCTTTTTTTAAAGCAGATAATTTACTTAGTATGGTGTTAAATTTTAATTGCCCAGGAGTATCTTTCAATCCTTCTTCAATAAGTCTTGCTTGCTCTTTAAGAGTTTTCATTGCATTTTTAGGATTATTTAAAAAATTTAATGCGTAGCTTCTAAAAAACTCATTTCGTTTTTTTGATTCCACTTTCCAGGCTTCTACACCTTTAGGGCTAGCATTTTTACGTTGATTCTGTATTTCAATCTGCCAATTCGCAACATCAATAAGACTTTTTACCAAACCAAGCTGCTTAAGTTTTTCATTTCCTATAGCACTAGACAGAATTTCAATAATTCTTTTGTACTCTTTTATTAAATCTTGCTGGCTATCAATAAGATTATATACATTTTCTTGTTGCCAACTTTGCAGAGCAAATACGCATAGCTT
>JAJONP010000245.1 GCA_021323555.1 Gammaproteobacteria bacterium | reverse complement strand
TCAATTATCTGAAAAAGAGAGACGGGCGTATGAGCGTTATATGGAAAATTTAAGCTTAGAAGCCAGTTTGATTCAAACACGTGAAGTAGAGTTAGCGAGCGCAGAGGCGCTGGGCATGGAAAAAGGGATAGAAAAGGGGATAAAAAAAGTGGCGCTTCGGATGCTATCAAACAAGGTAGCAGTGGATGTGATTGCTGAGATGACAGGGCTGACACAGGATGTCATTGCAAAGTTAAGTGAGGGGGAACGTTGAAGCAAAATTAAGCCAACCCCATGTTTTTTCTTGCGTTTGGCGTCAATAAGCCCCGTTATTGTAAGCATGTTAGCCTTAGAAAAAATTATACACCCTTGTTTTTCAGTTTTTTTATTGTATAATTGATAAATTTATGATCTTTAATGCGTGAAATGAGGCAACTAAATGCAAAACAGGCAAAATAATGACGAAAGCAGACGTAGAAATTTATCTATATTATCGGCTTTTAGTTGTGTAGGTTCTATTGGTGGGGCGCTCGGGGCCGTTCAGTTAGGTGCTTCAGGATTATCAGTAGGAATCCCTTTCTTGTTAGGGGCAATTGGTGTGATTCCATGTATCGTTGTTGGAGTTGTTGTTGGCGCAGTAGTAGGTGCAGGGCTTAGTGTATTTTTTACAGACAACATTGCGGAAGTTCCATCGCCAGCGTTAGAAAATAAGAGCAGTACAATTTCAATGCCTGTTCCAGAAAAAAAGCCAGATAGTATGCCGCCCAGAGGATCTAAAGAATGGCTAATAAAGCATTTAAGTTTATTGGAAGATTTTGTGGGAGGTATTATCGATCCAATTTCTTTGGAAGTAATGACTACTCCAATTGTTGCTAATGATGGAAATACGTATGATCGCGAAATTCTACAGCAATATTATGATACATGTATTAAGGATAATACAATTCCTAGATGTCCAAAAAATCCTAATCGGCGGTTAAAAAACCCAATAAATTTTAAAGAATGTGAAGTTACATGCGCTGAAATAAAAGATATGATAGCAGCATATGGTTCATTCGAAAGATGTAATGATATGATTCGAATTCTTCGAGAAAAAATTGCTACATTTTCTGAATCTTCTTGTGATGATCTGCACGTTGTTAGTCGGTCGCAGCTATCTGTTGCTGGATATTTTAAAAATCGCCCTATTGCTGCAGAAGACACAACCTTAGATGTTGTATTGTTAGTTTCCAGCATGCTAGTTATACTACAAATGTGGCAAATTGTTACTATTGTAGGTGGTTAATATGGGTGTTTCTATTAGAATAGATGAAGTCATTTATAACGAAGCCAAAAAGACGGCGCGTGCTGAATGCCGATCTATTCCCAATCAAATCGAATTTTGGGCAATGATAGGGAAGTGTGCGCTCGATAATCCTGATCTTCCTATAGAGTTTGTAAAAGACCTCTTAATCTCAAAACATCAGCATAAATCTTTAGCCGAACCCTTTAAATTTGAAGGCAAAAAGAGTGACTGAAATAATTGTTAGACAGATGCCTGTTTTTAAGAAAGCTTATAAAAAATTGTATGCTAATGAGAAATCCATAGTAGATGACGCAATTTGCAATATTATTAAAAACCCTAAAATGGGCGAAGAAAAAAAGGGAGATTTAGGCGGAATTTTTGTTTATAAATTCAAACTTAAGACTAAAGAATTCCTTCTAGGATATGAATGGAATATAAAACAAAGACTATTGTTAGCGCTAAGTGTTCACGAAAATTTTTATCGTGATTTGAAGAAAAAAATCAGATGATGCAAAATATCACGCAGGCGTTGCATGAGGCCACGCAGTGTTTTATGAATGTCACAACGACTCCACGGTTGGATGCGGAAATTTTATTAGCGCATGTCTTGAATGTTCAACGCAGTTATTTATATACCTATCCCGATTATTCTTTATCTATTGCTGAGCAAAATAATTTTGCGGCGCTCATTAAAAAACGCACAGAAAGCTGGCCTATTGCTTATTTAACAGGGCATCGTGAATTTTGGTCTTTGGATTTAGCCGTGACGCCTGATACATTAATTCCTCGGCCTGAAACGGAATTATTAGTCGAGCTTATTTTGAAAAAATTTCCTGACAATCCCTTATTAGTCGCTGATTTGGGAACAGGCTCCGGTGCTATTGCGCTTGCATTGGCACACGAACGTCCTCATTGGACTATTTACGCGACGGATATTAGCTTAGAGGCGTTGTCTGTTGCAAAAGCGAATGCGGCACGTTTAAAAATAAAAAATATTATTTTTGCGATTGGCACATGGTGTAGCGCTTTACCAAAATTGAGTTTTGATATTATCGTAAGCAATCCGCCTTATATTGCTGAAAATGACCTGCATTTGCAGCAAGGCGCATTGCGTTTTGAGCCGTCTATCGCATTAGTTTCAGGCGAGGATGGATTAAAAGATATACAAGATATTATCTATGGTGCAAGACCCTATTTGAAAGTGGGCGGTTTCCTCTTAGTAGAGCATGGATTTACTCAAGCAGAACCTGTTTGTAGAAAATTTTTGAACGCAGGTTACACGCACATTCTATCTCATAAAGATTTTTCAGGATTAAATCGTGTTACAACGGGTATTTTTTAGTATAGAATGTTTGTCTTAAAAGGAAGTTCG
>JAJONP010000021.1 GCA_021323555.1 Gammaproteobacteria bacterium | reverse complement strand
ATAGTCTCCTTGTTCCAGCACAAACGGTCCATCATGCTTTTTTAGCAGCACTACAAACAATGTATGCGACTGTTCTTAGCACGAAAGAATATATACAAGAAATGCAACATGGAGCAGGTGCCAAGGTTAGTGTAGAGGCTTAATTTATCTGTCAGCGTTCACGGGATTTTTGAACATAGGCAAAAACCTCGTGAATCTATATTAATTTTGAAAATTCGACAGGCATATTTTATCGTGTTTTCGTTTTTTCAAAATACTCAACATTCGGTATATTTTTAAAATGTTTATCCGAAGTAACTAACACCGCATTATTATTTTTGCTTGTGGCATACACAATAGCATCAGCCATAGATAAGTTGTGTTCTTTCGAAATATCTGCTGCATATAATGCAAGACCTGTATCTAATGGAATAACTACGCTGTTTTCGGTAATACCAATCACTTCAAGCGCAAAAGTAGCGCTCTCTTCGCGACATACCCACTTATATAATTCATATTGTACGAGTGTTGGAACGATGAGTTTTGAAGGGTGCTTCAGATAAGGTTCAAATAAAGAGGAAAGTCTACTATCAGTGAGCCACTCAATCCAGCCACAAGTATCAACTACATATTTCATTTGCGGTCACTTCTATCTCGTATGTTTTTTGTGTTAGCGTGAGCTAAGCTACCTCGTATATCATTAATATTTCGCTTAGGAACAAGCTCCAGGCATTCACCCTTCAGCACAAAGATGAATTGCTGTCCCGGCTTAATACCAAGTTTCTCCCGTATTTTTTTTGGCACGCTAATTTGAAATTTGGATGAAATGGTTGCAAGCTGCATTTTCTTACCTTTTTTTGATCGATCATAAATAAGTAATATATATATAAATGAAACACATTGGCTTGTCTACAAAATTTTTGAGTATTATTTTATTAGCAAAAAATAAGGCTAGTTAATACCAGCCCTACTTATCAAAACAAAAACTTAAACGCCTTATTTTTTCATAAATAAGTTCGATGGTTCGACTAATGGTTCTCCATCGTCCTCCTTGGCAACTAATGCAACGATTTTATCTGCTCCGACCGGGTAATCTGGTATAATTGAAGCATCCCATATTTTGTTATAGAGGCAGCCTTTTAACTGTGGCCAGTAGATTCCCTCAAAGCTTTTTTCGTCAGTCGACACAATTTTCTTTGCTCTCTCTCGGGCTTCAGTAATATCTTTACCCACTATTTTGCCAATAGCTATCACGTAGGTTTTATTATCAACATTTTTATAATTAGCAAACACGTAATAAAATTCCGACCCAAACTGCTTGTCTGGGAATACATATCCACTGTTTATAGTATTTTGGATATCACTCGCAGTTAAAGTAGGGCATGTGTAACCTTCTGCAAACGCCATTGAGGCAGTGCTAACCGCTAGTAAAGCAGCCGTAATTTTCAAATAATTTTTCATTCTGCTTCTCCAATTAATGACATACATAAAATTTCATACTATACTATCGCAATAATCGCTTTGCAAATAAACAATTAAAAGTTAAAGTATTAAAAAAGCTAGATTAGCCTGTCAGATTAAATTTTCAATTAACCGCTAACACCTCTACTTTCTGCAACGTATAAAATAATTTGCTGCGCCTATTCTTTTCCCCTGGTTCATGCTGGAATTTCTCCAAAATACTATAGAGGTATCCCAAAAATAGGATATACTAACCATGAAAGAAATTAAAAAATTAAAGTGGGTTGGCTCTGCACTAGAAGATTTAAAAGAATTTCCTGAAGAGGTGACTGATATGATTGGGTATGCATTACACCAAGTGCAAGAAGGGATAAAACCACAAAACGCAAAACCATTATCAAGTATCGGTTCTGGTGTAATGGAAATTGTCTGTAATTTTGATACCAATACTTATCGAGCTGTCTATGCCGTCAAACTGGGAGGCGCCATTTATGTTTTGCACTGTTTTCAAAAAAAGGCAAAAAATGGTATTGCTACACCTAAAAAGGAAATTGATTTAATCAAACAACGATTGAAAGAAGCTCAATATTCACTGAAAAGAGGTGGTACTTATGACTCCAAAAACCCATGTCATTGATAGCAGTGGCAATGTATTTTCTGATTTAGGCTTTCCTGATGCAAAAGAGCGTTTGGCTAAAGTAAAATTGGCTATGAAAATTAACGAGCTTATTGCGAAAAGAAACCTAAAACAGGCGCAAGCGGCAAAAATTTTGGGAATTAACCAGCCCAAAATATCTGCTCTTGCAAATGGGCGGCTTAAAGAATTTTCTATAGAAAGACTCATAGAATTTTTAAATAAGCTGGATCAAGACGTTGAGATTTTTGTTCACGCAAGGCCAAAAAATCGTAAAATGCCCGCTCATTTAAGTATAGCTCTTGGTTAGGTTAAATCTTTCAATCAATTGCTAACACCTCCACTTTCTGAAATGCTCGTGGTAATTTATTGCCGCGTCTGCCGCGCTCGCCTAAATAATGTTGCCATTCTTTTGGCTTGAGCGTTAATTGTTTTTTTCCAACTATAATGATTAATGCTTGATTTTCTTGCAACACGATTAGATCTATTAAAAATTCTTCGCGCGTGGCAATATGACGGCTAGGAATATTTAAAATTTTATTACCTTTCCCTTTGGCTAATTCAGGTAACTCTTTTAAAGGAAAAATTAATAAATGTCCTGTGTTAGACACAGCGGCAATAAAATCTGTTTCTTTATCAGGAATGAAGCGTGGGGGTAATGCTTTAGCGCCATTAGGTACGCTTAATAGTGTTTTTCCTGCACGATTTTTTGCATAAAGATTTTCGAGCGATGTGATAAAACCGTATCCTGCATCAGACGCTAAAATATAATGATCTTGTGGCTCTCCAATCACTACACTGATAAATCGGGCATTGTCAGCAGGCGTTAAACGTCCTGTCAGAGGTTCGCCTTGGCCGCGCGCAGAAGCTAACGTATGCGTAGGTAATGAATAAGAACGCCCTGTGGAATCTAGAAATACAGATAATTGATTGCTACGTCCTTTAGCTAATGCTAAAAATGCATCGCCTGCTTTATAACTTAAATTGGATGGATCAATGTCATGGCCTTTTGCAGCGCGCACCCAGCCCATGGTGGAAATAATCACTGTTACAGGTTCTGTAGGTAAAATTTCTGTTTCACTGATCGCTTGTGCTTCTTTGCGCATCACTAAAGGTGATCGGCGTGTATCGCCGAATTTTTTACTGTCTTCTTGTAATTCTTTTCGCACTAATTTTTTTAATTTTGCATGAGAGCCGAGCAATTGCTCAATTTCCTCTTGTTCTTCGGATAATTTTTTTTGCTCATTTTTAATTTGTATTTCTTCCAGACGTGCGAGTTGGCGTAATTTAATTTCTAAGATAGCTTCGGCTTGGAGTTCCGTTAATTTAAAACGTTTCATAAGCTGTGCTTTAGGTTCATCTTCATGTCGGATGATATGAATCACTTCATCCAAATTAAGATAAGCAATGAGCAATCCTGCTAAAATATGTAAACGTTCTTTGACGATGTCTAAGCGATATTGCAAACGACGTTTCACTGTCGCAAAACGAAATTCTAACCATTCTGTTAATATCGCGACTAATCCTTTGACTTGAGGTCGTCCATTAAGTCCTATCATATTTAAGTTAATGCGATAACTGCGTTCTAATTCAGTGGTCGCAAATAAATGCGCCATCAACATTTCTATATCAACACGATTAGAGCGTGGCACAATCACTAGGCGGGTTGGATTTTCATGATCAGACTCATCACGTAAATCAGCGACCAATGGTAATTTTTTATTTTGCATCTGCTCGGCGATTTGTGTTAATACTTTCGCGCCAGATACTTGATGTGGTAATGCAGTAATCACAATTTCATCTTCTTCTACCACATAAACAGCTCGCATTCGCACAGAACCATTGCCTGTTTTATACATGCCAGCAATATCGTGCGGAGAGGTAATAATTTCTGCATCCGTTGGAAAATCGGGGGCGGGAATATGCGCCATGATTTCTTTTAATGTAGCATCAGGATGATCTAATAAATGAATCAACGCATTCACAACTTCAGATAAATTATGGGGTGGAATATCAGTTGCCATGCCGACCGCAATACCTGTCGTACCATTTAATAATACATTAGGTAAGCGTGCGGGTAATAAAGCAGGCTCTTCTAATGTGCCATCAAAATTCGGCACCCATTCTACTGTTCCATCATTGACTTCGGCAAGTAACGCCTCTGCATAAACAGATAAACGTGATTCGGTATAACGCATCGCAGCAAATGATTTTGGATCATCAGAAGAACCCCAATTACCTTGGCCTTGCACGAGGGGATAACGATAAGAAAAAGGTTGCGCCATCAAAACCATGGCTTCATAACAAGCCACATCACCATGCGGATGAAATTTACCGAGTACATCACCTACGGTACGTGCTGATTTTTTAAATTTTGCCGTGGCCTTTAAACCCAGCTCTGACATCGCATAAATAATACGGCGTTGCACGGGTTTTAAGCCATCGCCCAGATGAGGCAATGCACGATCCAGAATAACGTACATGGAATAATCCAAATACGCTTTTTCTGCAAATTCGCTCAGAGGGATATGTTCAATGGTATTTGTATGCATATATTATAAAACCTCAGCAATATGGCCTTTTTGTTCTAGCCAATTTTTACGATCTGGAACGCGTTTTTTTGCTAGCAGCATATCAAGAGTATGATCTGTTTTATCATGGGGCGCGATGCGGAGCTGAACTAAACGACGTGTATTGGGATCCATCGTTGTTTCTCGTAATTGTAAGGGATTCATTTCGCCTAATCCTTTAAAACGAATCACATTAATTTTTCCTTTATTTTTTTTATGTTCAGCCGCAATGCGATCCAGTATGCCTTGTTTTTCAGCGTCATCAAGTGCGTAATAAATTTCTTTACCATGATCTATGCGATAAAGTGGAGGCATCGCAATATACACATGACCTGCTGCCACTAAAGGGCGAAAATGTTTTAAAAATAAAGCGCAGAGTAAAGTCGCAATATGTGACCCATCTGAATCTGCATCGGCTAAAATACAAATCTTTCCATACCGTAATCCATTTAGATCGGTTGCTCCAGGCTCAATACCAATCGCAACGGAAATATCATGGACTTCTTGTGATGCTAATACTTGGTCGGAGGTCACTTCCCATGTATTTAAAATTTTGCCACGTAATGGCATAATCGCTTGAAATTCTCGACTGCGGGCTTGTTTAGCGGAGCCACCTGCGGAATCCCCTTCAACTAAAAATAATTCCGTACGTTTACTATCTTGTTCTGAACAATCGACTAATTTTCCAGGTAAAGCAGGGCCGCTCGTAACTTTTTTTCGAACCACCGTTTGAGAAGCTTTGATCCGGCGCTGTGCACTTTCAATGGCCAACGCTGCCAATGCTTCACCAAAATTCACATGTTGATTTAACCAAAGGCTGAATGCATCTTTGACAACACCTGAAACAAAGCTGGCGCATTCACGCGAGGAAAGACGTTCTTTCGTTTGGCCAGAAAATTGAGGTTCCTGTAATTTCACTGAAAGAATATGTGCGCATCTGTCCCACACATCTTCAGGTGCTAATTTAATCCCTCTAGGTAATAAATGACGAAACTCACAAAAATCGCGTAAGGCATCTAATAATCCCTGGCGAAAACCATTGACATGGGTGCCACCTTGTGGCGTTGGAATTAAATTAACATAACTTTCACTAAGGATGTCACTTGACTCAGGTAACCAAATCGCTGCCCAATCCACCGTTTCATTATTACCATTAAACGAACCTACGAAAGGTTGGTCAGGAATACATTCTGCTTTCCCGATAGATTCTGTTAAATAATTGCTGAGGCCTGCCTCGTAACACCATTCTTCAGTGTCATTAGTATATTCATCATGAAAAGAAACATGGAGGCCAGGGCAAAGCACTGCTTTAGCGCGTAACGTGTATTTTAATTTGGTCACAGCGAATTTGGCTGTATCAAAATATTTTTCATTAGGCCAAAAATGAATGCTGGTTCCTGTTTCGCGTTTATTCACGGTCCCTATTATTTTCAATTCAGATGTCTTTTCACCCTCTTTGAATTGCATTTGATAAATATTGCCATTACGTTTAACAGTTACTATTAATTTTTTAGAAAGTGCGTTTACAACAGAAATGCCTACGCCATGCAAACCGCCTGAAAAACGATATTGTTTGTTGGAAAATTTTGCCCCACTGTGAAGCTTGGTGAGAATAAGCTCGACACCTGTGACGCCTTCTTCAGGATGCATATCCACAGGCATGCCGCGACCATTGTCTGATACTTCTAATGAACCGTCTTTATAGAGAGTGACTTGAAAAGCAGAGGCATGGCCTTCACTTGCTTCATCCACACTATTGTCAATGGCTTCGCGTGCTAAATGATTAGGATTGGTAGTATCTGTATACATACCAGGGCGTCGGCGAACAGGTTCTAAACCGCTTAAAACTTCAATAGATTCAGCATCATACGATTTGTTTGTTTTCATGTTTACTCTTCATTTATTCTTTTTTCTAATTCCATCACTTTTGATTCTAATGCCTCAATTTTTTTTCGGCTGCGCGCTAGTACTTTAACTTGTGTGTCAAATTCCTTGCGTGTCACAAGTTCTAATTTATCAAATGCATTCAGCAAAACAACATTAAAATTTTTTTTAATGTCTTTTTTTATCTCTTGCAAATTCGCAGGCAAGGCATCGCCTAGTTTTTCAATGAGATCACTTAAAAAATTTTTATTGTTCACCATTACTTTAATCCTTCGATGGATATAATAGTATTTTAGATATTTCTCTATTTAGACGTGCGCATACTTTATTTTGAAGCGTTTCCCACAAAACGCTAATCCTATTTTTAAAATGTCTGTACTGCCACGTTGTTTCGCTTCTGCCATATAATGTTTTTGGTCAATTTGATTCAGCGCTTCTTGAGCGGCTTGTTCTAAATGTATGTCTAACTGCTCTGGCTCTTTAACAAAATCGACTTTCTTAAATTCTAATAAAAGAGTGGGTTTATTTTTGTCACGGGAAAAAATAAGATAATCATATCGTCCATAACCACTTTCTTTATTCGATTGAATTTCATACTGTTCGTTATGGTATAAACTGGCGGTCAAACCTACCATGAGCCCATGATAAAATGCTTCAGGATTACGACCTGTATCGTGACTACTGACAGTTTGCTCCAGAAGTTCTTTCAGTTCTTTCTCAAACAGCTCAATATTCCCTGTTAATAAATGGGTAAGAAATTGATTATACCAAACAATGCCATGCCCGCTTGAAAGCCATTGCTCGATAATTTGTCTGTAAAGGCTTTTAACCTCTTTGTTGGGAATTTCAAGTCTACACCATAATCCTTGTTCTGTGCGATGCTGTGAAAGGACTTTCAAGTAACCTGCCATTAACAATAAACTCCACGCGGCTAATTCATTCGTTTCCAAATCACCAAACACCGTATTTTCATCAACCAGTTGTTCCACAGGTTGATCTTGCAATAACCATTCAAACTGTTCTTTAAAGGCAGTACTCGATCTTACTAAAATACGGCGAATCAGTTGATTATCACTTGTGTTGACCCAATAAGGCTGCACCTCTCCTTTTCGCTTGATGCAATTAACAACTGACCATGGATTGTAAACAACGGTATTACCTATTTGATACCCGTTATACCAACCCTTAATTTCTCTTGCATTTTTTTCTAAACCTGCTTTTTTTAATAATTGATTCATTTCTTCTTCTGTAAAACCAAAATATTGACCATACTCGGAACGAAGCACTGAATAGACTTCTAAATTATTAATGCCCGAAAACAAGCTTTCTTTAGCAACGCGCAAAATACCTGTAATCACAGCACGGTTAAGATATGGATTGGTTTTTAATACAGAACTGAACATACCACGCATGATATTCATCATGGGATCATAATAATGGTGGACATAGCTTGCTTGAATAGGCGTATCGTACTCATCTATTAATAACCAGGGATTGACCTTATAATGGCGAGATAGATAGGTTGTTAAATCTTTCAGTGCTTCCGTTACATCCGCAGTAGAGCCTTTTCTTTCAAGAATCAATTCAAATGCCCGCTTTTGAGAATCAATTAAATGAGGGCTTGATAACAGTAGCTCATGCTCTAAATAAACATCACGCATTAATTTGCAAAGTTTCTCATACGCTTCCTCATAATGTTCATTCTTGACGTCTTTAAACGTCACAAAAATAACTGGATATTTTCCTTGATGTTTTTCACAGAGTTCTTTTTTTTCGGCAATTTTTAAGTGGTCAAATAAATTATCAGTCGACTGCCCATAGACTTCTTTAGATAAAAAATGGTGTAGCATGGATAAATTCAATGTTTTCCCAAAACGGCGTGGCCGCGTAATGACGGTTGCTTTTGTTGCTCTATCATTAATAATATCTTCGATAAATAAACTTTTATCAACAAAATCTAATTGATTTTCAATCAGTTCTCTAAAATTATCATACCCAATCGGCAATGGCATAATCGATATTCTCGTTCTCGATAGATAAAAAGCTATACTAACATCACTCTGATTTTTAAGAAATGGCTTAATGTGTAGACGCTGAACCCCAATTATCACCCGCGCCAACCGATACTAATAAAGGCACTTGCAAATTTGCCGCATTCATCATATTGGAACGAATAATGTCAGTAAAACGCTCAACTTCTGCTTCTATCACTTCAAAAACCAATTCATCGTGTACCTGCATAATCATTTTGGCTTTGATGGGATTGACTTGCAGCCAATGATCTAATGCAATCATTGCGCGTTTGATAATATCCGCCGCGCTGCCTTGCAAGGGCGCGTTAATCGCTGTGCGTTCAGCCGCCCGCATGCGCATGACCTGACTCGAATTGATTTCGGGCAAATACAATCTTCGACCCCAAAGCGTTTCCACATAGCCCTGCTGATGCGCTTTGGCACGTGTATTCTCCATATAGGTTTTGACGCCTTTATAACGCTCAAAATAACGATCAATATAGGTTTGCGCGGCTTCACGACTTTCACCTAATTGCTTTGCGAGTCCAAAAGCAGACATGCCATAAATAAGGCCAAAATTAATTGCCTTTGCACTACGTCGTTGTTCATGGGTCACTTGCTCTAAAGAAATACCGAGGACTTCAGCAGCTGTTGTTTGATGAATATCTAAATTTTGTTTAAACGCGCTGAGTAGACTTGGATCATTCGAAAGATGTGCCATGATACGTAATTCTATCTGCGAATAATCCGCACTAATCAACTTGTACCCTTTAGGAGCGATGAACGCTTGTCGAATACGGCGACCTTCGGATGTACGCACAGGAATATTTTGTAAATTAGGATCTGATGAAGATAAACGGCCTGTCGCTGCACCTGTTTGATTATAAGATGTGTGAATACGTTGTGTATCTGGATTAATTTGTTCAGGTAATTTTTTTGTGTAAGTCGAAATTAATTTACTTAAACTGCGATATTCAATAATTAATTTTGGCAATGGATATTCTAATGCCAGTTCTTGCAATATGGCATCTGCGGTAGAGGGTTGTCCTGTCGGTGTTTTTTGTAATACAGGCAAATTAAGTTTATTAAATAAAATATCCTGCAATTGTTTAGGTGAACTTAGATTAAATTTTCCACCTGCTATTTCTGTAATGGCTTGGTCGAGGGCATGTAAACGTTCCTCTAATTCAAGGCTTTGATTTTTTAGCATAGAAGAGTCAATGAGTACACCATTTCTTTCCATACGTGCTAGTACAGAAATTAAAGGCGTTTCTATTTCATCTAACACGGATTTTAATTGAGGTTCTTTAAGTAATTTTGATAAAAAGACTTGGTGTAATTGCCATGTCACATCCGCATCTTCGGCTGCATAAACAGAAGCTTTATCGATAGGTACTTGATTAAAAGTCATTTGCTTAGGGCCTTTACCTGCTACATCTGTAAAATGAATAGTGCGCCAGCCTAAATATTTTAAAGCCAAAGAATCCATGTCATGATTCGGATTGCTGCTATCTAAAATGTAAGACTCCAGCATCGTATCGTCAGAAATACCTTGTAATTGAATGCCGTGATTGGCCAATACTTCAAAATCATATTTAATATTATGGCCTATTTTTTTTAAATGAATATCTTCGAGAAAAGGTTTTAATTTTTCTAAGACAAATTCACGGTTAAGTTGTGCTGGCGCATCAAAATAATCATGTGCAAACGGAATATAAACCCCTTTCTTTTCTTCCAACGCGAATGAAACCCCTACAATCTTGGCTTCCATATAATTTAAACTCGTTGTTTCTGTATCAAAGGCCATGATGCTTGCTTTTGTAAGCTGTTCTAATACTTCTTCTAACTCTTTTTCAGTAAAAATTGTTTTATAATGTGCATATTTTTCTTCAGTCTCTGTGGCTTTTTTTTCTAATAATGTGTTTAACAAATTTTTAAATTCTAATTCTTGATATAATTTTTTGAGTGTCTCCTTATCAGGAGAATAACGCTTTAAATCAGTTAATGTCAGCTTTAAATCGACATCTAGTTTAATGGTTGTTAATTTTTTAGAGAGTGGTAGTCTTGGTAAAAAATCACGTAAATTATCGCCTACTTTGCCTGTAATCTCTGAGGCATGGTTTATAATATTATCGAGTGATCCATATTGTAATAACCATTTCACAGCCGTTTTTGGGCCTACTTGCGGAACACCTGGAATATTATCAGATGTATCACCCACCAAGGCTAAATAATCAATCACTTGCTCAGGTGAAACTCCCATTTTTTCTTTAACGGCTGTTGGATCAAGCATAGTATTGGTCATGGTATTCACCAACGTAATATGCTGATCCACTAATTGTGCCAAATCTTTATCACTGGTAGAAATAATCACTTTTTGTTGTTGATTTGCAGCGATTTTAGCGAGCGTACCAATCACATCATCTGCCTCCACGCCCTCTATCATAATTAAAGGTAATCCTAAGGCACGAACTAATTGATACAAAGATTCGATTTGTAAAACAAGTTCATCTGGCATAGCTTTTCGATGGGCTTTGTAAGGCGCATAGAGTTCCTCTCTAAAGGTTTTGCCTTTTGAATCAAAAACAACAGCCATAAAGTCAGGGTCATACTGTGTTAATAAACTACGTAACATATTAGTAACACCATAAATAGCACCTGTGGGAAATCCTTTTGAATTAGTCAAAGGTGGCATTGCATGAAAAGCTCTATAAAGGTAAGAAGAACCATCCACTAATATAAGCGGTTTTGACATATTATTTCCCTACACAGAAAGTCGAAAAGATTTTTCCTAACAAATCCTCTGTTGTAAATGTACCGGTTATTTCACTTAATGCGAGCTGCGCCTGACGTAATTCCTCTGCAAATAATTCAACCGCATGATGGGTTTTTAATTGATCCAAACCATTGTGTAAATAATCGGCTGCGCGTTTTAAAGCATCTAAATGTCTACGTCTTGCAGAAAATACACCTTCTTGAGTGGTTTGTAAACCAACACACATCTTAATATAATTTCGTAATAATTCAATACCACTTCCACTTTTAGCGGATAATGAAATTTCTGTATAGCCATTCTTTTTAATGAGTTCTTCTTTTTCTTGTGTTAAATCGATTTTATTACGAATAGTAATAATAGCTGCGTGAGGTGGGACTTTCTTAAATATTTTCTCAAAAAAACAATTGTGATTAATTTCAGTCGAATTATTTGAAGCATCTGTTACAAATAATAGTAAATCTGCATTAGCTATCTCCGCATGTGCACGTCTTATCCCTTCCTGTTCTATGACATCCTCACTTTCACGCAAACCTGCTGTATCGATAATATGAATAGGCATCCCATCAATTATAATTTTTTCTCTGAGTAGATCCCGTGTAGTACCTGGTATATCTGTGACAATTGCAATATCTTTCTCGCTTAAACGATTAAGTAAACTTGATTTACCAACATTAGGTAACCCTGCAATCACAGCTGTAATACCTTCTTGTAATAAACTACCTTGCCTAGCATTTGTTTGTATTGTTTTAAGTAACTCTATCGCATTATTAAAATTAATTTCTATTTGGGGATGACTGAGAAAATTAATTTCTTCTTCAGAAAAATCAATGGCTGCTTCAACGTAAGTGCGTAGAAAAGTAATTATGTCAACTAATTGATGAATTTTTTTAGAAAATTCACCTTGGAGAGAACGCATAGCAGCACGAGCGGCTTCTTCAGAAGAAGCATCAATTAAATCAGCAATAGCTTCCGCCTGGATTAAATCAATTTTATTATTTAAAAAAGCACGTTCACTGAATTCACCTGGTTTAGCTAATCGAGCACCTAAATTTAAAATTCGTTGAATCAGACATGCCGCAATAGCAGAACCGCCATGGGCATGAAGTTCTAAGACATCTTCGCCTGTAAAAGAATGCGGCCCTGGAAAATAAAGCGCAATCCCTTGATCGATAATCGTGTGATCCACATCTAAAAAAGAAGTATAAACCGCATAACGAGGTTCTATTTTTTTTCCTACTATATTTTCTGAAATTTTTTTTACTAATTTTCCAGAGAGGCGAATAATGGCAACACCACCGCGTCCGGGTGGTGTTGCAAGAGCAACGATGCTATCTGATGGTTCATCATAGGTGGATTGCATTATTTTAGTTTTTTCTTTGTACCCATTTTTATTTGTGGTTGATTAACACTTCGCATAATAAACCACTGTTGTAAAAATGAAAGAGTATTATTTATAAACCAATACAACATCAAACCCGCAGGAAAATTCATAAACAATACCGTAAATACAATAGGCATTAACATCATTATTTTTGCTTGCATGGGATCAGGTGGCGGTGGATTTAATCGTTGTTGTAAAAACATAGATAATCCCATTAATACAGGCAACACATAAAATGGATCTTTCATCGATAAATCATGAATCCAAAAGATAAAAGGTGCCTGTCGTAACTGTACGCTTTCAATAAGGACCCAATAAAGTCCTATAAAAACGGGAATTTGCACTAAAATAGGCAAGCAACCACTCATTGGATTAACTTTTTCTTTTTTATAAAGTTCTAAGGTAGCTTGTGTAAATTTCTGTTTATCATCACCATAACGCTCTTTAAGGAGTGCAAGTTGAGGTTGTAATTTTTTCATACCGTTCATTGAACGATAACTTTTTGCAGACAAATGATAAAACATCAATTTTATAATTAAAGTGACAATGACAATAGACCAACCCCAATTACCTATTACATTATAGATATGTTGCATCATCCAAAAAATAATGCCTGAAATAAACCAAAACCACCCATAATCAATCGTAAGTTTTAATCCAGGCGCGGCTTGTTCTAAATAATCAGCAATCGCAGGCCCCGTATAAAGCTTAGCGTGGGTTGTGATTGTTTCACCTGGTTGCGCACTGATTTTGGGGCTAATCATACCAATAGTATATAAGCCATCTTGTGTAACATGAGAAAAATACTGTAAGGGCTGTGTATTTTCTGGGACCCAAGCGCTCACAAAATAATGTTGTATCATAGCAGCCCAGCCACCTGTGATAGTCTGATCTATATTTTTTTCTTTCATGGAATTAAAAGAAATTTTTTGGAATCGTTTATCAGGGCTTGATATAGCCGCCCCAAAATAAGTTGCTGTCGTACTTAAACGGTTTTGATGGGCATCGGGCAAATCTTTACGTAATAATTGTAAATAAAGATTGCCATCCCAGGGTTGTGATGATTGATTATTAATTTGATAATTGACACCAATTTCATATTGATTACGTTGAAAAGTAAAAATTTTAGTAATTTTGACCCCTTGCGCATTTTGCCAATAGAGTTTTACTTGTAAATTGGATTGATTAGGTAAAAGGCTATAATTTTTTTGTTCTGTAGAATACACTGCTTGGCCTTGTGTCGTATCCGGCCCATTCGGATTTAATAATCCACTTTGCGCTAAATATTGCGTATTAGGTAAATTATTCAATAATAAAAAAGGCTGAGAAGAATGGAGTTCAGCAGGGTAATTTAGTAATTTTATTTGAGTGATGTTGCCACCCACTGTGTCAATATCTGCTTCGAGTGTATCTGTTGTCACATGAATACTATTTTGTGCAGGGGTTATATTTTTTGTAGCTGCAATAACAGGAACTGTCGTATTAGAATTTGTTTGTAATGTTGTACTAGGAATGTAATTGTTTGAATGATGAGTAATATTAGAAAAAGTCGGATTAGACGTAGGTGAAGTTATTGCACTGGTATGTTCTTTTTCCCATGCTTGATAAAAAAGTAATAAAACGGAGACGAGTGCACCATATAAGGCAATTCTAAAAATATCAAGTAACTTAGTTAACATAGGTTATTTTTCCGGTACAAGATCAATACCACCTTGACACCAAGGATGGCAACGTAAAATTCGATACAATGCTAGATAACTTCCTTTTAAAATACCATGAGATTTAATGGCTTCAATCGAATATTCAGAACAAGAAGGATAAAAACGACAACAATGGCCTAATAAAGGACTTAGTAGGTATTGGTAAGTTTTTAAAATTATTATGAGACTGTTGTTAATAATTTTTTCCATAATTGATCTATTCCTTCGCGTAGTGTTTGTTTGCTTAATTTGCCACATTGTTCGCGAGCAATCACAACAACATCTAAACCTTTTAAAAATTCTTGGTTTTGACTAAAACTATTTCGTATCACCCGTTTTATTCGATTTCTTATCACGGCACTGTTAACAGCACGCTTTCCTACAACAAGTCCTAGCCTAGCGTGGAATTTTTGGTTTGGCTTAGACAAAACCAACAAGTATTTTTGACTTGTTTTTTTAGATTTATCAAACAGTGATTTATAGTCTGCTTTACTCACTAATCTATGGCTTCGAGGAAAAGTCACAATTAACTCAGTAAAATTTTTATACGGTTAATTGTTTTCTGCCTTTAGCACGGCGTCTGCTTAATACAGCGCGGCCATCTTTAGTAGCCATACGTGCCCTGAAACCATGTGTTCTTTTTCGTTTAAGTGTGCTGGGTTGATAGGTTCTTTTCATTGGACTTTCCAGTTATTTATTAAAACGTACAAGGTCGGTAATGATAGGGGGCATTCGTATTCTTGTCAAATAATAATTTTTTTGAAAATTTTGAGAATAATTAATATAAGCTTTTATATATTTTCTATATTTTGTAGCTATTATTTATATAGGAAAGATTTTCTGTTGAAAACTTGATATTTCAGCATTCATTCAGAGGGTTACAGGTGTATTAGTCTGTGGATAATAAGGGTGATGAATGTGGTTTAATAGGTATGAAATAGGATAAAAATAGGCAGGTCTTGATTTTTTAAGATTATGCACAGAGAATCCAGAGCTTTATTAGGTGTTGTGAACAGGCTATCAAGTGATGAAAAGTCTAAAAGAATGGCTTGAAACGATTAAATCAGCCCATCCGATGGAAGTTGATTTGAGTTTGGAACGAACTAAAGAGGTGGCGAAGAGGCTTGGAATAGTCGATTCATTGTGCCCAATCATCACAGTGGCAGGTACGAATGGCAAAGGGTCGTGTGTTGCAGGTATTGAGGCAATCATGCTGGCAGCAGGCTATAAAGTAGGCGCTTTTACATCGCCTTTTTTATTTCGTTATAACGAACAAGTGCGTTTGCAAGGGCAATCTGTGACAGATGAGTGGTTATGCGATGCATTTGAACGCGTAGCAAGTGTATGTGGCCAAATAACGCTAACTTTATTTGAATTTGGTACCCTGGCGGCAATGGTTATTTTTAAGGAAGCAAACCTTGATATTTGGGTTTTGGAAGTCGGAATGGGAGGGCGGTGGGATGCGGTTAATATTTTGGATGCGGATATTGCTGTCGTTTCAAGCATTGATATTGATCATGCTGCCTGGTTAGGGAATACGCGCGAAGCGATTGCACGTGAAAAGGCAGGTATTTTTCGTCCTTATCAGCCTGCTGTCTATGGCGATTTTGATCCGCCATCATCACTCATCCAGTATGCAGCTACGTTCAAAACACCTTTATTTTTTCAAGGCCAGCAATTTGGGTTTTCTAAAAAAAATGAAACGTGGGATTGGTGGAGTTTGCATCCAACAAAGTTAGATAATTTACCTCTTCCGGCTTTAACATTGCAAAATATGTCGACTGTGCTAATGGTTATCGAATTATTACAAACAAAATTACCTGTATTGCGAATGGAAATAGAGTCAGGTTTAAAAAAAGTTAAATTACCCGGCCGCCTTCAAATCATACCAGGAACCGTTACACAAATTTTAGATGTTTCTCATAATCCATCGGCTGTGAAATTGTTAGCGAATTATTTGAAAGAAAATTCATGTAACGGCAAAACGTATGCAGTTTTTTCAATGTTAGCGGATAAAGACATTGTAGCAACATTAGAAGTCATTCGGGATTTAATAGATGTTTGGCATGTGGCGCCATTAAAGAATGAACGAGCTGCGTCACAAGAATTATTAGCTTCTTGTTTTAGAAAAACAAATTTAGAGAATGTTATTTTTCATTCATCCATAAAAGAGGCACATGAAATAGCTATGCAACAGGCAGAGGCGAATGGTCGCGTGGTGGTGTTTGGTTCGTTTCATACGGTGGCAGAGGTGCAATAGTGAAAAGCCAGTGATATTTTTTTAATTTTCGAATCGGAACTTTTTAAGATCGCTCATGCTTTATTTTGAAGTGCTTTCCACAAAAGGCTAATCCTACTTTTAAAATCTTGATACTACCTCGTTGTTTTGCCTCTGCCATATAGTGTTTTTGGTCAATTTGATCCAGCGCTTCTTGAGCAGCTTTCTCCAGATACTTCTCTAATTCTTGAGGCTCTTTAACAGGATCAGCTTTTTTAAATTCTAATAAAAGAGACAGTTTATTTTTGTCACGAGAAAAAATGAGATAATCATATCGCCCATAACCGCTTTCTTTGTTCGATTCAATTTCATAATGTTCGCTATGATATAAACTGGCTGTTAGGCCTATCATCAGTCCATGATAAAAAGCTTCTGGATTGCGACTTGTATCGTGGCTACTGACAGTTTGTTCCATGAGTTCTTTCAATTCTTTCTCAAATAGATCAATATTTCCCGTTAATAAATGGTCAAGAAATTGGTTATACCACGAAATGCCATGCCCATTTGAAAGCCATTGCTTGATGATTTGCTGATACAAATTTCTGACTTCTTTGTTTGGAATAGTTAAGGTACACCATAATCCATCATCTGTTTTCTTTTCAGAAATAACCTTCAAGTAACCCGACATTAACAATAAGCTCCACGCAGCCAATTCATTTTTTTCTAAATCACCAAACACGGTATTTTCATCAATCAGTTGTTCAATAGGCTGATTTTGTAATAACAATTCAAATTGTTCTTTAAAGGCAGTACTCGACCTCACTAAAATGCGGCGAATTAATTGATTATCACTGGTATTTACCCAATAAGGAACTAAATCTCCTTTTTCCTGAATACAATTGGCAATGGACCACGGATTATAAAGAACAGTATCCCCTATCTGATACCCGTTGTACCATTCTTTAATGCCAGGGAATTGGTGCTCTAAATGATGTTTTTTCACTAAAACATCCACTTCTTCTTCTGTAAAACCAAATTGAGTGCTATAGCGAGGATGAAGGACCGAATAGACTTTTAAGTTATTAATCCCTGAAAATAGGCTTTTCTTCGCAACACGTAAGATGCCCGTGATGACCGCCCGATAGAGATAGGGATTGGTTTTTAGTGCGGAACTGAACATGCCACGCATGATATTCATCATCGGATCATAATAGTGATGGATATAACTCGCTTGAATCGGTGTATCATACTCGTCAATTAATAACCAGGGATTCACGCCATAATGGCGAGACAGGTAGGTTGTTAAATCTTTTAGTGCCTCTGTTACCTCTGCTTTAGAACCTGTTCGTTCAAGAATGCGTTCAAACGTTCTTTTTTGAGAATCACGCAATTTTGGACTTGTTAGTAAGAGATCATGTTCTAAATAAACATCACTCATCAACTTGCAGAGTTTCTCATACGCTTCTTCATAATGTTCGTTCTTGACATCTTTAAACGTCACAAAAATAACAGGATATTTTCCTTGATACTTTTCGCAGAGATCTTTATTTTCAGTAATTTTTAAGCCATCAAATAAATTTTTTGTTGATTTGCCATTAACCTCTTCCGATAAGAAATGATGTAACATGGATAAATTCAATGTTTTCCCAAAACGACGTGGCCGTGTAATGACGGCTGATTGTATGGTTACATCCTCAATAATTTCATGGATAAACAGACTTTTATCAACAAAATCTAATTGATTTTCAATAAGTGCTCTAAAATTATCGTAACCAATCGGTAATGACGCCATCGGTATTCTCGTATTCTATTTTCTAAAGAAACCCATACTTTATTAGCATGAATTATATAACTCTTTTGGCATATCTGATACATTTTTATGCGCAAAAATAAGTTTTTTCGCGAATTTTTTACTATATCTGCAAAATCCTCAAATGTATTTACTCTTGAGCGATAAAAGCCTTTTTTGCACATTCGACAGTATGTTTTAAATGCATTTGATTCAAAGTGCCTGTGATAACACTGGTCACGCCAGGTTCTCTAAAAATAAAATCCATCGCCACTTGTACGGGATCATCACCAGCGATTTTCTGTAAATGACCGCTTGCGAAAGCTTTTTTAATTAAAACACCTTTATTTTTTTGATGTGCATAAGCGATGACAGGCTGCTCTTCTTTTTGAATAGGGTTATATGTCACCATGACAATATCCGCGTGATCGATTGCTAAAAGACCGCCTTCTATTGTTTTGGTTGACATCCCAAATGCGCGTAGAAGACCTGTTTTCTTCATTTCAGCGAGTACAGAAAAAATAGAACTTTCTTCAATAATATTTTTGTCATCGCCATTTGAATGCACCAATACAATATCCAAATAATCCGTTTTCAAACGTTGCAAACTACGCTCAATACTTTTTCGCGTGTGCTCAGCAGAAAAACAAAAAGAAGATTCGCCATCGATAAATTCTTCTCCCACTTTAGAGCAGAGCACCCAATCATGGCGCTGATTTTTAATGAGCTTTCCTAATCGTTCTTCGCTCGTACCATAAGCAGGTGCGGTATCTAATAGATTAACCCCTAATTCTTGCGCACAATTTAATAAGGCGAGGATGGTATCATCGCTTGGCAAAGAAAATGCCTCAGGATAATTGATTTTGGTATTGCGGCCAAATTTAACAGTACCTAAGCCAATACGGCTTACTACAATTTCAGTAGTGCCTAACAGTGTTTTTTTTATCATATATTTTCAGTCAAACATATTCTTGAAAATTATTTCTTTTTTTTCTTTGATTTTCCTGCTTTTTGCAGAGCAATCGCCACTGCTTGTTTTTGGGGCTTTCCCGCTTTTATTTCAGTTCTTATATTTTGAGAAATTACTTTTTTTGATTTTCCTTTTTTCAATGGCATATAGACCTCTTTAAAAAATAAAGATTAAAAGTTATTCTATCAAATATTTTATATAATGAAATATTTTTTCTTTGTAGGGTGGATTAGACGCCGTTTTTTGGCGTCGTAATCCACCACCTTGCGTGTCTTATCATATACGAGTAATATTTTTGTAAAAAATGCACTTAAAAGTGCCAAAAAAAATCTACATAAGGCTTTCGAGGCAAATAAAAAAATGGGATACTTAAACCGTTTTATTTTTTTAATTTTTTTTTATTTCTTACTTAACTCGTTGTCTTTTGCAGCAGAGAATTTACGTATTATTATTTCAGGTATTTCTCAGGAAAAATTAGAAAATGCGCAACATGCTCTTTTAATTGAAAAAAAATCGTATGGTGATACTTTAACGCGTGATAACATAAAAAAATTTTATAGCAATGCGCCTGACATTATTCGTAATGCACTTCAACCCTATGGCTACTTTAAAGCCGATATTCATTCCACTCTTTCTCATCGAAAAGCCACTTGGATAGCACAGTTTCACATTCATCCCGGATCGCCACTCCTTATTGCCCATATTGACTTAAATGTGACGGGCCCTGGAAAGGACAACCCCATTATTCAAGAATTTATTCATCATTTTCCTCTCAAACCAGGCGATATTTTATTAATGCCCCAGTATGAAGAAGCGAAGATAGCTTTTTTCCAGGCGGTCAATAACCAAGGTTATTTAAAAGCCATCTTAATTAAAAAAGAAGTCCGTATTGACCTGGCTAAAAACACAGCCGCTATTATTTTGCATATGGATACAGGACAGCGATATTATTTTGGCTCACTCAATTTTGCCAAAAGTAGCTTTGCGCCAAGTTTCTTACAACGGTTTAAGGAATTTTCTGCTGGCGAACCTTTTTCTAGTCAAAAAGTTTTGAAATTTCAGCAAGATTTAAGCAATAGCCGTTATTTCAGTGAAGTCTCTGTCGTTCCGGAGTTTAATCATATAGAAGATTTTA
The DNA here is from genome assembly GCA_021323555.1 of Gammaproteobacteria bacterium. The sequence continues at coordinate 8,090 of JAJONP010000021.1, read as the reverse complement.
AAGTGCCTACAACAGTCCAAGTAAGCGCCTACCAAGGAAAACACTATAAATTAGGGGTCGGTTATGGAACATTTACAGGGCCTCGTTTATTGGCAGGCATGAATTGGCGAGATATGGGTGACGCAGGCCAACAACTTACAGCACTTGCAAAATTATCGCCGGTATTAAAGGGATTGGCTGTTAAATATTTTATACCAGGGATTAATCCGTTGACTGATCAATATACATTCGGCGCTAACGTGCAAGAACTGAGGGTGCAAAATGGTAATAGTTTCTCTGAATTGCTCAGTGGGGCTTATGTAAAAATGCGAGGTGAATGGCAGCATTCACTCTCGCTTAATTTACTGAATGAACAATATACTTTCAACAATCGACCCCACAGGAATAGCCATGAATTCTATCCTGCTTATACTATTTCTCATATCGTTACTGACAATAGTGTCGATGCGCATTCTGGAAGAATGATCAGCTTTACTTTACAAGGCGCCAATGAAAAATTATTTTCGACAACGAGTTTTCTGCAAAGTGAGCTGAAGATAAAATTTATTTTCAGCCCGACTCCGCCCAGTCGTATTATTTTACGAGGAGATTTAGGCTATACGGTGGTTAATGACATTAATCAATTACCGTTAACATTACAATACCTGGCAGGCGGGCCAGGCAGTATTCGCGGGTATAACTATGGTAGCATTGGGCCAGGCCGATATTTGGAAATAGCCAGTGCTGAATACCAGCATCGTATTGTTGATAAAATCTATGGCGCAGTATTTTATGATGTAGGTACAGCAACCAATAAGTTTAATCAAGGGTTCCAACGAGGGACTGGTTTTGGTTTTGTTTATATATCACCGATTGGCCCTGTCCAAATTTATTTGGCACGTGCCGAATCAAAATCTTGGAAACCTAAGAGTATCCTATTTAATATAGGAGCTGATTTCTGATGCGTTATTTTATTAAATATGTGTTGATTATTGTTTTTGCCAGCCTGGCCATAGCGGGTTATTTAGCTTGTTGTACAACGGAGGGATTACTCTTTGACCTACACTCTATTGCGCGGCTTCTACCTGGAAAATTAAAAATAGAAAAAATCAATGGCACTTTATTGTCTGGATTTTCTTTACAAGGCATTTCCTATCAAACAAAAGAAGAGAAAATAAATTTAAAATCGTTCACAGTAAGTTGGTATCCCAAGCAACTTCTTCATAGAAAATTAGTCATTGATTCCCTCTTATTAGAGCAATCTCAAATGACTTTTTTTGATGAAGGTGCTACTTCCGGTACTATTACCTTGGATGATTTTGCATTCTTACGTTATATCACAGTACGCCATTTAGTCATTCATCAACTCAACATTAAAAAATCAGGCATGGAATTTAATTTAACGGGTGAATTGAAAAATAAATGGGATTTTCACTGGCAGTTCAGCATTCCAACTTGTCATGTTTTTTATGATAATTGCTCAGGCTCTTTTATAGGCTCAGGCAGTGTTAAAGGTGAACGGTTATTTCCACTTTTTAATGTGGTAGTGCGAGGTGATCATCTAAAAATAGCCGAAGAAAAAATTAACAAGCTTGTTGGTGAAGCACATATGAGCGAAGTACAATCAAAAATAAATTCGTCCATTCATCTGACTGCTACGCAGATAGAAATAGAAAATCATCCTATTAAGAAAATAAATGTAACAATTTTGGGTAAGGCTGCTTATAAACAACATGCTCTTTTAGTTCAATCGCAAGTTTTAGTTGAACAAGAACCCGTTTTATCTTTAAATGCCAATTTACCTGATTTTTCAAACTTTATTAATCCAGAACAACCCCTCATCGCCGCTTTGAAATTAAATTTTATAAATTTGGCTGGATTACATCATGTCGTTCCTGAAATCGAACACCCTCAAGGTATCTTAAAAGGAATTATCAATATCAATGGGACAATGGCTAAGCCTGAACTAACAGGAGCAGTTTATTTAACACAAGGACAATTAATTATTCCTGCGTTAGGCATTCATCCCACAGACATGACGATGGAAGCAATACTTAAAAAGAATATTTTAAAGGTAAATGGCAGTTTCCATTCAGGAAAAGGAAAAGCTCAATTACAAGGGGATATTGAATTAAAAAAACCAGATTTTCCAGCTACATTCATTCTACAAGGAAATGACCTGAATACTGTTGATTTACCGAAATTTAAAGTGATACTTTCACCGCACTTAAAAATAAACCTTGCTTACCCCAAGGTGCAATTACAAGGCAAGCTTTTCATTCCAGAAGCCGCGATCAAGCTAAAAGATTTTATTAACACCGTTACATTACCCAATGAGACCGTGTTCGTTGGGCAACCTGAAAATAAAAAATTATCTTTTCTCTCTGGAGCAGATATAAAAGTTGAACTTGAGTTAGGGCAGAATATTTTCTTTAACTATAAAGAGCTTGAAACTTATTTAAAGGGAAAATTACTCATTACTCAAATGCCGAATAGTCCTCCTACTGGCACGGGTGAAATCACGGCTATCCATGGCAAATATTCTATTTATGGACAAGATCTGATAATAAAAACAGGCCGGCTTATTTTTACAGGGAATGTACTTACTGACCCTGGGTTACAAATTGAAGCCATTCGCAAAATAAAAGACGTGAACCCCGCCACCGACATTGGATCTATGCCCTCTCTTGAGAGTGGTATTAATACAGAGGTAACCGTTGGCATACGTATTCTAGGTACATTGAACAACCCGCAAGTGACATTATTTTCTATTCCTGCAGGCTTAACACAAGCCCAAATATTGTCTTCTTTAGGTGGTGAAGGTTCTGCATTACTAGGCGCTTTATCAGCTTTAAGTCCAGGCGTAGCAAATGCAGGCGGCCTAATGAATAAGTTCACAAAAATGTTAGGATCAACAGAAATCAATATCGCTTCTGTACAAACATTTGATACGGTTACTAATCAAATGCAATCAACACCCTCTTTTGTCGTAGGCAAGAAAATTTCTAAGAAGTTATCATTACATTATAGTATCGGAATTTTTAATCCTGTTTCTGTTTTGAATGTGCGTTATCAATTAAACAAGCACTGGGCAATTCAATCAGAAACCAGCACTATTGATAATGGCGTAGATATTTTGTATGGCTTTGAAAGCCCTTAAACAGTCACTTAATTGCGATTTTCAGTTTTTTAATATTTTTGACAGAATAAATTCCCCTTGAAATTTTACATTCTGACCCTATTTTATGATTAGGTTAATTAAATTTCATATAGGAGATATCATTATGTTAATACGTCATAATCCGTTTACAGTACTGAATGAAATTAATAAATTATTGGATGATAAGCTAAAATTTTCAGAGAGAGATGATTCCGTTGTAGAAAGTGGTAATTGGTTGCCTGCAGTCGATATCAAAGAGGGGCCCGACCAATTTCTACTCTATGTAGATGTGCCAGGTGTTAAACCAGAAAAAATAGAAATCTCTATGGAAAATAATATATTAACAATTAAAGGAGAGCGCGATGATATACACAAGGAAGAGAAGAAAAATTATCACCGTGTTGAAAGGATAAGAGGCTCTTTTTATCGACGATTTGCTTTGCCTGATACAGCTGATGCTAATAATATTCAGGCAAAAACAAAACACGGTATATTAGAAATTGTTATTAATAAAAAGAAAACACCTGAATCCAAGAAAATCCAAATCCAGGTTGAAGAATAAAGGCATAATTTACATAGGAAAGCTTGTTATTCTGCGAAGGCGGCAACCCATTCTGCCATGTAGCTAAACTTCAGAATAGGTTCCTGCCTTCGTGGGAATAACGCCGCTAAGTCGATGTTTTCCTTTTTATAAAGGATCTCCTGTTGTTCCTGTATATTAATCATTTTATGCCTATTTTATGGTAACAATTGATCCCATATAGGCTGAGCGAGCAGAGGAGCTGGCCACGCATTGAATGCGCGCTTATTGATAGCATTAGGTTGAATAAAAGAGGGTGTTAAATAGCGCAATATTTCATTGGTGAGCAGTGGCGCAAATGCCAATTTAATCGGCCAGGCGACTAATATATTTCCAATCTCCTGCACAGAACACGTATCAGGACGTGTGTGGTTTGGCTGCAAACTCTCCGCGCGATCAATATAAAAACTCGCGAATTCTGCCTCAGAAAAATCTAACCAGGAGAATAATTCTTTTAATTCTTTTCTCATTTTAAGAATTTGATTTTCGGAAGATAACTTCACGCCTTCTTCAGCAATTTGCCCACCTATATACCAAATAGATTTTCCATCTTTTGCTTGATGTGTCGTAATTGTCAATCGAGGTGTGGCGCTTAAACCTAAACAATGCGCATAGACGGGATAAGTAAAATGATGCTTAACAATCACCATGTGCAAAGGCCTACGTTGCGCGCCAATCGTATGATGTTTTAATTTTCTTAATAGCAATTCATTGCCACTACCTGCAGTAAAAATAAATTTTTTAGCATTTATTTGTAATGTACGTGACTCAGATTGAATAGTCAGTGATTTAATATGATCATTTTCATCTAATTCAAGATGGCTTTCTTCCATCGGATCAATTTTAAAAATAAATTCTTCATGGGCCCTTGTTAATTCACGTAATAAAGCATGGACATCTATGACAATCTCATTCAACGAATAGACTTGACCTTGAAATTGTGGATGCTGAAAAATAGCAGGAAAATCTTTTTTGTCTAATGACTTCGTATCACTTTTCAAAGTAAGTCCCGCAAAAAAACTTGCCATTTTTGATGTGAGCGATCCTGTTGACCACAAGTATTGTTGTTTTGATAAAACAGAGACTTTCGATAAATCAATCTCGCCTTGTCCTTCCAGGCAGGCTTTCCATACAGCAGGCATCTTAGCAATCGCCTGGGCCGCAGACGTTAATTGGCCAGACAATGCGTATTTCATCCCACCATGAATAATGCCTTGGGCTTTATGAGTTTGCGCACCGCCTAATGCGCCTGATTCTAATAAAATAACGGAAACGTTTAATTGCCTTAAGCGATTTAACAACCACAACCCTGCAATGCCACCCCCGATAATAACGAAATCAACCTGAATGTTTCCCATCACAGCCTCTTCAAAATGCAGATGTACCTGCTTGTGCAAATCGTTAAATAATTTCTTGGGTGGGTTCTTTAATGACTTCTAATAAATAAATTCGTCGATGGTCGCTATGCAATACTTTAAAAAAGAAATTTCGAATTACAACGGATTCATCTTGTTTAGGGGAATGTCCTATCTGGCGCATGATCAAATCACCAATCGTATCTACCGTTTCATCATTCATTTCTGCATCAAAATATTCATTAAAATCATCTAATGAAATACTTGCTTTAACAGTATAAGAACCTGTTTGATTTTTTTTTATTTCATCATCCATTTTAGTACTCTTGACTCTTATAGGGGTTTGGAAAACCCAAGGATTCTAACATACGAACCTCTAAAGATTCCATGAGAATAGCATCTGCTTCTACTTCATGATCATAACCTAATAAATGTAAAATACCGTGTGTTACTATATGTGCCCAATGCGCGATAGGTTTTTTTGCCTGTGCGATAGCTTCTTGATTAACAACATCGGCGCAGATGACTATATCACCTAACAATAAAGGTTCTTTTTTTGTATTTATAGTTATATTTTTGGAACTATACGGAAAGGATAATACATTGGTTACGTTTTCTTTATGGCGATATTGAGTGTTGAGTTTTATCATTTCCAGAGGGGTAACAATCCGAATAGTTATTTCGACAGCCTGTGTTGTTTGATTTTTTAATATGTCTCTCGCCCATTTTCTTAATTGCCTTGCCGCAGGCATTATATTCTTAAGCACGGCACATTGAATAACGATACGATGCATTGCCGATATCCCCTTATTTTTGAATATAATGAATCGGAATCGAGATAATTTTACCGTTAGACTTTGTAATTTTCTCAGGCAATAGGCTATTTTGAATATGTCCCACTGTTAATTTTGAGGGGATGCCAGGAGCAACTGCACATAAAAGAGAATCATGTGTTGTAAGTGTGGGTGGTGTCAATAATTTAAGTTGCAAATTTTCATTTTCACTTCTAGCCATTTTTACTGCGGGTACTATATCAGTATCATTAGTTATTAAAATAAATTTATCATAACTTTTTTTAATAGCATCTCTTACCATGTAAATAGAGATATTCACATCTGTTTCTTTTTCTTCATGTTTTTTCCACTTAAATTCCAAGTGCTTATTTTTATAGGTAAGAAGTTTATTCTTGAAATTTCCTTGAACAAACTCAATGCCAATTGTTTCTAATGCTTCAATGTATGTGCGGTGGCGCAGAATAGTATCTTTGTCCATAAAATTAGCTACCGCGCTAAAATAATAGATTTCTCAATGGATTCAGGGGCTTGGTCAATAAATTTTTCAGCTAGAGATTTTAAATTTAACCATTTAAGATGAGGTTTTGAAAGGTTTACCAGTCCATGATATAGGTTGAATCCATCTACATATACCGCAACTTTTTTCTTATTATTCATGTGTAAAAATAATGTTCCTGAAAATAAAAGCCCTGGGATATACCCAGGGTGTCTCTTGCGCCCTAGTAAGTTAATAGCAGAAGCAACAAGCGTTTATACATCAGCAGTATAGCTATTCGATAATCTCTATGCAAATCAATTTTAATTAATAATAACCCAGAATGAACAAAATGCAGGTTTCTACCATCTACATGATTATCCACAGAAACTGTGGATAACAGTGTGGTTAACTCTATAAAAACCTGAGGAAAAATAAAAAATAATGTCGATAAGGGTTTCCCCTTAGAAGGATTAATAATTGTAAAATCAAGCTATTAAAGTGTCTTTAAGCAAATTATTTTTTCATAATGTTAAGCAAGTAGTTGGCCATGTGCGAGATTTAGCCTGTGTAGAAATCTGAAAACATTCTAGTGAGTTTTGCAGGTGCCCCTGGCTGTTCAGAGACTAGCTTGGGAACAAGATAGCCTGGCAATTGTTGTGCCATTTGCCAATGCAAGGCTTGGGCTGTTTTTAATGCCATATCAAAATGCGCCGCGCCTTGGACTTTATCAAGCAGATTCAAATAGTAGGGCATAATCCCTGCCGAAAATAATGATTCGCTCAAGCGGATTAATATTTCTGCGTGATCATTCACCCCTTTTAAAATAACGGATTGATTCAATAATGTAACACCTGCTTTTGATAAACGCTTCATTGCATCGATCACTGGTTGATTTATTTCCTGCGGATGATTGCAATGTGTAACCAAAATAGGGTTCAGCCTGGAACTTGAAAACCAGCTGATAAATTCTGATGTGATCCGCTCAGGCAAGACAATAGGCATTCGACTGTGAATACGTAATCGCTTGAGGTGAGGAATGTCGCTGAGTTTTTGCGTAAACTCTGCTAAAAAATCATCATTGATGACTAAAGGATCGCCACCGCTTAAAATGGCTTCTGTAATTGTTTCATCGTGGGCAATATACGCAAAGGCTTGTGCCCAACCCGTAGTGCCAGGGTTGTTTTTGCTATAAGGAAAATTGCGCCTAAAACAATAACGGCAATGAATACCACAAGCCCCTGCTAGGATAAACAATACACGGCCGTGATATTTATGTAGTAAGCCTGGAACAGGGTTTGCTTTTGTTTCATCTAAAGCATCTGGGGTAAAACCTGTGACAATATCCTGTTCATCGCCTATGGGTAACACTTGACGTAACAACGGGTCAGATGGGTTTCCTTTTTGCATCCGAGCAATGAATCCACGGGGAACCTTGAGTGGGAAAAGCGCTGCGGCGGCTTTTGCCTGATCAAGCAAACTCAAGTCAAGGCCAAGGAGTTGTAATAGCTCGCGGGGGTCAGTGACTGCTTCAATTAAAGCAGCCTGCCAAGAGGTTTTGTTTTTCATAAGTAATTTTTTATTTTTTATCTTTTGATTATTGAACAGAGGACGCTATTATATAGCAAAATCTATTCAAGGGGAAAATAATGGCTGTTTATACAACAAATGAAATTCGCGGTGGGATGAAAATTATTGTCGATAATGACCCTTGCGTCATTTTAGAGAATGAATTTGTTAAACCAGG
>JAJONP010000135.1 GCA_021323555.1 Gammaproteobacteria bacterium | reverse complement strand
CTACGCCAAAAACGGTACGCCCTTTCAGATCAGGAACGCAGAAGAGTTTCTCTCGAACGAGTCTTTTATTAATGGCAATAATATCAGCGGGAGTGAACCTTTCTCCAATAACTTTATAAAGCTCAGAAAATAGTTCACTGGAGTGTGGTTCCCCGTCGCATAATAACCATCCATCAGCAAGGGGTATTTCTCCGGCAAATGAGACAACGACTCCTGCTGGCACTCCTTCCCCTAAGAAAGAACGGACATCTTGTTTTGGAGCAACATAACGTACAGCTGCTGCTGATTCACCTCTTTGGTCTTTTTCTTCATCTGCCCCTTGGACTTCTGTCCAGAAAGAACTAACAACACAACATGCGACTATCAAGAATATTTTTAATTTATTGCTCATCATTTTTAATCCCTCCTCATTAATCTAAAACATTAACATCAATAAATAAAATAAATAAATAAAAGGACATAATGAATATATAAAAAAATAAAATACAAAACAATTAGTAGAAATGTCGCTTGAGATAAAGAGCCATATAAGCAACAATTATATCATTGAAGTATTACCTTAAAGCCGACGGCCAGGCATGCGCAAGTTCAAAAAGCGCGTAAGTGCTCACTGTTCCAAACAGAAAAATCGTCTTATTAAATATGTGACATAGCACCACCCATATCCGGTTACTGAGCTCCTCTTTGACAATTATTGAACTAGACTTTGAAAAACGGCATGGCTTTCTACGACTTTCAGACTACCCAAAGAAAATGATCATTTTAATTGCGGCTTTTTTGATATTGAATAAAATAACCCTGTTTTTAGGTTTTTGTTCAACCCCGTCTCTTTGCCCTCTATGATGACTCACTCTATCTCTAAGCGGTTCGATCTCTCATCATGCGGCGTTTGATATAAAAACCACTTGTTGAATCTTAAAGTATAGGGTATTTGAGCTAGATAATATACCTTATCCTTCTCAAACACATGCCACAGGAAAAACACAACCTTGGAAATGCAATAATATCCCCTCCTGTAACGTGCAGGAATAAATGTCACATTTTGTGCAGAATTAATTGTCAGTAGATATTGCCAATCATGAAAAAGCGCCTTACAGCTTCAATAAATTCCTTCATTAAGAATAACGCGCGAGGGCATCATATAAAGTTGAGCGTTTGATATTGAAATTTCTACAAATTGAAGCTTTGCTCGCTCCTGATCTTAGATTTTCTAAAATAGCATCCATTTTTTCTTCATCAATGGCTTTTGGCCTACCACCGTAGCGACCACGTCGTTTTGCAGCCTCAAGACCCGCCATAATCCTTTCCCGTGTTAAAGCCCTTTCATATTGAGCAAGGGAACCAAAGAGATTAAATAAAAGTTCACCATGTGCAGTCGTTGTGTCCATTTGTTCCGTTAAAGAACGAAAAGCGATGCCTTTTTTATGGAGACCTGTAACAATATCGAGTAAGTGAGGTAAAGAGCGGCCCAAGCGGTCAAGCTTCCAAACAACCAAGCAGTCCCCCTTATGTAAAAAATCAACTGCTTTCTGCAAGCCAGGTCGCTTATCTTTTGCACCACTGGCTTTATCTTCAAAAAGATGCCTTGGGTCAACGCCAGCTTTTAACAATGCATCTCTTTGAAGATCGGTGTTTTGACGATCACTTTCTGAAGAGACACGCATATAACCTATGAGCATACGGAAAACTCTCTTTTTGTTATTATCGTACAGTGTCACCTGCAGAATTATATTGCCCTTTTTATGCAAGATTAAATTGCACTTTTTTATCCTATCCTTTTAATGAAAAAAATCCGTTACCATTTTTTATCAAACTCTTCGACAACATGGGCATCAGTTAAGTTTAAATAAATGGCGGTCGTAGCTAGACGATCATGCCCAAGAATTTTCTGGACGGCAGCTAAGGAAATTCCTTTTTGCAGCGCTAAGGTTGCAAAGGTATGCCTCAGGATGTGGGGCGTAACGGTTTGGGTAATACAGGCTTTATTAGCGATGTGCTTGACAATTTTTTGCACCTGCCTTGGGCCAACAAACCAATTCTCATGGATAGCAAAATAGTGTTCGAGCAGCGTTTGGATGCGCTTGGACATGGGTACGACCCTTTTCTTGGATTGTGCCCCATAAGGTCCCCCTTTACCAGAAATACGTATTGATTTTTGCTGCCACAAAATATGTTGGGGGGTAAGACTGCAAAGTTCAGAGACACGGAGCCCTGTGTCTAATAATGTCCATACAATGAGTTTTTCTTGGGTATTCTCACAGGCATGGCATAAACGGTCGGCTTCTTCTGACCGAAGTGGCTCCCTAACATATTGATAGGCCATTGAAACTATTTCCCCTCTTGAATTCGCAAACGCATGTATTTTACGAATTTACTTCGTTATCCAACTTGTTCATACTAAAGTCAAAAAACATCTCAATGCAAGAGCTGGTCTACTAATGTGCAATCTTGGCAAAAAGGATGATGACAGGACGAGTTCGCGATATTGTGCGGAAGACGAACTTATGAATTCCCCTCCTATGTCTCCTACCTTGCTAACAAATTTAAATGATGAACAACGTAAAATAACTTTAGAACGGTATCATCATATTGAACCTTATCTTAAAGGAAGAATTTCTTTAAAAGAACTTTGTGAAACTAAACACTTTTCTTTACGCACTGCTAAAATATGGGTGAAACTTTATCGAGAGGGCGGACTTATTGCCTTGGCTCGTAAGCCACGTAATGATAAAGGAAAAAATCGTGTCATATCCCTTGAAACGCGTCACCTTATTGAAGGAATCTATTTAAAGTCCCCCTATTTAAGCTTTGCCAGTATCCACCGCCAAATTGAAAAGTATCTTATTGAAAAAAATATTCCCTGCCCCAAATACCGTACTGTTTGCGCTTTGTTGAACAATTTGCCAAAATCAATGACAACTCTTGCCCATAAAGGAAGTAAAGAATATAGGCAGCAATTTGATTTGATATACATACGAGAAGCCAATCAGCCAAACGAGATATGGCAAGCTGATCATTGTAAGCTTGATATTTTCTTGTTAAATCAAAAAGGAACCCCTCAAAAACCTTGGCTCACTATTATTTTTGATGATTACAGCCGCAGTATTGCTGGGTATGAGCTTTCTTTCACAGACCCATCTGTAGTTAAAACAGCATTAGCTCTTCGTCAATCGATTTGGCGTAAAAAAGAGCCAGCATGGACTATTTATGGGATCCCCCAAATTCTTTACACAGATCATGGTTCTGATTTTACTTCTAAACATATGGAACAAGTATGTATTGCCCTTAAGATTAATTTGATTTTTTCAAACGTAGGTGAGCCTCGTGGAAGGGGAAAGATTGAGCGGTTCTTTTTAACTTTAAATCAACTTTTATTATGTGAGTTACCAGGTTACACAGGAAATCGAAAAGAAAGCCCTGTCTTGACCTTAACGGATCTTGATGGACTCATCCGTAAATTTATTATTGACTATAACCAAAGTGAACATTCTCAAATTAGGATGATCCCAAAGATACGCTGGGAAGAAAACGGTTTTCTGCCCCATATGCCTGAACATATAGAACAATTAGATTTGCTGCTTTTGACAATTGCAAAACCCCGTAAAATTAGGAGAGATGGGATTCATTTCCAAGGACTTCGCTACATGGATTCTGTATTGGCAGACTATGTTAATGAAGATGTCATTATCCGCTATGACCCTGCTGACATCACGTCCATAAGGGTTTTCTACAAAAATCAATTTCTCTGCCAGCCTATTTGTACCTCTCTCGATCGACAAGTCGTTGGAATAAAAGACATACAGGCGGCAAGGAATGCTCGGAAAAGAGCTTTAACCCATGAAATCAAGAACCGTATTTCTTTAGTTGATGCTATCTTAAATACAAAATCTCTTTCTCATAAAGCTTCTTCGCCTATAGAAAAACCACCTCGCAAGAAAAAATTGAAATTATATGAATCAGACACCTGAATTTATTGTCACCAAAGAATACAAACGTTTTGCAGAATTTTGTAATGCTTGCAAAAAAGAGTGTTACATTGGTCTTTGCTACGGCCCAGCAGGTGTTGGGAAAAGCATGGCCGCTTATCATTTTGCACAATGGGAAGCGGTCCAGCATGAAATGAGACAAAAATCGAAATCTTTTATGGATTATAAGAAGCCTTCTATAGCGATGGGTAATTTTGATACAATTTTGTATTTACCAAAGATATACAATTCCCCAAATGTAGTTAATAATGAGGTTAACAATATCTTTTTTGACTTTGAAGATCTTGTATATGAGTCCATCTATGGAAATGAAAAGAATGAAATAAGAAGATTTTTTTGGGGAGGAGATAAAAAATATACCAAACTCTTGATTATTGATGAGGCTGACAGACTGCAACTTAAAAGTTTGGAACAAGTAAGAGATTTTTACGATCGTCATAAGATAGCAGTTGTTTTTATTGGAATGCCAGGCATTGAGAAACGTTTGATTCGTTTACCTCAACTCTATTCACGAATTGGGTTTTCTCACGCCTATAAATCTTTGAGCGAAGATGAGATTGCTTTTATCATCAAAAATCACTTGCAGAGCATTGGCATTTCTATTGATACAGCCGACTTCACTGATCAAGAAGCCATTGCAGCAGTAACACGGATTACACAAGGAAATTTCAGGTTGATTAACAGGCTATTAAAACAAGCCGTTAGAGTCATGGAAATTAATCAATTATCAAGCATAAACAAAGAAATTATCGATGCTGCAAGAGAGTGTTTAGTTATAGGAAACATATATTAAAGGTGCAAAATATCGCTGCTCAAAAGTGTAAAATAATTCTGCAGGTGACAGTACAGCCTATTAATACGACAGTGTTTTTCGTATATTTTTAAGGTATTTTTAGTTTGGTTTCAAGATGGGTTATGTCAGCGTACGAAATACAAGTGTTTTATGGACACTTTTCATCCGATATCTGTTAACAGATAGTGACAAATAATTCTGCGTAAAAAGTGCCGTTTATTCCTGCGCGTTACAAAACCAACAAACCGCCCTCCCCTCACCCCCTCAAAAACCAGCCAAGTTTGTGATGGATAAGGTTTTGGAGAACAAATCGGGGCAGCCGACAGGAATTTACCAAAGTGATTCCCTCCTCGCTTGGGCTGAATTTTATTACCACACCCATGTCAAAGGCTCCCCTCTCAAAACAGAACAAGCCAAGCAGAAAGACCTTCAAAAGTTCCTCACCTTTGCAACTTGATGGGCTGGGTTCAAATGAACTTGTTGAATTTTAACAAGAAAGATAACTCAACCCCGGCAGACTTTTAGGCTGCTCATAACCGT
>JAJONP010000134.1 GCA_021323555.1 Gammaproteobacteria bacterium | reverse complement strand
GATAGGTCATAAAAACCCTGCTTTTGCTGCGCAAAAAGCAGGATATCTATTAGAATTAGTGGGGCTCAAAAATCGTTTAAAACATAAAATCACCGAACTTTCAGGGGGTGAGCGCCAACGTGTCGCTATTGCTCGCGCTTTAGTGACTGATCCCGCTTGTGTATTAGCAGATGAACCTACGGGTAATTTAGATACACGCAATGCTGAAACCGTATTTCAATTGTTTCTCGGATTGCAAAAAACCTTAAAAACCAGTGTAGTGATGGTGACACATGATCAGCGAATTGCTGCACAAGCTGAGAGGATATTGACGTTGCAGGATGGGCAGTTGGTAGCTGCAGATTATTCAAATCACTCAATATCTTTTTTATAAACTTCTTTACGATGCTTTACACGAAGTATAAGAATCGTCATAGCATCCTCATTAATGCTGCATACGAGTCTGTAATTTCCTATGCGATACTTCCAAAAAGATTGGAGACTCCCTTTAAGAGTGTCCGCTATTTTTTTGGGGTCTTTATTTTTTGCTAATTTTAAAATGAATTTGTCGATTTGTTTCTGAATAGTCTTATCCAAATTCGCAAATTCTTTTTTAGCTTTTTTATCGAATTCAATCTTCCAGCCCAAGCTCTTTCCTTATTTTCTCATAGGGTATACGTGGATTTTTTTCTTCGAGACGAGCAACAGCCAAAAGATAGTCTTCTCGATCTTCCAGGAACTGCTTTAAAGCTTTTCGAATATAATAGCTTTTAGAACGGTGAGTCTCATTAGCCACATGTTCTAATTGAGTTTCTAGTTCTTTGGGTAACCGTACTGCAATCATAAATCACCTGATTTTTGAAATTGTAATACAAGTATAACATCTTATACTTCTAAGTCTAGAGAGTGTATTTACATCAAATCGGGTATGTTTATATGATAGCTTCCTTATTTATTTTTACCTTGTTGAATGATATAAGAAATTACCCATAACGCCGCATAAAATCCTGCATAAAAGCTACCAGGCTATCAACCCCTTCCTCTGGCATAGGGTTATAAATACTGGCTCGCACGCCACCCACTAACTCATGGCCTTTTAAATTCGTTAACCCTGCTTTTTTAGCTTCTTCTAAAAACAAAGGCGTTAACGTATTTGTTTTTAACTGAAAAGGAACATTCATCCACGACCGGCATGCGGGTGCGATAGTATTGCGATAAAAATCATGGCTATGATCAATCGCATCATATAATTTTTTTGCTTTGCGTTGATTACGTTCTGCAAAAAATTTTAGGCCGCCTTGACGCTTCATCCACGCAAAAGTTAAACCTGCTATATACCAACTATAGGTCGGTGGTGTGTTATAAAAAGATTTATGTTTCGCATGGATAGCATATTGATAAAGTGTAGGTGTTAAAGGCAAAGATTCTTTCACCAAATCATCGCGAATAATTACGATAGTGATACCCGCCTGTCCCATATTTTTTTGTGCGCAGGCATAAATGAGACCATACGCATTGACGTCAATAGGACGAGATAATATAGTCGATGACATATCAGCCACTAAAGGAACATCGCCTGTTTGCGGGACCCAACCAAACTCAACACCCCCAATCGTTTCATTGGGTGTGTAGTGTACATAATCCGCTTTTGGATTCAGCGTCCATTCTGTTTGGCGTGGAATACTTATCTCGGAGCTACTTTCATCTAATTTCATAGCAATATTGACAGTGCCATACCGCTTTGCTTCAGCAATGGCTTTTCGCGACCAAATACCTGTGTCGACATAATCCGCTTCTTTTCGATCAGAGAATAAATTTAGTGGAACCATTGAAAATTGCGTGGATGCCCCTCCGGCTAGAAAAAGCACGTGATAATGTTTAGGTATTGCCAGTAACTCACGAAAATCTGCCTCTGCTTGCTCTGCAATGATTTTAAATTCAGAGCCGCGATGACTCACTTCCATAATGGACATACCCGTACCCTGCCAATCCAGCATTTCAGCTTGCGCTTGTAATAATACTTCTTCTGGAACCATTGCCGGGCCAGCACTAAAGTTAAACACTTTACGCATAAAATTTTCTCCATCCACCATCTAAATTTAAGGTGAAAAATATAGCTTAGATATTTACTATACTCTATAATTATTTTTTAAAAATTCATTAATTTTCGCTGCACCCTGCATTACATGACGCGATGAGGGTTTCCAAAAGGGAGAACCACGATTCTTCCGCTTGGGTGGCGTTAAGCGCGGACTTTGCCGCGTAGCCGTATGAATATAATGACTCAAGCCGCCTGGTGAAAAATGATGGAACTTAATATACTTGAAATTATTTTATGTGTCTTGCTCTTCGCCTTAATGGTGACATCCATTTTTCGTAAATTACGTTTATCTATTATTCTGGGTTATCTGTTAGCAGGCGCTTTAGTGGGGCCTAACGGGTTAGGGTTTGCGGATAATACAGAATCTGTAAAAGAACTGGCTGAGTTCGGCATTGTTTTTTTAATGTTCACTGTTGGCTTAGAATTCTCCTTGCCTCAATTATTCTCTCTTCGATACCCCGTGTTTGTGATTGGTGGATTGCAAGTTTTACTTACTATTTTTACTACAACAGTCATGGGTTTTGTTTTGGGTATGACTGTTCTTTCAGCTTTGGTCGTTGGTAGCATTGTAGCAATGTCTTCCACGGCTGTTGTGGTGAAACAACTTCAAGACCAGGCTGAGTTGCATTCACCTCACGGATTAAATGCTGTCGGTATTTTATTGTTTCAAGATCTTGCCGTCATTCCCATCATCATTTTAATCGCTGGCTTGGCGCACAATCATCACCATCCCTTAAGTACTATTTTGTTTTATGCGCTCATCAAAGGTATTTTAGCGATTTTGCTTATTTTTATTATAGGCAGATGGTTATTAAGACCCTTATTTCGTATTATTTCCAGAACGCGCACGATTGAATTATTCACGTTAACCGTATTATTTGTCACATTGACTAGCGCCTGGTTAACAAATTTATTTGGTTTGTCCTATGCACTCGGTGCTTTTCTTGCAGGGTTGATGTTAGCAGAGACAGAATTCCGTCACCAGATTGAAGTTGAAATTCGGCCGTTTCGCGATATTTTACTGGGTTTATTTTTTATGTCGGTTGGCATGCTCACAAATATGAGTACCTGGTATCAGACGTGGCCATGGATATTACTGCTGGTCATTGCGCTTGTCATCGGCAAAATGGTATTAATCACCGTGATTAGCCTTTTATCAGGCAATGAGTGGCCTATCGCAAGTCGTACGGGGATAGTCCTTGCCCAAGGTGGAGAATTTGGTTTTGCTGTTTTAACGCTTGCATTAAGCCACGCCCTTTTGCCACCTGATTATGGCCAGGTTATCTTAGCCGCTTTATTAATTAGCATTGCTATTTCGCCTTTACTCATTCGTTTTAATAAACAAATTTCTCATTATTTTTATAGATCCGGCAAAAGTATTCAAAACGAGCCTTGCCAAAGAACGCTGCGTCTTAAGACAAAAGAATTACAAGAGCATATTATTATCTGTGGCTATGGTCGAGTAGGCCAGCATATTGCGCGGGTATTAACTAAAATCAAATTTCCGTATGTTGCGCTTGATCTTGATTCTGAGCTAGTGCGTTATGCAAGCATGGCAGGTGAAAATGTGATGTACGGCGATCCCACCCATCCAGGGATATTAAATGCTGTGGGTTTAAGTAAAGCACGAATTCTAGTGATTAGCTTTAATGATCTTCGATCTACGATTAAAATTTTAGAGATGCTCCATAGATCGTATCCTAATTTACCCAAATTAGTACGTTGTACAGATGAGTTTGAATTAAAACAATTAAAAAGCTGTGGCGCAACGCATGTGATTGCTGAAATATTTGAAGCCAGTTTAGCTTTCTCAGATTACTTATTGCGACTATTAGATGTTTCAAGCGAACAGATCTCTGATCTCATGGAAGAAGCTCGGAGTAAAGATTATGATTTATTACAAAGAGTTTTTACAGGCTCAACTATCACAAGGATGACGGATAACAATATACTAGCCTCGCATAAACAACTTAAACCGATTGTTTTAGTAAAAGGCGCTCATGCGATTGATAAAAGAGTACGAATGCTTAAATTAAAAAAAATAGGTGTTGAACTTGTTGCTGTTCGGCGCGGCGAGAGAAAGTTTTTTAAATTATTACATAGCAATATTAGACTCCGTGTGAACGATATTGTCGTTCTTTATGGAACACCGGCTGATATAGAACAAGCAGAAGAAAAACTCATGGAAGGTTAGGATGGGCTTGTATCTTCCCTGCTTCACAATCAACCAGTTTGTTAAGACGATCTTCTATAGATTTCTTAATAGTCGAACCAAATAATGTGGGTCGGAAAGTAGTATAAGTATTATATAGACAGGAACCTGCGATGCTTATTAATCCGATGGCAGCAAGCTGCGGCGCACAGGATACAAAAAATGCAAAACTGCTCATGAGCAGAGCGAACCAACCTGCTAATCTAAAAAAAGAGAATAGAAGTAATTTTTTCGCATTTTTTATTTCTTCTTTTAATTTTTCCTCTTCGTTGTGCCCAAAACCTCCTTCTGCCAGGTGCTCTTTTAACAGCCTCCAGTAACGACAATCAGTATAAAAATCTTTAATTGCATCAAGAACAAAACCCACACAAACAATAGTCGCCCCAGGATG
This sequence comes from Gammaproteobacteria bacterium, assembly GCA_021323555.1. The sequence goes on along the minus strand of JAJONP010000134.1, from coordinate 668 downwards.
TAATATGCCAAATCCTACCATAAAAGCAGAAGCGGTAGGGTAAATCGTAACAACACTTGCACCTGCTGTAGCTGCCGAAAAAAATATGCCTAACCCTATCTCTTTATTGCGCAGGGCATTTATAAAGCCGTAATATTTCTCGTCAATACTTTCTTTTTTTGATCCTTGTAGAGTAACAGCATGCCCAATTTTTGATGCGGAAACAAAACCTGTGAAACTCAACAATAGTAAAGTCAAAATAGGTAATACAACACTTGCTTGAAGCACCCCGAAAGCTGTTAATATAAACCCTGCTGTCAACCCGCTTGTGACTATTGTACTAGTTACTTCAGTAGCAACAATAATTCCTATATGATAGTCTTGCCAATCCATAGTAAACTCCTTATCCATTTGATTGTTTGAAATATTACCATAAATAAAAAACAACGAAAATAGATGCTTATACTAAAATGAAATTTTTTATTGGGTGCAGTGTTTATAATAAGCGAAGTATATTTTAAGATAAGATATCGTTATTCAGACAGGGCGAAAAAAAGTAGAGACTGAGGAGATAAAAATTTATGCAAAAGCTCGTTCGCTTTGATTGGGCCATTAAGAATATTCTGCGTCAAAAGGCGAATTTTGCGATATTAGAAGGGTTTTTGTCTGAGCTGTTGCAAGAGCCCGTT
>JAJONP010000020.1 GCA_021323555.1 Gammaproteobacteria bacterium | reverse complement strand
CGAAAAACCAGCTGAAGAATTAAAGTAAAAACCCCGTAAATTCAGCGAGATAAGCAACAAATATGTATTTTTTTAAAATTTATTAAAAGAAACTCTGGAATAATAAATTTATATTTGTTATAAACACGCCCACTTTGTTGTTCCGACAGTATTCCCCGGTAGCGCAGCGGTAGCGCAGTTGACTGTTAATCAATTGGTCGCAAGTTCGAATCTTGCCCGGGGAGCCATTTCACCTTCCAAAGCCATCCAAACAAGTCCAAAAAACCTTGACTTTTCATAGGTTTTAGGCTTATCTCGTTCCAGCGGCGTCCATAAGAATCCAACCACATCTACCCCCAAAATGGGGTATAAGTGGGGGTATTTTGGAGGCTGGGGGTATAACATGTTTGTATAGGTAATATATGGCTCTCACCGATATTCAGGTAAAGAATGCAAAACCACGCGACAAAGCTTATAAGATGACTGATGGTGAGGGTATGTTTTTACTTGTTTCACCTAATGGCTCAAGGCTTTGGAGGTTAAAATACAGATTTGATGGTAAAGAGAAGTTACTTGCTTTTGGTAGCTATCCAGAGGTATCGCTAAGCAAGGCGAGAGATAAGCGTATAGAAGCCCGTAAGCTATTATCAGACGACATAGACCCTTCCTTTGCTAAAAAAGAAAATCAGCGCAATAAGCGAATCAATACCGCTAATACTTTCGAGGTCATTGCCCGTGAATGGCACGAGAAAAAGAAAGGCAGTTGGTCACCACGCTATGCCGCAACTTTATTAATGCAGCTTGAAGCCAATATATTTCCGCGCCTTGGCAACCTTCCAATTGGTGATATAACCCCGCCTATACTCTTAGATGCTCTACAGCAGCTTGAAAAACGAGGCGTTTATGAGATAACACGCAAGGCTAAACAAATGTGTGGCCAGATATTTCGCTATGCTATTCCAAAGGGTTTAGCAACACGGGATATTACAGTTGATCTTAAAGATGCACTGGAAACCAGAAAAACAGTGCATTTTGCATCTATCGAGCCTGCTGAGTTACCACAATTTATCAAAGACCTAAACCGCAACGAATCTAGAATGTACCCGACAACGCGCCTCGCAGTCGAATTTATGATGCACACATTTACCCGCACTAACGAAATGATACAGGCGAAATGGTCGGAATTTAACTTTGAAGAGGCTATGTGGACAATTCCGGCGGAGCGTATGAAAATGAAAAAAGCCCACCTTGTTCCACTATCTCGCCAAGTATTAAATATATTAGAAGAAATAAAACTGCACAATGGAACATACGAGTGGGTATTTGCTAGCCATACACGCCCACGCAATCACATGAGTGACAACGCTATACTAAAATCACTTGAGCGCATGGGTTACCGGGGTCGCATGACGGGACACGGGTTTCGTTCGTTGGCTATGACTACCATACTAGAAAAAATGAACTACTCATTTGATGTAGTAGACGCACAACTCGCTCATGCTAAACAAAATTCCCTTGGTGAAGCTTATGACAGGGCTAAATACTTACAACAACGCAAAGTGATGATGCAGGATTGGAGTAACTACCTTGATAAAGTAGCACTAGGACACATTAACAGCATGAGTAATGCAAACTAAGTAAATGATACCCCCATTGATACCCCCATACCCCCCTTTTAGCCAATGTAATGGTTGGTATGGCCTGAAAAATAGAGAGGGGACGGAAAATAGGAGAGCACAAATATGAAGCTACATATAACAGAAGAAGAACTCGAAAAACAAAGGCTCTGGAATCATTGGAATGAAAAACGATCTTTTTTGCTTTTTGAAGGTGTTTGGTTAGAACGAGGGTGCATTCCCCCTAAGTCATTCGATGAATCTGCTAAGGCAGAGTTGATTAGGAGAAGTACTGAGTTATTCATGAATGAAGATAATGATTATGACTTGTTATATGCCTCACTATGTACAGATAAAACACATGGTAAAGAATGGTCAGGCTATGGTTATGAAAATGCTCTGGATAAACGCATTGAACGTGAATTATTTTATAAACACTGGAATGACTGCAAACTACCAAGTAGGAATAAATTTGGGAAACCAAAACCACGTGAAGATTTAAGCCCAAGAGAGCGTGATAGTCTATTAAAGCTTATAGTTGGAATGGCTATGAAGAAGTACAAATTCAATCCAATAAAGGGAAAACGCTCCTCTGCGGCAAGCCTTATTAAAGACACCCTAATAGAATATAATATTCCATTAGATGACCAAACTATTTTGGATTATTTGCGCGAAGGTGCGTTGCTACTTCCTGATGAAATAAGAGATTAATATTAAGTGATGTTAACCGAATTCGGTAAAATTTAACCGAGTTCGTCCCTATTTTATATATATATCCTATAAAGGTTCCATGCTTGATTAAATGGAGCCAGAATGATGCAAAACACTCAAAACAATACGTATCAAGAACTGCAAGCAACGACTAGCTTGCAATACGGGCTGTATATTCACCAAGAAGGGACTAAAGAGCCAGTTTTTCTTCCTGATCCTGCATATCTTAGGCTTCCGCAAATCCTACAATTAATTCCAGTAAAAAAGTCCACGTGGTGGGCTGGTGTGAAATCTGGCCGTTTTCCGACAGGAAGTAAGATTGGACAAAATACAACCGTCTGGAGAGTGGGGGCAATCAGGAAATTACTTAATGAAATTTCTAATTAATGGAGAATATAAATGCATTACATTATGAATACTTTGTTTGCCTATAAGGCTCATTATCAGGCTAATCGAACTGAAAATGACTTTGTTAAGCATGCGATTGCTGACTATAGGCTAACCTATACTTATACACAATCGCGCGGTGGTTTCATCTGCCGCCGCCATCCAATAAAAAGCCTAGTAGGAAAAATGGATAAAAAGCTTTTTGTTGGCTTAGGCAAGCGTCAGCTAATCATCCGTCCAGACCGAATTAATGAATTCGAGAAATATAACGAAACTGAACCTTATCCACCAAGAATATGGGTTTTATTAATAAAAACTCCAGAAATAATTTTTAGCATACCTATCTGGCGCGGCAAAAGACCCTATACACAACCATTAAAGTCTAACGAAGATGTCATGAGTGTAGTCGAATGGTGCTTTCAAAATGGCGGAATTGATGAGGCTCTGTTTATTGAATGGACCGAGTCATTGCATACTCACTGGCGGTACTATTATGCGTGATTCAGCAACTATACAGCAGTCTGTAAATAATTATTATCGAATTCCCGAAGAATTGCGTAATACGAGGCAATGGTTGCTTTGGAAGCATGAGTTGCGCAACGGTAAATGGACCAAAGTACCATATAATCCACATACAGGATGGAGTGCATCGGCAACTAATCCTGAGAGTTGGGGAAGTTTTGAACAAGCAGTTCAAGCCATTTCTGCGCGGCCTGGATTTGACGGTATAGGTTTTGTTTTCACAGAAAATGATCCCTATTGTGGCATTGATTTGGATAATAAAAATAATGATCCGGCTTTAAGATCCCAGCATGAGGCAATTTTATCAGCCTTTCCGTCTTATACTGAGGTTAGTCCTTCAGGCAAAGGCCATCATATTATTATAAAAGGGACGGTTTCAAAAGGTCTAAACGCAAGTGGTGTAGAAATCTATTCCACCGGGCGATATTTTACTATGACTGGGAATGTATACAAAAATTTACTCATCGCCGAATGTCAGCCAGCATTACTTGATCTTTGGCAAAGATATGGCGGAAAGGAACCTGTTTTAGCAAAACAGCAAGAGCATAACATAAAAAGTTCTCCTGCTATGCAAAGTGATGCTGAGGTTATTCAGCGTATTTTGCAGTCAGAAAAATGTGCCGCGAAATTCCAATCCCTATGTAATGGTGAAAGCCATCTTCTTGAAAGTTTTGATCGTTCTAACTCAGCTATAGATATGTCACTTTTAGGTATTATATCTTGCTTTACTAAAAGCGAAGGGCAAATAGAGCGTATCTGGCTATCAACAAAAATAGGGCAGCGAGAAAAGACACAGAATAATACTGAGTATAGGCGTCTTACAATAGCAAAAGCGTTGCAACCTCCGTACCCTGATATTAAATTGATCGACAGAAATACCAATCAGGCGGAGGGGCCGCAACCATTACGCGGTAAACTAGCCCCATCAAAACCTTATCCTATTGATGCGTTGGGGTATTTATTAGGTAATGCCGTACGGTCAATTGTTGATATTGTTCAGTGCCCTGTAGCTCTGGCTGCTAATTCTGTTCTGGGTGCTGCCTCACTGGTTGTACAGGCGCATGGCAATGTCATTTTACCTGCGACAGGTCAATCGCGCCCCTTATCTTTGTTTTTAGTTTCTATTGCAAGGTCAGGCGAACGAAAGACCGCCGCAGATGATGAGGCCTTAGCCCCTATTGAAGCTTATGAGGCGGAATTACGAGAAAAATATAAAACCTCTAAAAACGACTATAGTATTAAAAAAGCTGCTTGGGACGCTCAAAAATCTAAAATAAATCGTATGAAAAAAGACTGCGATTCAATGGTCCGTGAATTACAAATGTTAGGGCCCGAGCCAGAACAACCTCTTTTACCAATGATTGTGTGTTCAGAACCAACCATTGAAGGCCTGTGTAAACTGCTACCAATTAGTTTACCTATGCAGGGCATATTTGCAAATGAAGGCGGACAATTTGTAGGTGGGCATGCGCTTAAGCAAGAAGCTAAACTTGCAAGCGCAGCAGCATTATCAAAATTTTGGGATGGCTCTACAAATAAGCGTGTTCGTGTTGGTGATGGCGTTTCAATATTGCCGGGGCGTAGAATAGCTATGCATTTGATGATTCAACCCGAAGCTGGTGCGGCTTTCTTTTCCGATCCTGTATTGCGAGATCAGGGGTTAACATCGCGTTTACTTGCATCATTTCCAGATACTACGTTAGGAACAAGGATGCAAAGACCACAACAACCTAACAGTAGGCAATTTTTGGATCATTATAAGAATCACTTATGGAGTATTCTGCGTATGCCTTTGCCACTTGTTCAAGGCACAATAAATGAACTTGCACCACCTAATTTGCATCTAAATGCACCAGCAACGCAAAGATGGGAAAAGTATGCTGATGAAGTTGAAATAAAATTAAAGCCTTACGGCGAATATGATTGCATAAGTGGATTCGCCGGAAAACTTGCTGAACATGCTATACGTACAGCAGGTGTGTTGACCAAGATAGACGATATGAAAGCAAAAGACGTTAACCTAGACACTATAAATCGAGCCATTTTAATTGCAGATTATTACGCATATGAATCATTACGATTAACGAATGCAGGTATGGTTAGTCCCAAAATCGCTAATGCCGAATTGCTATTGAACTGGATTAATCATGAATGGAAAGAAGAGTATATTGGCACTTCCGTTATAATGAATAGCGGGCCGAATAAACTACGCGATAAAGAACGAACTGATTCAGCAATCCAGACTTTAGTTGAGTATGGGCACCTTGTGGAAGTAACACAAGACGTACTTGTTAATGGTAAAAAGGTTAAAAAAGCATGGCGTATAATTAAATCAGATATTGCGAATGCTGCGAATCCTGCGAATTGATAAAAGAGAAATCGCAGAATTCGCAACATTCTGCAATACATGAAGGAGAAGCGATATGATAAACGAGAAAAAAAACGATAGCTTTCCGGTTTTAATACCTGAACCTGAAAAAAATATACCTATTTTCCCCGATGACAAGCCGTTATCGTTACCTGTTAATACAGGTGAAAGACAGGTTGACGGAAAGTTTATTAAAGGCGTTTGTCCAAATCCACAAGGAAGGCCTCGTGGTGCACGTAATAAGTTCACTGAAACGTTCATGAAAACCCTTACAGAAGATTTTCAAAATAATGGCGCATCGGCGTTGTCTAATCTTAGAGAACGTGATCCTGAAGTTTATTTTCGATTGATTATTTCATTGTTGCCAAAGTCATTGGTGCTTCAGTACGAAGAATCATGTGGTAGCGGTATAGATTATGACAACATAACAGAAAGCGAGTTCGTGAACCTGCTAAACGACCTACAACGTCGTAAAGTAATGCAGAAAGCAGTGGAGAGTGTTAGTAAGTAGTTATGATGGATAGTGGTAGTCCATGGTATCGTTGCTATGCCATTTAGTTGCTCCTTCTGGTTCACCATCAACACGTTGCTGTATACACCGCTCGACATACGATGTTGTGCTTTGCACCTCCCATAAACGTTTTTCAATACGCTTAAATAACGCTATGTCTGTCGCAGTTGGCGAGTATGATTTATTACGCTTATGCTCTAATACAATATCGCTAATTTCATCAATACGATTGAGCGCGGATATAAGAGGTGGTAGTGGTTTCTTTTTGAATAAATTACGCATAATATACACCCTTTGTTCTCGTTAAAACAATCGGCACCAAGTTTTCACTGTGGTGCCGGGGTGTTTAGAAGTCGCAAATAACTACGACCGCGACGCTTTTAGCGCGGACGCCTATTACATAACGCCGCCACCCCGACGCAAAGCGTGAGGTGGCAGTTTTGGTAACGGCAGTTGCCACTGCCGGTTATTTGAGAGGTTCTAAAGCCCCAGATCAGCTCTTTACTGGCCCAAGGAGATTAAATACGGATATTGTGTAATCGTCAATTGTATTGGTTGAATTTAAGAAAATATTCACGTATTTTCTTATTGCAAAAAGCAAGATGGCTTAAAATGGCTAATGAATAGAAGGTAAGTGTGGATATCATATGACATCTAAAAAAGACTTATCTGAACGGGATATTTGCACTAAATATATCAATCCAGCATTAGAAAAAGCTGGTTGGGATATGCAGACACAAGTTCGTGAAGAAGTTTTTTTCACTGATGGTCGTATCTTTGTTAAGGGGAATCTCACAACTCGCGGTAAGCGCAAGCGTGCTGATTATATTCTATATTATAAACCTAATATTCCAATCGCTATTATTGAAGCAAAAGATAATAAGCATGCCGTTATGTCAGGTATACAACAGGGATTGGATTATGCAAATATTCTTGATATTCCTTTAGTTTTTAGTAGCAATGGTGACGGGTTTTATTGTCATGACAAAACATGTCCTGATGGCATTATAGAAAAAGAAGTAAGTTTGGATAATTTTCCCTCCCCGGAGGAGCTTTGGCAGAAATATAAAAAATACAAAGGTATTATAACCGAAGAGCAGGAACGCATAAGTACACAGGATTATTTCTTTGATGGTACTGGTCGCGCACCTCGTTACTATCAACAAATTGCTATTAATCGTACAGTTGAAGCTATTGCAAAGGGTCAACAGCGTGTTTTGCTAACAATGGCTACTGGTACTGGAAAAACCTATACTGCATTTCAAATTATCCATCGTTTATGGAAGAGTAACACTAAAAAACGTATATTATTTCTTGCTGATCGTAACGCTTTAATTGACCAAACCAAGCGCGGTGATTTTCGTCATTTTAAAAACAAAATGACTGTAATAAAACAAAAGAAGATAGATAAATCTTATGAGATATATTTGGCGTTATATCAGGGCTTAACTAACTACAATGAAGATAAGGATGCTTATCGTGAATTTAGTCCAGAATTCTTTGATTTAATTGTAGTAGATGAATGTCATCGTGGTAGTGCCTCGGAAGATAGCGCATGGAGAGAAATACTTACTTATTTCAAAAGTGCTACACACATCGGCCTTACTGCTACACCAAAAGAAACAGAAGCTATTTCCAGTACAGAATATTTTGGTGATCCTTTATATACCTACTCTCTTAGGCAAGGTATTCAAGACGGGTTTCTTGCTCCTTATAAAGTGCTGCGCGTTGGGCTTAATGTTGACCTTGAGGGATGGCGTCCAGAAACAGGAAAAGTTGATAAGCATGGTCAATTAGTAGAGGATCGAATATATAACCGTAAAGATTATGATAAAAATTTAATTATTGATGAACGTACGCAAGCCGTTGCTGATAAGGTTACAGAATTTTTAAAGAAAACTAGCCGATTTGATAAAACTATAATTTTTTGTGTTGATATTGATCATGCACAGCGGATGAGGGTAGCTATTGCAAATGCAAATAGCGACCTTATGGCAATCAATAGTAAATACGTTATGCAGATTACTGGTGATAATGAAGAAGGCAAACGCGAGCTTGATAACTTTACTAATCCTGAAGAGGATTATCCAGTAATTGCAACAACTTCCAAGTTAATGACAACAGGTGTTGACGCGCAGACCTGCAAGCTAATCGTACTAGATAGCAATATAGGCTCCATGACAGAATTTAAACAAATCATTGGGCGTGGAACTCGTATTAACGAAGAGTTTGGAAAGCGTTTTTTTACTATTATGGATTTTAGAAATGTAACAGATTTATTTGCAGACCAGGATTTTGATGGCGATCCTGTGCGCATAAAAGTGGTTAGTGAAAATGAAGAACTTGATTCTTTTGAGGATGAAATAAACGAAAGCGATAGTGTTGTTGAGGAAGATGGAGAAGAAATAATTTTTGAACCGCACCCCGAAGAAAATAGCATAATAGATGGCGGCAGCATTATCAGCGAACCTAATAATAAATTTTATGTGAATGGCGTAAATGTTGCAGTATTGAATGAACGCATCCAATATTTAGACGAAAATGGAAAACTTATAACAGGAAGTCTTAAAGACTACACACGCAAGAAAGTACGCGAACAGTACAAAACTCTAGATGAATTTTTAAATCAATGGAATTCCGCTGATAAAAAGCAAGCTATTATCAATGAATTGACTGAACAAGGTATTGTGTTTGAAAACTTAAAAGAATCCATAAATAAGGATATGGATATTTTTGACCTTATTTGCCATACCGCATTTGATCAACCACCTCTTACTAGAGTGGAACGAGCAAGAAAAGTGAAAAAGCGAAATTATTTTACCCAATACGGGGAACAAGTTCGCAAAGTTTTGGAAGCATTATTAGACAAGTATGCTGACGAAGGTATTGAGAATATAGAAAATATAAAAATATTGACCGTGAAACCATTTAATAGCTTTGGTACTCCAATAGAAATTATAAGCCTTTTTGGTGGAAAAGAGCATTATATGATGGCCTTGTCTAACCTTGAGCATGCTATTTATAGTGCCGCATAAACATTAGGACTTTAATAATGAACTCACAGCAACCAAAACCTGATTCTATTAAGTATTCCGATTTAATATCAGAGATTCAAAAAGGTGTAATTAAGGTACCTAAATTTCAACGTGATTTTGTTTGGAGCATAGATAAAACTGCAAAATTATTAGATAGTATCTTAAAGGGCTATCCTATAGGCACATTTATTCTATGGCAAACGGACCAACGTCTCAATGACATAAAGAACGTAGGAAATCTGGAGATACCTGATACTCCTGACGGTACTAAGGTTCAATATGTATTGGATGGACAACAACGCATTACATCGCTCTTTGCTGCGTATCTTGGCGCACAGATTCAGAAAATTGGTGAAAAGAAAACAACTGATTATACTGCTATTGTAGTAAATCTGGATAAAGACATAAGAGAAAACGAAGAGCAAGTTATAACCGCTGAACCAGCAGGCAAAAAATACTTATCACTATGTGATGTATTAAATTTTAGCTATAGCAAAGCAAAAGAACTTTCCGATAGATTTAGCGAAGAAGAGTTAGAAACAATTAACGCCTATTCAACAGCTTTCAAAACATATGAATTCTCAACTGTTGTGCTCAGAAAAGAAGATATTGATTCTGCTATTGAGGTTTTTACACGCATTAATACCGGAGGACAAACCTTAACACTATTTGAAATAATGTCGGCGAAAACCTACGATGAAGTGCAACAGTTTGACATGCAAACCAAGTGGGAAGAATTTTCAAAAGAGCTTAAAGATATAAAATATGAAGGTGTTTCTAGTACAGTTATTCTAAGCATACTTTCGCTGGTGTTGAGTCGAACAAAAGAATGTAAGCGCAAAACCATATTAGAACTTGATAAACAAGCTGTTATAGATAATTGGGATAAAGCTATTTCTGCACTGAAAGACAGCATTGATTATTTTAGAACTACTTACCGTATTCCTGTATCACAACTTTTGCCCTATGATGCGCTCTTAGTTCCATTTGCATATTTTTTTTATCTAAACCAAAATAAGCCCGATGGTAAACAGCGTAAATATCTGGAAGAATTTTTCTGGCGTATTTCATTGTCATTTCGCTATTCTAGCACAACAGAATCCAGATTAGCACAGGATGCAAAACGCATTGATGATATTTTAAATAATGAACGACCAGACTACAGTGATATAAAAGTTGATTTGGAATCACCACAGGCGTTGATTGACACTAGCTTTAGTGCGGGAAACAGTTATTGCAAAGCAGTTCTATGTTTACTTGCTTATCAAGAACCTAAAGATTTCCAAGATAATGGTAAAGTTATCTTAGATAATTCTTGGCTAAAAGTAGCTAATAGCAAGAACTATCACCACTTCTTTCCAAAAGCATACTTAAAAAACAAAACGCCGCTGAACAGCAATAGTTTGATAAACATTACTTTCGTTAGTGATCATCTTAATAAAAGAAAAATTGGTTCAAGCTCTCCATCGCAATATATTGGTGGGTTCAAGGACGAAAACGACGATATAAATAAAGCCCTAAACTCGCATTTCATTGATATTAATGGTTTTGGTATAGAAAGTGATGATTACGGTACGTTTCTGCAAGAAAGAGCAAAGCGTATATACGATGCACTTAAGGCACGTATAGACCTTAATCACAAAGAACCTGCTAACGAAGAAATTCAAGAAATAATACTTGGTGGCGAAAGTAACATTGTAGAGTTTAAGTCGACAATGCGCTACGATCTTCGCGCTAATGAAATCAACAAAAAATTGGAATATGTAATTGCAAAAACTATAGCTGCATTTCTGAACAGCGAAGGCGGCACTCTTTTTATAGGTATTGATGACAATCAAAATGCTCTTGGTTTAAATCATGACATACAAACATTATCAAAAAAGAATATAGATGGATTTGAATTGCACCTTATTGAGGTGATTAAGAAGTACATCGGTACTAGCCAAACTTTACATATAAGAATTTCATTCCCAATTTATGACGACGCACAAATATGTCAAATAAAGGTTGCAAAGAGTAGCAAGCCAATATTCACAGAATTTGAAGGTAAAGAAGATTTTTTTATTCGTTCAGGCTGTTCATCGCAGCCATTAAGCCGGGAAGAGCAAAGTATCTATGAAAAAGAACATTGGAGTAACAGTAAAGCATCATGACAAACGTATCCGGCATCGTAAAATCAGCACGAAATATAATGCGTCAGGACACTGGAACTGCCAGTGATGAATTGCGTATTCTTCAATTGGGCTGGATGATATTTTTAAAAATATTTAGCGATAAAGATAAAGAGTTAGAGCTGCTAGTTGAGGGCTATAAATCCCCTATTCCTGAAGAGTTGCATTGGGATGCATGGGCTGGTAATGACGAGGGTATGACAGGTGATGAGTTATTAAAATTCGTTGACCAGAAGCTTTTTCCTACGCTAAAAAACATTGATCTTTCCACAGCTAACAGACGTGCTGTACTTGTGCGCGAAGTGTTTGATAATAATTACAACTATATGAAATCAGGTATTCACTTACGTCAAGTGATTAACAAGCTAAATGAAATTGATTTCAATAGTAGTAAAGACAAACAAGTTTTTGGACAGATTTACGAAACATTTTTAGGGGAGCTGCAAAGTGCGGGAACTTTAGGAGAGTTTTATACCCCACGCGCTATAACTGACTTAATGACAGAGTTGACTAACCCCCAGAACGGCGAAACCGTTCTTGATCCCGCGTGTGGTACAGGAGGGTTTTTAACATCGGTTATAGAACATCTAAAAAATACGGCTAAAACTATTGATAAGCGTGATGCAATTGGCAAGAATGTAGCTGGATGGGAATATAAGCCGCTTCCTTATGTGTTGGCAAATACCAACCTGATTTTACACGATATTACTACCCCTAATATTCGTTTTGGTGATTCATTAGAACGTCCACTTACTGAATATAGCAAGAAAGATAGGGTAGATGTGATTCTTGCTAACCCTCCATTTGGCGGCGTGGTGTCTAATAATAATGAAAATAACTTTCCACTAACCTACCGTACGAAGGAATCTGCCGATTTATTTCTTATATTAATGATACATTTGTTAAAAGATGGTGGTAGGGCGGCAATAGTATTGCCAGACGGCTCTCTTACTGGAGATGGTATAAAACAGCGTGTTCGCCAGAAACTTCTTGAGGACTGCAACTTGCATACGATAATTCGCTTACCAAATTCTGTTTTCCAGCCTTATGCGTCTGTAGCTACAAATCTACTATTCTTTACCAAAGGGGAAAAAACAAAAAAGGTTTGGTATTGGGAGCATAGGTTGCCAGAAGGCTATAAAGCATATTCCAAGACTAAAACTATCCAATTTACCGAATTTGACAGTCTAAAACAATGGTGGAGAAACCGTGAAGTTAGCGATAATGCTTGGCAGGTTGATATAAAAACCATTATGGAAAATGGCTGGAACCTAGATATTAAAAACCCACATCGAGCCGAAGAAGAAAAACAACATAGTAGTGCTGAATTGCTAGACTTGCTGCATAAATCCTTTGACAAAGGTGATGAGTTGCTTGACCAGCTTCGTAAGGAGTTGGCATAATGAGTAATATAGAGAAATTAGGAAATTACATTAAAAAAAAGTCGATACGCGCAGAAAGTACTGCTGACTATAATGATATGCCAGTTTTAGGGGTTTCTAACAAACTAGGAATAACAAAAACTGACCACAAAAAATCCAAAGATTTATCAAATTACCTAATAATTGAGTCAGGTGATTTTGCTTACAATCCTTATAGGATTAATGTTGGTTCTATTGGTCTTGTGCATCAAGCGGTAGGGCTTGTTAGTCCTGCTTATGTGGTTTTCACTACTACAGATAAACTTATTCCAGAATTACTTTTAGATTTCCTAAAATCAACAGAAGGTCTTTTTCAGATAGGCAAGTATGCAAGAGGAACTGTTAGAAAAGCACTGCGTTTTGAAGATCTATGTGAAATTGAAATTCCTATACCATCAATTGACGAACAACGGCAAATTATTAAAAGAAAATCCACAATAGAAGTTGAATTGGATAGCCTAAAATCAGGAATTAACTATCAACTAATCCTATTAAACAAACTAAAACAACAAATTTTACAAGATGCTATTGAAGGCAAGCTAACCAAGAAATGGCGCATTGCCACCCCTGACATTGAATCTGCCAGCAAACTATTAAAACGTATTTCTGACGAAAAAGAACAACTAATAAAAAATGGAAAGATTAAGAAGCAGGAACCACTACCAAAAATAACCGATGAAGACAAGCCATTTATCCTACCAAAAGGTTGGGAGTGGTGTCATTTTGGTGCGTATGCTTCATTTGCACGGGGAAGGTTTTCAATTCGTCCGCGTAATGATCAAAGTTGTTTTGGTGGGAAGCACCCATTTATACAAATTGGTAGCTTAGACGATAAAGGAAGTGTTGTTAATACTTATTCACAAACTTTAAATGACAAAGGCTTTGCTGCATCCAAAATGTTTGAGAAGGGTACTATAATGGTTGCTATTGTAGGCGGAACGATTGGCAATCTTGGAGTTCTTGGCAGAGATATGTGCTTTCCCGATAGTATTGTGGGAGTTAAGCCAAGTAACACGACCTGCCAAGATTATATTTTGCTGCTATTAAGACATTTTCAACCTTTATTACGTAAGTTATCTTACCAAATGGCTGGACAGCCAAATATCAAATTACCAACATTAAATAACTTAATTTGTGGGCTTCCACCCTTTGAAGAACAACAAGTAATAGTTACTAAAGTAAACGAGCTATTTGCAATCTGTGACCAGCTAGAAGCAAAAATTACCCAAAATCAGATTTACGCTGATCAGCTTATGCAAGCAGTTCTTAAAGAAGCATTTACCCAAACAGCAGGCACTCCACAAACTAACGATAATGTTGTGGAGTTTAAGGCCAAATATACTCAAGAAGGCAACAATCAGTGTATTTTATTGGGTGCGGAAATAGTCAGTCGGTTACATAAAGAGCCTACATTAGGGCATAAAAAATTTCAGAAGGTTTTTTACCTTTGTCAAAAAACACAGAACCTAAGTTTGCCTACTAATTTTAAGCAACATGCGGCTGGCCCATATGATTATGATCTGGCAAGAACTATTGACAGTGCCTTACAGGCAAATGACTGGTTTGTATTTCGAGAAAATTCCAGATTAAAGTATAAACAGCTTCCTAAAGCTGGATCGCATAAGACTGATTTCCAAGAATGTTTTAAAAATGATCTTGCAGGAATTAACCGTATTATTGCTCTTTTTAAAAGCAAAAGTTCCGATGAAGCTGAGGCTGTTGCAACCCTTTACGCATGCTGGGAAGAGATTTTAAAGTCAGATCGCCATTTTTCTAAAGGGCGACTAATTGAAAAGTTTTATAATTGGTCTCCAGAAAAACGAAAGTTTTCAGAAAATCAGCTTAACCAAGTTATCGCTTGGATGGAAAAACAAGATATTTATCCAAAAGTAGAAAGTTGCTAATTATGCAGCATTAGCAACTTTCTTACGCTTTACTCCGCCTTGCAAAGTTTCAAATAAGCTAATCCAGCTTTGCTCTAGCTCATCAGAAATATCACCTTTGAATTTTTGTTTAATCCTTTTGCTTAATTCCACTTTCCAGCCAATAAAATTTTTAAGGTCTATCTGATTGTTGCTTGCAAATGCTTCAAGTTGGGGAATTACGGGCTTAGAACCATCTAAATCAGCTAGCTCTATACCTTCATCTGTTCTGAATAATCTATCAAAATTATCAACAATAAGATCAAGTGGGATAAGGTCTTCTATTTCTGAGCCTTTTTTACCTGTGAATATATCAGCCTCTAACACCTTGGAATCATCATTATTATAAAACCCTTTTTTAAGGCTTGTCTGCGCCTCTTTCCCAGCGGTATCAGAATCAAGAAGCACAAAAGGAAGTTCTGCAGTACTACCCTGTACAATAGACACCACCGGTTTAATGCCCTTAACGCCACCGACAGGCATAAATACTAATTCTTTTTTAGGTTTAAATTTACCGGTAGCAACAAGATGGTTCTTAATCATGGTAAGGTAGAACTGATCTGAAACGCCTTCAACAATAACTATATCACATCCCACAAGTAAACTTTGTGAGGCTGTAATACCAATAGCAGCGTTAACTGGCTGAATTGCCTTTCTCTCCTTATCAGCCTTATTAAGGTCATTAGATATTTTAGTAAGACCCTTTTCTGTATATACAGCCTTCACCTTATCTAAGTTATTGTGGTCAACTAAGAAAGGTAAGTGCGTAGTGTATATTATCTGATTCTTTCTGGATAATTGGTGGAAGAATCTTATAAGATCGGTTTGAGCGTTTGGATGCAAGCTGAGTCCGGGCTCATCGAGAAGTAAAATGCAATTTTTGTGGTTTTCGTCGCTTTCTGCAAGGAATACTAAGAAAAAACTAAAAAACCATTGTAATCCTTTACTTCTTGATTCCAGTTCAATTTCTTCTGGACGCTCTTTATCACTGACCAGAATCCTAAAATATTGTCCATCAGCCTTAAAGTGAAAAATATAGTTTCCTTGTTTCCACCATTCTTGAAACTGGCGTGTTAAATGCGTGGCGGCAGAACTTAGCTTAACAACTCTTTCAAGTTTATTCCGTGATTCATCTGCAACTTGTTTATTGTTTTTTTGTAAAGGATTATTGTCGGGATTGTTTTCTAATCCTAAGTTTAAAATCTCTTGTGGTTCTAATGTTAGATGGTCAAATAGGATTTTTAGGGTTCTTGCCTTCATGCGCTCTTTTCCGCTCAGCGATGGTAGTCGTTTAAGATCTTCTATAACTCTTGGCAGGAATAAGTCAGAATCAAGATTTCCGTATTCTGAGTAGTAAACAAAACGAGGAATAACACTACAAATCTTTTTAAATACTTCTTTTTCTAGGGTCTTTTCTAAATCATCAGATTCTTCGTCACAATTTTCATTTGATAAGAAAATCCAAAAACGCCCTTCGTAATCCTTCTTTATTAGTAAGTGTGTAGAAAATCCTATCTTTTCAATTTTTAAAGGTGCATCAACTTTTTCTTCTGAACTTGTTTCAGCTGAAGAGATTTGTTTTTTTGTTTGATAATCTTCATGAAGCTTCTCAAAATATTCTCTTTCCTTTTCACTTATTTTAAATAAGACCTCTATAAAGGCCTCATTTTTTAGGTCACTATCTTTATCAAGTTCGTGGTATTCATCTCTTGGATAATCTACTAACAAATCAATTTCTGTTGCGTTATCAGCAGGATTAAATTTCCACAGCGGTAGCAGTAAATTTGTTTTACCAGATTCGTTTACACCAACAAAACAAGACCACTTATCTATGTCAATCCAGTCAGTTCCTTTTACAGAGCGAAATTTATTAACTTTATATTTTTCTAACTTCATAACCACATCTCGATTGATTTTTTTACTAAAATTACGTATTTATAATTTAGTAGTACATATGAATGATTTATGCAATTTCAAGATGCAGTAACTTTTCAGTGCTATATATAGTTACGCTGCATAATTTTACCTAACCCATACAAGCTGATTTTGTATTATTAATAATAAAAATGGGTAACAAGAAAAATCTTTGGGGGTATAATTGGGGGTATTATGAAAATAAGCTCTCGCAATAATCTTTAAAAATCAGCCCGTTACGATCTAATTACTTATCCTGCCCGGCAGGAACAAATCAACGGTTCTCTTGGCTTAAATACTAGCTTTTCGGCATCCATTTCCAAGTTCGGAAATAAAATAGTGATAATTCGCCTCTTTTCTTCTAGTTCCGAACTTTTGAATAAGTCATGAGCTTTTGAAGCTAAAGCGAAAATTGTACCTAGCGATTTATTAAAACTATCATCGGCATTGGTTAGTCTTTGTAGCCTTACTTCTACATTATGCCTTTCGGCTTGTTGGTCAGTCATAATATTATCATATTCTTCTTTTGATATTTCGGCATCCAGGTATAGCTCTCTCACTCGCTTAATCCTATTTTGGATAGTCTGGTACTGGTTTTGTAGCCTTTTTCCTTCCTCAACTTGGTGAGTATGCTCTTTGTCAGAGCTTTTCCTGAGTTCATCATGTAAATCATTTAAAACATTGGCTGGTACTTTCATGCCTTTCAACACATCCTCAATCTGGGAAAGTATTTTTTCCTCATTCAAATGGTGGCAGTAAGAACAATCCCCTTGGCTTTTCGTAGGACGCATATAAACGTACTTACCCTTCTTCATTTCAGGGCTATAGCTGCAACCACAATGCTGACATTTCAGCAGGCCTTTTAGAATAAATGGCTTTTCGGTGCGCCTAAACTTGGTTTTTCTTCTGCCACTTCTTACTTGATGGCATTCGTCAAATATCTCTTTCGATACTAAAATCGGGTGAACATGCTTGTATAACAGCCCCTTATATTGCATATAGCACCTGACTTTTCTGTATGGGATTGCCTTTCTTGCTGGTAAGGCCTTCCTCCTTCATAAGGTCGCACAATTCACTCATTGAGTACATGCCGCTTGCGTAAAGTTCAAACATCTTTTTGACTAAATGACCTCTTTCAGGGTCAATATAAACGTCCACCTTTTCTTTTTTCTTATCAAAGCGAGGTTTATTTAGATAACCAAGAGGCGAATCACCAAGAATTGTACCTTCGTCTAGCTTCTTCTTTGCACTTCTCTTTACGTTATCGGAAATTTTATTTCGGTAGTCATTGGCAAGTAGGACATCAAGATTCTTTCTGAATTTCTCCGAGCTATCCATATCCCTATGCTCAATAAATTCACTTTTAACATAGTGAATCTCTATCTTGTCCTGCTTTATCAGCTTTTGCAGTTCCAGATACTGCTCGTCAAAATCCCTTTGCAGCCTATCCACACAATAACAAAGAACAACAACTTTATCCTTTTGCTTCTTCACAAAATCAACCATTTTAGCAAACTCAGGTCTGCCGCTAGCGGTGGAGCTTTCGACTACCCTGAACTGCTCTATCACCTTATGGCTTTTCTTTATGGCATACTCGAAGCAGCTTTGGATTTGAGCGTCTAATGAATGACCTTCTTCCTGGTCTTTTGATGATACACGGGCGAATATTACGGCTTTCATTACATTTTCTCAATTTGTTTGTAAATTTTCTTTAATCATCTTTTTTATACTTTTTGGCAATTTAACTTTAAAAATTGAGCCATCAGATATATGTATTTCTGCTCTTATAAAATTAAGAAACCTATAGTTTATTTTCTTTTCCAAAAGATTCCCACCATTTTTGAAAAATGAGTCAGTAGTACTTACAAAAAATGTCTGAGAGTGTTTTGGCTCAATTTTGTATGGGTAGGATTTTTGCGGAATATTAAAATCAGCCGAATAAGCATCTAATGGATTAATTAAGAATGCTAGATTTGAAAAAGGTAGTCTAAAATTTAGATATGAAAACGGAATACTAACTGACATTAATCCAACATTTCTAATTGTTACCCCAATATATTTGGGTGTATGTGGTACTGTTAGTATATTTATAGATATAGAAGCCTTTATTTTGCTATCATTCGATTTGATAGCCCTATAGCTAAAATAAAGAGAAATCATAACCGCTAAGAAAGTTCCTATCGCTCCCAAAGCAGAAAACGTATACTGGTAGTCCTGAAAAAACTTTTCCATTATTCATTACTCCTTATTCTCTAGTCAATGCTAAGAAAGCCTTGTGGATGGCTTCCTCACTATCAAGTTTTGAGAGTATATACTTATATTCAGGGTTGTGTTGTAATTTCTGCAACTTCAGTAAATGCTCAACGTCCAGCTCATCAATAATAGCATCCTGCCTGTATTCGCTAACCTTGTAATAGCCGTTCATGGTAGTACCAAGATTCTTATGCGACATGTTCTGGCTTATCGCTTTCTGCTGTTCAGGTGTTAAAGAAAAGCTGTAAAATAAAGCGATTAGCGAGTTCCTCACTGTGTGCGGGGTATAGTGACCTACACCAGCCTTTTCCAGTTGTTTATATAATTCTTCTCGTAAGATACTCTGGCTTTTTATAGGTTTCTTTAAAAACCCTCCAGTCTGAAACAGCTTCGCCTCATTTGTTGTAACGCATATTTTAGGAAACAATGGGTCATTATCAGTAAATCCATGCTCATTTCGTAGCTTAAGTATCCAGTTATCCAGTATTTGCCGTAACTCTGGCTTAAATTTCCACAGATTGGTTTTCCATGATGAGGCAAACTTGCTGTTTACGTGTTCAGCATCCTGAAAAGCATAATTCCTATCCAGGTTAAAATCACCTATATTAAACGATATTAAAGCGTCAATCCTTGCACCAGTTAGCAATAGTGTGGCCAGCATGGCTTGTCCCCGACATTCAATGTCAGTTTCTGGCTTAAGGCTTAAAATTAAATCCTGCCATTTTGAAGCATCGAGGTAATCTTTTGGCTTTGTGGCTTTGGCTCTTTCTTGGTCTTTGAGTGATAACTGCAAATCGTCAACATCATCATATTTGATTTTCTTGTATCCGTCCTGTTCCCTCAGCCAGAAAAAGAACTCCTTGACGTAAACCATCGTGCGATTTGCTGTCTGCATACTGTGGCCATATTTCTCAAGGACGTATTTCTGGAAGCCGACCACATCATCGTAACTAAATAACTTAAAGTCTTTATATCCTGTGTACTCTTCAAAGTTGGCAATAGAGGAAACGATTTTATTGGTTGTTTTCTTGTCATACTTCTTGTCCATTTTTATGAAGTATCTTTGCTTTATACGCTCATTATCAGGATGAAAATTCCTCTCACCTTGAAACTGATTACCGACAGTTAGCTATTATTTAAGCCATTTGGAGTTCCCAAAGTACTTATTTCTTCACTTTTTATGAAAAAGCATATGCAGTAAAGAATGCATTAGAACTTCTTACCTTACTACAAGGACAGTTTTAAAATTCTCTTGCGCAATTCTGGTATCAACTCATTTTCAAACCAAGGATTCTTCTTTAACCAAATCTGATTACGTGGTGATGGGTGTGGCAGTGGTAAAAAATCAAATGGAATGTATTCTTCCCATGCTTTTACCGTATCTGTAAGTGTAGCTTTACGATTCTTTCCAAGATAGTATGCCTGCGCATATTGGCCAACAAGCAAAGTTAACTTAACATTTGGTAAATGTGCATTCAATTTTGTATGCCAAAGTGGTGCACATTCGGGTCGCGGGGATAAATCCCCTGATTTAGCTTTTCCGGGATAGCAAAATCCTATTGGAACGAGAGCAACTTTCTTTGAATCATAAAAAGACTTTGGTGCAAGCCCTAGCCATTGACGGAGACGTTCACCGGATTTATCATTCCATGGAATACCTGTTTCATGCACTTTCCGGCCGGGTGCTTGACCTATTATACGTAAGTATGCCAATGAATCTGCCTGTATTACCGGTCGTGGGCCACATGGCAGTTCCTTTTCGCAATGCGTACAGGCATGAATTTCGCTAAGTAATTTTTGTAAAATCATGTATCTCCTTGCATAGCTTCTAATGGATACGTAATGCACTTACCTTCTACCTGAGCAAATTTTGTTAATTTATGAGGCGAAGATTTGTGCTCCGATATTATGCCAATAACAGATATATTATTAACAAGCATTGCGTCACCTACCAGCGAGCGATGACAGCGCCAGGGAACTGCCTCCGCACACATAATGACGACACACGATGTTTTAGCCAGTGTAATAAGCTTATCCAAAGCACGTTTAAATTCTAAAGTCTGCATATAATCTGCATAGCCACGGAACGATAGATTGTGCCAACCTTGGTTCTGTGAATTCTTCTTTGAGTGGCGCAACCCTCCGAGTTCTTTCATATATACATAAGAGATACCATTGCATTTTAGCTTTTGCGCAAGGGTCTCCTGAGAAAATTGAGGATTATGACGCGATCGTGGAATAGATCTTATATCCACCAATGTTTCAATATCATAAGCTTTCAATATCTTAACAAACTCTTCAATTGTACGAGTAGAATGGCCAATAGTAAATATTGTATTCTTCTGCTGCCGTGCTATTTCCCGCTTTGCTATTTTTCGTTACCTCTTTCTTGTTTTATTAAAATCCTAGCTCCTGCGCCAAAGGTCAGATAGGTCCAGACCCAGTTTAAAAATACAGCGATGCGATTACGAAACCCGGTAAGGAAAAAAATATGCACCACTCCCCAGACAAACCAAGCTAAACGCCCTTTTAAAGTAAAATTACCAAAATTTGCAGCTGCTTCATTTCGTCCTATGGTTGCCATAATTCCCCAATCTCGGTAGTGAAATGGTTTATATTCTTTGCCTGCGATACGATGATATAAAAATTTAGCTAAATATTTTCCCTGTTGTTTCGCAACTGATGCAAGAGCAGGAAGAGGCTTGCCATTTTGGATAAATGTAGCTGAATCACCAATTACAAATACATTTGGTAGATTTTTTACCGATAAATTCTCCTGTACAGAAACAGCACCCGACTCATCAGCTTCTACACCTAGCCATTTTTCTAAAGAAACAGGTTTTACACCGGCAGCCCAAATAATGGTATTGCCTTTGATAGTGCCTTTTGAAGTTACAACCTGCCCTGCCTCTATATTTTCAACTCTCGTTGAGTTCTGGATTATAATTCTTTTCCGCAACAGAACACGTTTTGCATATGAAGAAAGCGTGTCAGGCATGTTTGCTAGTATGCGCGGGGAAGCTTCTACCAAAAAGATATGTGCTTCTTGTAATAGGATATGGTGAAATTCTTTTGCTATTACATAGTCAACTAAATCAGCAATAGCGCCAGCAGTCTCAACACCAGTAGGCCCTCCACCTATAACAATAAAAGTAAGTAATTCTTTGCGCTTATCTATATCTGCTTCCAGTTCAGCACTTTCGAATGCGCTCAGGATTCTTTGGCGCAACAAAACAGCATCTTCAAGAGTTTTTAGTACAAAGACATGTTTTTTCCATTCGTCATGCCCGAAAAAATGGTAGCGCGAACCTGTAGCCAATACTAAATAATCATAATGATAATTTTTTCCATTAGTTATTACCAGGTTTGATGAAGTGTTAACTCCAGTAACTTCCGCCATTATAACCTCTATATTGCTTTTATTTCGAAATAAACTTCGTATAGGTATAGCTACATCATTAATACCAAGGAATCCTGTAGCTACTTGATATAATAACGGCTGGAAAAGATGGTGGTTTTGAGAATCAATTAGTGTTACCTGCACGTTTTTATCTGCCAAACCTTTGGCACAAAATAAACCTCCAAACCCAGCGCCAACTACAATCACGCGCTGGAATGAGCTAATAGGATCAAGCATAATTTTTAATTAGACAATGATAAGACGGCCAATTTAAAGGGAAAGGTATAAATTAACAGTTACTTATAAGTATAAGTAAATACGATTCATGTCTGCCGATAAGACAAATAAACATAATAGTTATTTTACAGCATATTCCCTTATCATAACTTTATATTCTATATGGATATTATATGGCACCAGTGGATAAAACTAGAAAGGCAGCCCAAAAAGAAAAAAAAGAGGCGATAAAAAAACGTTTTTATGGAATGGGTGCCAGGCCCTATTGGAGCGGACATATCCGCATTTCACTTGTCTCATTTCCGGTTAATATTTATTCTGCTGTTGAACAGTCACGCCGCATTGCCATGCATGAGATTTATCGCCCAACAGGTGAACGGATTCACCATCAAAATGTGGCTGGAGGCGAACCGGTAGAGCGAGAAGATATCGTTAAAGGATATGAATTTGAGAAAAACTCTTATGTACTGATTGAGCCAGAAGAAATCAGTGAAATTAAAGTTCCTTCGAAAGAAACACTCGATATTGTCCAGTTTGTAGATGAGAACGAGATCAATCCAATTTATTACGACAAACCCTATTTTATAACTCCCGCAGGCGATATCCCTGACGATGCTTATGTAGTCGTGCGTGAAGCTTTGCGGGCAACTAAAAAAGTCGGCCTCGGCCAGCTTTCTATGTCTGGCCATGAACATATATGCGCAATTGGTCCAGCCGGAAAAGGCTTGTTTATGCAGACACTTCGCTATGGCGAAGAAGTACGGGACCCAGAGAAATATTTCAGTGATATATCCGAAATGAGACCAAGCGGTGAAGAATTTGATATGGCACGTGAGTTAATAAAGCGCAAAAGTGCCCACTTTAACCCATTCGAATTTCATGATCATTACAAGGATGCGTTACAGGAATTAATTAATGCCAAAATTGAAAACCGCAAACCTGAATATGAGGAAGCTGTTATTGAACCAAAAGTAGTCAATTTAATGGATGCATTGAAGAAGAGCTTGAAGGGAAAAAGTGAGCCAGTTCCGAAAAGAAGAAGGAAGAGTAGTAGTTAAGGTAGTAATTATGCCACTAGACAAATACATAGCCAAACGCGATTTTCATAAAACCCCAGAGCCTAAAGGCGAGCTTGGCAATAGCAATGGCTTTAAATACCTTATCCAAAAGCATGCAGCTCGCAGATTACATTATGACTTCCGCCTTGAATTAGATAATGTCCTCAAAAGCTGGGCTGTAACACGCGGCCCAAGCTTAGATCCGCATGATAAAAGATTAGCCGTTGAAGTAGAAGATCACCCAGTTGAATATGGTTCATTTGAAGGTACTATTCCCAAAGGGCAATATGGCGGCGGTACTGTCATGCTATGGGATACTGGTACATGGGAGCCAGTGGGTGATCCACATAAAGAACTTGCAGATGGCAAACTTACCTTCCGATTGCATGGGAAAAGGTTACAAGGGGAATGGTCACTTATACGCATGAAAGGCAAAAAAAGTGACAAAGATCGCAATAACTGGCTACTTCTAAAACGAACGGACGAATATGCCGTTCCACAAGATACTGACTATCTGCTTGAAGTTTACGATACAAGTGTTGTAAGCGGACGGACTATGGAAGAAATTGCTAGTGCAAATGATGCTGTTTGGCAAAGCAAGAGAGAAGAAAAAATTCCTCAGCAAAAAAAGCCGCGCCGCAACATTGTAAAAAATCAAAATTTACCTGAGCCACCTAAATTCATCGCCCCACAACTTGCAACTCTTGAAGTGCAGATGCCTAAAGGCGAAGATTGGGTGCATGAAATAAAATTTGATGGCTATAGACTTATTGCACGCATTAATAATGGTGCAGTTCAGTTATTTACACGCACTGGTAAAGAATGGACTGTAAAATTTCCAACCATTGCAAAACAGCTCAAAGAATTTCCAGTCCAAAATGCTATACTCGATGGAGAAGTTGTAGTTGTAAATGAGGATGGTGCTACCAGCTTTAAAGCATTACAAGATGCCCTTACCAATAATAATTATAACAACATGCAATATTATTTGTTTGACCTGTTGTTCTTGGATGGCGAGGATATGCGCCGTCTTCCCCTTATCAAAAGGAAAAAACACTTACGCGAAATACTGGCAGATAACCAGAATGGCCGCATATTTTATAGTGAACATTTCGAGGGTGTAGAAAAGAATTTCCTGCAAAACATATGCAGCATGCACCTGGAAGGAGTGGTTTCTAAGCTAAAGAATGCGCCCTATACTTCCACTCGCAGTAAAACCTGGATAAAATCAAAATGCAGCCAGAGGCAGGAGTTTGTTATAGTCGGATTTACTAACTCTACTGATGCCGGGCGCGGTATTGGTGCACTATTACTAGCCACATATAAAAATGGCGCTTTAGAATATTCCGGTAAAGTTGGCAGTGGTTTTGATTATGCAATGTCAGCGGATTTACGTAAAAAATTAGAAAAATTACAACAGAAAAAATCTGCTTTAAAAAATGTAACCAGCGAAATAAAACGTGGAACATTTTGGGTAGAGCCAAAGCTCGTATGTGAAGTAAAATATTCCGAAGTAACCCCTGAAGGCCGGCTACGCCATCCTGTATTTGAAGGATTACGCGAAGATAAACCCGCAGGATCAGTACATTTCGAATCTCCTGTTAATATCCCAAAAACAACAAACACGGCAACAGTTGCAGGAATAAAAATATCCCATCCTGATCGGGTATTATACCCTGAAAGCAATATTACTAAATTGCAGGTGGTACAATATTATGAAGCTATTGCTCCTTATATTCTACCCTATATCAGTAACCGCGCCCTTAGTATTATACGGTGTACAGATAATGCTAGCGATACATGTTTTTTCCAAAAGCATATTGGAAAAGGTTTGTCAAAAGCTGTGCATCAGGTTCATGTGAAAAAAAATGAACCGCCATATGTTATGGTAGATAATGTTGATGGATTGGTTTCATTAGCTCAAATGGGAATGGTAGAGCTGCATCCCTGGGGTTCAGATGTGAATAATCCAAACAAACCAAATGTAATAATATTTGACCTCGACCCTGATTTAAATATGCCCTGGAAGGAAATTGTAAGCGCAGCACAGGAACTTCAGATCCATTTACGTGATATTAATTTAGAAAGTTTCGTAAAAGTTTCTGGTGGAAAAGGAGTGCACATAACTGTACCTATAAAACCCGAGCATTATTGGGATGAGGTTAAAAGTTTTACTAAAGGACTTGCTAATATCATGATGCATGATAGCCCAGCTAAATATACTTCCAACATGAGCAAGGCCAAACGTAAAGGGCGTATATTTATAGATTACCTGCGCAATGATTTAGGCGCAACCGCTATTGCCCCCTACTCTCTTCGCGCCCGTAAAAATGCACCAGTGGCACTACCAATTAGTTGGGATGAGTTAAATAATTCAACACAAATGCCCCTCTTTCTTTTAACTGATGTGCTTGATTTGGTCCAAACACGCCCTGATCCATGGGCAGAGTTTTTTAACACTAAACAATCTTTGGATACTAAAACTATTCAGGCTTTTGTTAAATATGCGGATTGATATGGCTTAGTGCACGAGTTCCACTTATTGGCTCGCAGTTAGTTGCAACTTTTAATTAAATTACTTACGGAAAATGCAATCTCAATTATAACAACAAATTCGTAACGATTGACTTACGCACTTGCAACTGGTATATTAATTTGTTTACTAATATAGGGGGTGTTATGAGAGGTTACCAGTACAAGAATATTGATCTGAAATTTGATCCAGAAGGAGCTCTTGATCACGCTAAAGGTGAAGCTAAGAATTATGCACTGGTAAATGCAGCAAATTGTACATTACTTGGCACTAAAGGCATTGCTGGAGCCATACAAAAACAAGCAGGCAAACAGCTGGTTAAAGAGTTGGAAACAGAAAAAGGATGCAAAGTAACCGAAAATTTATTAACACAAGCATATGGATTAGGCAGTAACGGTTTTACACACATAATTCATGCCGTTGGGCCCGATTTCCGGGAAGAAAAACATGGTTTTACCAAAACTGAACGCGATCCAAAGAAACAATTCCGTTTAACAAATGGTGAATCAGCCCAAGATGCTTTAAACCTCACATACTTAAACATCATAAAAACTGCAAATGATAATGGTATTACTGAAATAGCCTGTCCTATTGTCAGTGGAGGAAAATTTAAAGGTAAACGTCTATCAGAAGATGATCTAGCAAAAATGACCATCAAAGCAATTCGTTATGCCAATGAGAATATAAAGTTAGATAGTAAAATTACTCTTGTTCTATGTACTTTTGAAAAAGGTAAACAAGGTTATTTAGCTAGCTTACAAAAATATAACCAATATGAAGACCTTGAACAAATTTCTGCGAATGAAAAAGAAGGAAAAGGCCGATTTTAAATGAAAAGCAGATCTAACCTAATCACAGAGATACGCACCAGGATACATGAAGGTACCGAGCGTAAAAAGGGTGTTTATAATACCAATTACCAGGCATTTGCTAATATTCTTTGGCATCATCTAAATATTAGGGATAAGGATTTAAAAAATTATGTCGATAACCCTAAGGTAATCCATTCAGCTCAAGAGTTGGAAAGATTAAAAGGGAAAATCGATAGGTACATACCAGAACTTGTGGATTGGTCTATAAAACAAAATAAAATTGCCAATACTTCAGGGCCTTCTATAAAACAAAATAAAATTGCCAATACTTCAGGGCCTTTTAATTCCAGGCAAATAGATCAAATATACGTTTCTTTACATAATGAATTCGTAGAGCAAATGATCTTACTTCACGACATAAAGAAGGTAAAAATAAAAGAAGGCGATTTATTCTACCGTGGCATTCCCTCAGCGTATCTTAGTGAGAAAGATATACAAAATTCCTGGGATATTTCTCATATGGCCATAGAGAAAGGGGCTAAACAGTGGTTTATATATAAAATACGTACAAGATGGTGGGATACAGAACGAAATACTAAAGCAGTAGCAACATCAACCGATCCAAGCATGGGTCTTAAATACTCTCACGCCAGAACAAAAAATGGTGGTTGGATATTTATTATACGCCCACCAGAAGGAGCCGAGGCTGTATCATTAGCGCCCTATCGTTCGCGCGGATCTAATTTTAGGGAAATAGACTTTAGTAACATTCCAACCGAGTGGATAAAAGAAGCTATTCACGTAAAATCCGATAAAAAAGGCATGTTTGTAGATAAAATACTACCTAACCCTAATTATCGTAATAATGGCATTATTGAAAACAAATTCAGTGGTGAAAACCTCCTTCATAAACTCCATGATGACCAAAGTTTAAGACTAGTTGAAACTACCTCAATTTTTAGAAAAATTAAAAATTTCTTTATTCATACAATACACAACCGCAAAAACATTGATATTGGCGGCTTACTATATTTTAATTACGATATAGTTGATCAAAGCGGTAAAGTCGTTGAGCACTACAAAGCAAGAGAGGAGGACCTTTACTTTAAACATAGATTCAGGAAATCAGACGACACATCCAAACGTAAACCAAAATATAAAAATCGTGAAGTTTTTGAAAATAATTATACAGCTCAGGATATAGCACTAAGAAGGTGCACCGCGCCAATAGACGCAGACTTTCCAACTGCTGGAAAAGTCAGTGATAAAACAGAAACGCAAACCAAATTGATTACTGATTTGATTGTTGATTTATCTAAACAAATTAGGAAGGATAACAATAATTTCGACAGACAATCTGATTTAATTGATAAAATTGAGGCAGAAGCAAGGAAAGAACAAATACAATATGTTAATCCTAGTGATAAAAAATATGATTATAAAGATGCCTCTGGCACCAGGATTATTACATGGCTACATCCAAAATGCATCGTTGGTGGAAAAATTGATTTAACATCACCATATGCAGATAAAAAATACCAAATAGTTTATAAGATAGCCCAAACAGGCAAAATAACTGTAGAATATGGAAAAGACGCCTCTGCGGTAGTTCTGGTTAAGCCTGATACAGATAACAATTTAAGCGCAGCTATTGTTAATATTGACAGAAGTAAAGACCCTGAGATTATCCAGGGAAAAAGTCGTTTTGGTAATAACATCACTTCTATAGAATGTTTACCCGCTAACGGCTTTGCTGCCAGACAGTTGATGCCTAAAAGCAGCTTTGCAAGCCGTAACTTTAGCTAAAAATCAAATAATGCAACATTAATTTGACAGAAATCCATATTAAGGATATACACATCCATATCAATTAATAAATTAACGCTTAAAAGGGTAGTTAAAATGCAAGGCAAGAACGGATTAACAAAAATTAAATTTGCCGAAACAAGATCAGTGCATACCGCAGCCACACTGTTGGAAGCATATCAATATGACAAACATGGTAGTAAC
>JAJONP010000133.1 GCA_021323555.1 Gammaproteobacteria bacterium | reverse complement strand
AGAATTTTTTTGAGGGCTTCTCTCCAAAAACCCATATTTTTTTAATTTTTGTCGCGTTGTGCCACGACTTAAGCCTAACCACTTCGCCATTTTGACCTGATTGTTTTTGGTGTGATGAATCAAACATTCTAATAAAGGCATTTCGACTTCAGACAATACCATGTCATAAATAGCTTTAGGCTCTTCACTACCTAAGCGACTAAAATAATTTTTTAGTGAGTACCTGATACTCTCACTTAAGCGTTCGCTTCGTTGAGCCACTGTTTCGGTGGAAGGGGTGTTTTTTATTGTATTAAATGAAAGCATAAAAACCTTTATATAAATGACCTTATTAATATTTATTATATAACCATTTTAGCCTATCTGATACATTTTTATGCTGAAAAATAATGGCCATGTGGGAGGATTATCAGCATTTTTGACTAGCCACGGAGCCGCTTGCCCCTTTTTGCTTTAAGATTCTGTAGACCGTGGCCTCGCCTATCTCTAATTTTTTGGCAATCACAGCTTTAGGCGTTTTATTCTTCACAAGCCCTATGACTTCTTCCCGTTTTTGAGATGAAATGGGTTTACGCCCTCTGTACTTGCCTGCTGCTTTGGCTTTCGCCATCCCTTCTCGCTGGCGCTTTAACATGATTTCTCGTTCAAATTGCGCGACACTTGCCAAGACCGTCAATATCATTTTTCCTGTGGGTGTTTGTGTATTCATGCCTAAGTTTAATATCGGTATTCCCACTTTTTTCTCTTGGTGCGTTTGAATGATACTCAATAAATCCGTCACAGATCGAGCTAGTCTATCAATTTTTGTCACAATAAAAAGATCACCTTCTCGCGCAAATTCAACCACTGATTGCAGTTCGGTACGTTTTTAGACGGATGAGACTTGTTCCTGAAATATCTTGTCACATTGCACAGCTTGTAACTCGGCTAACTGAGCCTCTAAACCTGCTAGTTGGTGGACCGTTGAAGTTCTGGCATAGCCAATATTCATTTTACTCTCATTAGATTCTAGGGTTGATGATAGGGTGCCTATCTTAATTAAAAAACAAGGTTAGTGATAGGCTTTTGATGGGCTTCTTAAACTCTCACTAGACCCAGGTCTAGTGAGAGATTAGTAATAGAATAAGAAAGAAAAATAAAAAAATACAATGCTTAGTAAATAAAAGATATATCAGTTATGAATCTCATATGATATTTTTATTTCGCTGCACGTTAAACATTAGAGCATTGTGGATGAACAACTCTGCCATTCTCTCAACAAAATACCTTAATTTCCTACAGACAAGAAATCTCGTTCGTGTAAAATTTCATATTTAGATACATGGTGTACGTTGATACTGGTTGTCGTTGCTATATATGATTGGCGTATGGAATACGAGTCAAGAGGATGATAGAAAGGATTGAAAGCTATTTTAAAAAATAACCCATCCTCGTTTATTAGCAGAAATGGGTTCTATTCAAAATAATAGTAAAAAAGGAACATTCATTCCAAACTATTATTAAGACCACAGGCTCTCGTTAATCATGTGAGACATTGGAGAATTTTTTAGGAGTGATCCAGATGTCAAATGCACGTAAAGAATCACCTTCGACTATAGAACAAGCATCACCTGTGCCTGTTCAGAACAAGAAACAATCTCTGTTTGCAGATGGCCACTCTGGTTATACGCATCAAGTGTTTATCTCACATCGAGGCACACAAAAGAAGGAGGTTGCCTTTCCGATCATGGCCATCTTCAGCTATTTTTGTGATCCACAGTTTGCTGCTTATGATGAAGTGACGTTAACGTTAGGTGATGATAACCGAACTGCTTTATCCGATGCGCTTTCGCGTTCAGCACACTGCTTAGTTCTGATAAGTAAAGATTTTTTTGAAAGCAAATGGACAGTGGCAGAAGTGGATGCTTTTTTGGCAGCACAGGAAAGCGCAAAAGAACCCAGAAAATTAATTCCTCTTTTTGTCGATATCTTGCCCCATGACTGTCGTTCACTGGACATGAGTCAGTATCGTGATAAACACGGCAACGAAATTCAACCTTATGAAATCCAACATCGTAAGGTACTCGCCAAAAGTTTGGGTGATACAAACGGTTATCATCCTGGGGAAGGAGAACTTCTGCGTGATTTTGTGCTTAAACACATGCCGAATTTAATGGAAAATGAACTACGTGGTAAACGTTCCGCTTTACTGCCTGAGTTTCGAAATCACGTTGATCCAGAGTTACTGGCTTATGTGTATGATAAGGCCATTATTTATTATGATAAAGTAAAAGGTAAAGTCAACGCAGCGAACCTAGACGAATTCATTAGAGATATTAAAACCAATGCTCCGCAAAATTCTCATGCGATGGAAGTACAATATCGCATAAAGCAAGAGCAAGAAAAGCATGCGCAGAAAGCAGAAGAAAAAAAGTTAAAAGAATTGGCTGCTCGATTGTTACAAACTGTACCCGAACCCTTAGAAAATGCGATTGATCGGCAATCGCTTTTAGCTGAAATCACTGTTAGCTTAGAAGCACGCGCAAAAAAAGGAAATAGCCCTATCCAGATCATTCAAGGCATGGGCGGACTCGGTAAAACACAATTAGCAATCATGTATGCAAATTCTAAAAAAGCAGAAACAGGGTTTATATGCTGGGTCTATGCGGACAACATCCAACTCCCTCGCAAATGGTTAGAGTTAGGTGAAGCCTTATTAGGACGAGACGTATTAAGGAGTCTTCCTGAAGAAGAAAGACCACAAGCGGTGACAAAAGCCTTGATGGCGCATGAACACTGGCTCCTGGTATTAGATAAAATTGAAAATGAAGCTGCGTTTAAGAAATTAATTCCAAGCAGATTATTACCGACACAACGCGTATTAGTGACTACACGTAATCAAAATTGGAAACAAGATCATTACCCACCTATGATCCGTGTATTGCCTTTTACACCCGATGAATGTCAAACGTACTTTCAAACACGCTTGTCACCTCAACAAGGCAAAGGTTCAGAAGAACTTGCTCAAGCATTAGGATCATTGCCACTGGCCATCGCCCATGCAGTGGCCTATATGCAACAAACTGAAAAAACCGCTCAAGCCTATCTGAAGTTGTTTCAAGAAAAAGGCATTGCTTTACTGGCGAAAGGGGAAGAAAAAAGTGACGCAGATGAAAACAATTACAATGCCACGGTATTGATGACTTATCAATTATCCATGGAAGTCTTAGGTCAAAAAAATCCCCAAGCGGCTGAATTACTGAAAGGCTGTGCTTACTTCTATCCTGAAGGCATCAAAAAGTCTTTTCTTAAAAAATTACTCAACCTCGATGAAGAAGCCTTCGATGACTGTATGCGCGCGATTCGAGAGTATAGTTTGTTGTCCAAAGGAAACACGGGTTTTAACATGCATCGCTTAGTCCAACAAGTCATTCGCTATCAATTAAAAGAAGAGGAACGAGAAGTACAGATGACACGCGTGGTGCAGTGTTTAACTGAACTTCATCCTGATGAAAATGATAATGCAGCCGAAGAACAGCGTAAAAAAGCTTTTATGCCGCATTTAGAGGCCATTATTACGCACCATGCTCAAAGCGCTATTGAAAATGAGCAATTAGCTCTCGCACTCGGGCAGTTAGGTAATATTTATTTGTATCTCTTAGGCCAACCAAAAAAAAGTGTCAGCCTCTATGAGCGCGCACTCAAGATTTTTGAGGCGTATTATGGGCGGGAGCATTATCAGGTGGCAAGCACCTTAATGAATCTGGGCAATGCGTATGGCGAACTGGGGAAGACTGCCCGCCAACGCGATTTACTCGAGCGCGCACTCATCATTCAAGAGGCGCACTATGGGCGGGAGCATTATCAGGTGGCAAGCACCTTAATGAATCTGGGCAATGCGTATAGCGCGCTGGGGAAGACTGCCCGCCAACGCGATCTCCTAGAGCGCACACTCAAAATTCAAGAGGCGCACTATGGGCGAGAACATCATCAAGTGGCGATCACCTTAGGCAGCCTGGGCAATGCGTATGGCATGCTGGGGAACGCTGCTCGAAAACGCGATTTGCTCGAGCGCGCACTCAAGATTTTTGAGGCGCACTATGGGCAAGAACATCATCAAGTGGCGATCACCTTAGGCAGCCTGGGCAATGCGTATGGCGCGCTGGGGGAGACTGCCCGACAACGCGATTTGCTCGAGCGCGCACTCAAGATTTTTGAGGCGCACTATGGGCAAGAACATCATCAAGTGGCGATCACCTTAGGCAGCCTAGGTCTTGCATATAACGATCTAGGAGATGCGGCTCGCGCACGCAATTTCCTCGAGCGCGCGCTCAAAATTCAAGAGGTGCACTATGGGCGGGAGCATTATGAAGTGGCGCTCACCTTAATGAACCTCGGCAATGCGTATGGCGATCTGGGGAAGACTACCTGCCAACGCGATCTCCTGGAGCGTGCACTCAAAATTCAAGAGGCGCACTATGGGCGGGAGCATTATCAAGTGGCGATCACATTAGTCAACCTCAGCAATGCGTATGGCGCGCTGGGAGACACTGCTCGAAAACGCGATTTGCTCAAGCGCGCGCTCAAAATTCAAGAGGCGCACTATGGGTGGGAGCATTATGAAGTGGCCATTACCTTGACGAATTTATCCGTGGCTTATCATTGGCTGAAACAACAGAGTACCGCTTTACAGACTGCACAACATGCTTACCGTATTTTGATGAATCATCCTCAGTGTGGTGCAGACCATCCCAGAACAAAACAGTGTATTGGTATTTTGCAATCTGGTTGTCAATTAACTTTAGAAGATTTACGAGGCAGACAGGCTACTCCATTTAATTCAAATTTATCTTCTTATAGGAATAAATACAAAATGCCACTAATAGCAGAAATTGATTTAGAACTGCTATTTTCTATTCTTTTTCTTAGAAGCATTAACATTGATTTTCTTTTATTTTTTTCCAAACACTTTGCAGAAAGTGCCGCGAGTGTTGAAAAATGGAAAAAACACATTCATAGTCATTCTTGCCCATTTCGTTTCTTCAGTTTACGGGATGTGGTTATTTTTTCTTTAATAAATAAAGTATCTCGCATCTCTGTAAATAAAGAAATAGATCACGCTAGCTTATCTATTAATGATCTTTCTGTTACTACACTCATGCCTTAAGCTGCATACTGTAGACGCAGATTGCAATCGTCTTTAGCAAATGACATCACCCCTAGTTAGTACTATGGAAGCGAGTTTGCAGAACACGTCAAGATCAAGGATGAACTCAAAGCTGACTTTTATTTTGCACATCCTTATTCCTCTTGGGAACGCGGATTAAATGAAAATACAAATGGATTGTTGCGGCAGTATTTTCCTAAAGGCAGTGATTTT
>JAJONP010000132.1 GCA_021323555.1 Gammaproteobacteria bacterium | reverse complement strand
ATTAGACGCGTTTTTTGCGTCGTAATCCACCAAATCAAATCTACCTTATAGCTTTTTGATAATGCAATTTTATTTGGTGGATTACAACGCAAAAAACGCGTCTAATCCACATTACTGCTTTTGGAGAAAATATTGAGGTTGTTGGTGTTTGATGTGATAAAGCTTCTTCAAAATTATCTGCCCTTGCTTATCTGAAGGATTTTGAGCTAATTTTTGTTTGATCTTTGCAATCATGCCATCGATCCCACCGAGTTGGTTATACTTGACTAATAACTCATAATGCTGTTGCCCGTGGTTGATCCATTGGGCAAGTGCTATCGTGTTATTAAAAAATACATAAATACTAAAAGAAAAAGCTATCATCCCGAGAAGAACAAGGCCATTTCGATAGGGGTAGGGAGAATTCACGCGGATAGGCAAGAATAGCAAACAAGATGCGCCTATCAGCATCAGAATAAATAAACTGTAAAGTGTATACATTTTAGCCTTCTCAAAAGAAAGAAATATATTTCTCGTATTGTCATCCTGTAAAAAGCATGGTGTGCTTTTTACAAGATGGTAATATAGGGGGTCAAATAAAAAAAGGATATTTAAGATGAATGATAAAAAAAATCCCTTGGGAAACCCCGAAGATATTGTTAATGAATCTTCGCAAGAATCTTTTCCAGCCAGTGATCCAGCCGCCTGGGTTGCGCGCCACCATGGAGACAGTATGGCAGATAACGAATTACATTTGACGACTGAAAAAATTATTTTTGCAAAAAAAACGCTGAAAAAATTTAATATTAATAATATTGAATACCATTATTATAGTTTACCTGAAGCAGAGCAAGCGGGTTTAACAGGGTTATCAAAATTACCTGTGACGTTAAAAATTTTATTAGAAAACCTTATACGTCATGAAGATGGCCGTACTGTAACATCCGAAGATATTGAAGCCATTGTTGCATGGATAAAAAATAAAAAATCAGATCGCGAGATAGCCTATCGTCCGGCACGCGTTTTAATGCAAGATTTTACAGGTGTACCTGCTGTTGTTGATTTGGCAGCAATGCGCGCAGCCATTGAAAAATTAGGCGGCGATCCTGAAAAAATTAATCCCTTATCTCCTGTTGATTTAGTCATTGATCATTCTGTTATTGTAGATGAATCTATAAAAAAAGAAGCATTTGCAGTGAATGCTACCCTCGAAATGGAACGTAATTATGAACGTTATGAATTTTTACGTTGGGGACAAAAAGCATTTCAAAATTTTTCCGTAGTACCGCCTGATACAGGCATTTGCCATCAAGTTAATTTAGAGTATTTGGCAAAAACCGTATGGTCACAAGATACTAACGGAAAAAAATATGCTTATCCTGATACGTTAGTAGGTACAGATAGCCATACCACCATGATTAATGGCTTGGGTGTATTAGGGTGGGGCGTTGGTGGCATTGAAGCAGAAGCCGCCATGCTTGGTCAACCGATTTCAATGTTGATTCCTGAAGTTATTGGCGTCAAACTGAGTGGCAAATTACGTGAAGGCATCACAGCCACTGATTTAGTCTTGGTCGTAACACAAATGCTACGCAAAAAAGGCGTGGTCGGTAAATTCGTTGAATTTTTTGGTTCAGGGTTACAGGATTTACCGATTGCAGATCGTGCCACCATTGCTAATATGGCACCTGAATACGGTGCAACATGCGGTTTTTTCCCCATTGATGAAGCAACGCTTGATTATCTCCGTTTAACAGGTCGGGACGAACAAACTATTGCGCTCGTTGAAGTGTATGCTAAATTGCAAGCCTTATGGGCTGATCCAAGTCAACCTGATCCTGCGTTCACTGATATAGTCGAGTTAGATTTATCAACGATAAAACCTTGCGTTGCAGGCCCCAAGCGTCCACAAGATCAAGTTGAATTACCAGATTTGACGCAGGTATTTGACTCGTTATTAAGCGATAACAAACGCGCACATGAAAAAAATAAATCTTTTGCAGTAGAAGAGGGTTTTGCTTTGCATCATGGCGATGTTGTCATTGCAGCCATTACCAGTTGTACGAACACTTCTAATCCCAGCGTACTGATTGCAGCAGGATTAGTTGCTAAACGTGCTATCGAGAAAGGCTTAACACGCAAACCGTGGGTTAAAACATCTTTTGCACCTGGTTCACAGGTTGTTACACGTTATTTAGAAAAAACAGGGCTACAAAAATATTTAGATGAAGTTGGGTTTTCATTGGTAGGTTATGGTTGTACAACTTGTATTGGTAATTCAGGCCCATTGCCTGATCACATTACCAAGATGATTGCACAGCATGATTTAATTGTCTCTGCTGTATTATCAGGAAACCGCAATTTTGAAGGCCGTATTCATCCCCAAACAAAAGCGAATTGGTTAGCGTCACCGCCTTTGGTGGTTGCTTTTGCATTGACAGGTACAGTGTTAACGGATTTAACAAAAGATCCTATTGGTATGTCAAAGACAGGCGAGTGGGTTTATCTAAAAGATATTTGGCCAACAAATGCGGAAATTGCTTCAGAGATGGCTAAAATTACAGGTACTATGTTCAAAGAAAGTTATGCCAATATTTTTCATGGTTCGGATGAATGGCGTGCCATGAAAATAACAGATGCTAAAACTTATCAATGGAAAACAGACTCAACGTATATTCAACATCCGCCTTTTTTTGATGGTATGACTATTGTGCCTGAAAAAATAAAAGAGATTAAACAAGCCAGAATTTTAGCCTTATTAGGTGATAGTGTGACAACCGATCATATTTCTCCTGCGGGTTCATTTAAAGCAGATAGCCCAGCAGGCCAATATTTATTAGAGAAAGGTGTTTCAGCGAAGGATTTTAATTCCTATGGCGCACGCCGTGGTAATCATGAAGTGATGATACGAGGTACGTTTGCCAATATCCGTATTAAAAATGAAATGGTACCTGGTGTAGAAGGTGGCTTTACGCGATATGCGTTGACTCAAGAGACGCTTAGTATTTTTGATGCAGCGATGCGTTATTCGCAAAATTGCATTCCCACTATTGTTATTGCGGGCAAAGAATATGGTACAGGCTCATCGCGTGACTGGGCAGCAAAAGGCCCTAAATTATTGGGTGTTGTAGCTGTTATTGCAGAAAGTTTTGAGCGTATTCATCGTTCTAATTTAATTGGCATGGGCATTATACCTTTGGAATTTACAGAGGGCGCAACGCGTAAAACATTTGATATCACAGGTTCTGAAACAGTTGATATTATAGGCTTAACTGATGATATGAAGCCTCGTTCGATACTGAAAGCAATTCTAAAACGTGATAATGGTGTCACTATAGAAATTGCATTACGTTCACGCATTGATACATTAAATGAATTGGAATATTATAAACACGGTGGCATTTTGCGTTATATGATTCGAAACATGTTGAGGTAAAATATGACTGTAGCATTAAAAGAGAAAATAGGCCAAATGTTAATAATAGGATTTAATGGTATGGAATTAAATCCAGAAGATCCTGTTGTTCAAGCTATTTTAGCAAAACGCATTGGTGGCGTTATTTTATTTGATTATAATTTTCAAACACGAACTTATGATCGTAATATTAGAAATCCCCAGCAATTACAGCATTTAACTCGACAATTACAAGAGTATGCGCGTCAAGCAGAAATGCCTTTACCTTTATTCATTAGTGTTGATTATGAAGGTGGAAAGGTAAACCGATTAAAAGAAGCTTATGGCTTTCCTAAAACACTTTCTGCGGCCGACATTGCAAAATGCGATGATGAACAAGCCACTAAATATGTTGAGGAAATGGCAGCAACACTTAAAGAAAATGGGATTAATATTAATTTTGCACCTTTTGTGGATGTGAATGTTAACCCTGATAATCCTGTCATCGGTAAATTAGGCCGTAGCTTTTCAGAAGATCATCAAAAAGTATCTCACTATGCCAGAATGTTTTCTGATACTTATCAAAAACAGGGAATAC
Source organism: Gammaproteobacteria bacterium (assembly GCA_021323555.1). Next base: position 1,869 of record JAJONP010000132.1, on the reverse strand, counting down.
TATCAGCTTATAAACATTTTCCTGGACATGGTAGTTCAACAGGCGATACGCACGAAGGCTTTGTGGATGTGACGGATACTTGGAAAGAATATGAGTTAGAACCTTATAGACAACTTTTACAAGAACCTCATCAAGGCGTTATGGTCATGGCAGCGCATGTTGTGCATCGTGGGTTAGATGAAAAAGGTTATCCTGCTAGCCTTTCTGCGGCTATGATGACAGATTTACTGCGGAACAAATTACATTTTGATGGTGTAATCGTAACAGATGATTTACAGATGAAAGCGATTACGGATCATTACGGTTTAGAAGAGGCAGTGCAATTGGCTATCAATGCAGGCGCAGATATATTAGTATTTGGAAATCAATTGGTGGCTCTCCCGCAAGATCCTCAAGAAATTATCGACATTATTGAGCAAGCTGTTATAACAGGTAAGATTGCGGAAAGTCGTATTGATGAAGCGTATCAGCGTATTATGGAATTAAAAAACGCATGGATTAGCGTCCAGAATGGCCTTGAATCTGAATCTTCTGCAGAGGCCAAGAAATGCGTAGTCTAAAGATTCTGTTAAATGTTCTGCTTATTTTATTGGGTATTTTTCTTATGGGGGGATTGTTGCTTCCACCTAAATGGATAGTCTCACGTTCCGTGACTATTCATGCAACTCCCAAGGAAATTTATCCATTTGTAAGCAATTTTAAAGAATGGGAAAAATGGGCCCCGTGGAATTCTCATAAAGATGCAACATTGCAATACACTTATCAAGGTCCCAGAGAGAGTGCCGGAGCTAAGCAAAGCTGGAAGAGCGAAAAAATGGGTAGCGGTTGGATGCAATTTACGTCAATGAATCCACAAACGGGTGTTGCCTATGATATTTATATCGACATGGGACGATCACAGTCTGCTTTTCAGGGTGACCTTCGTTTTGCGCGTGAAGGTGACGATACAAGAGTAACTTGGACGGATCAAGGCGACTCAGGTAAGAATCTTATTAAACGTTGGATGAGTCTCGTGTTTAAATCTATGCTTGGAAAAGACTTTGAGACTGGACTGGCTAATTTGAAAATGTTGGTGGAGAAGAGGTAGGAAGTACATGAAGCTATGCATTTGTCTCCAGGAGGAAAGCTACATATATTTCATTATCAAAATCGAGGAATTCGTGCCTGTTCAAGATATTAAGAAAAAACGTGGATTCTTAAAAGGAATGAATACTGTAATCAAGCGTGATAAAGATAGAACATGAAAAAGAATCTAGTTGATTCTTCAGGCTGGCTTGAATATTTTGCAGATGGCCAAAATGGCAACTATGAAGCTGCTTAAGATCGTCCCCTCTCCCGGAACGCAGTGAGGGGAGAGGGTTAGGGTGAGGGCAGGGTGTACAAGCTGGCGCTGATTCATCTAATTCGGAAATATAATAAATCAAACATCTTCACCCTCACCCTTTCCCTCTCCCCTCGCAAAAAACGCTCCGGGAGAGGGGACGATTTTAAGCAGCTTTCAATTAATTTCTCCCTATTTAGAATAAATAGAAAAGTTAATTTCGGTTGTTTAACCCCGCACAGCGGGGATTGCATGCCTCTTCAAATGTCAAAGTCAATGAAAATTCCATAGCAATGGACAAAAAATTTTTATTTAGCTGAACCTAAAATTTCAGTACGATTGCCCTGATTAGTTTACTTGCGCGCCCGGAGAGATTCGAACTCCCGACCACCTGGTTCGAAGCCAGATACTCTATCCAACTGAGCTACGGGCGCAGTGTGTGTAACAGCTTTATGATTTGATTCTATTGGTGCGCGCCCGGAGAGATTCGAACTCCCGACCCCCTAGTTCGTAGCCAGGTACTCTATCCAACTGAGCTACGGGCGCAG
>JAJONP010000131.1 GCA_021323555.1 Gammaproteobacteria bacterium | reverse complement strand
TGTATTGCATCATTTTGACTTTAAAGAGGAATAAACGATGGCTGCTAGAAAAGCTTCTTCTAAATCAGGAAAGAAATCTGTTAAAAAAGTGCAAATTAAACCCAAAATGCCTACGGTTAAAGATCCTTTAACCAAAGGCGGCATCATCAAAGCAATCATGGATATGACATGTCTTGCTAAGAAAGAAGTTGCCGGGGTTTTAGATGCGTTTGGTACTATCATTGAACTGCACGTTAAATCACGCGGCCCAGGAAAATTTGTTATGCCTGGTCTATTAAAAATTGCTGTTGTGAAAAAACCTGCAAAACCCGCTCGTAAAGGCGTCAATCCCTTTACTGGCGAAGAAATGATGTTTAAAGCAAAACCAGCCCACAAGGTGGTTAAAATCAAAGCGCTTAGAAAATTAAAAGAAATGGCTATTGCCTAATCTTTTAAAAATCTATACCTCCCCCTACAGAATGTTTCATGGTATTTAAAAGAAATATTCTGTGGGGTGGAAATTTCTCTTAACTGTTCACCATAACTTTCGTAATTGTTTACACAATGGTGTCAACTTAAGAAAAACATTCTGTAAATACCAGTGTAAATACTGTTTAATACGCTTCAGAAATAGTAGAGCCTATCACCCCGCAAAAAACGCGCTCACGTTTATGACAAGAAGACAGACGTGTATTCGCGTTTTTGTGCGGGGCCTGGTGGAAATTTCGTGAGAAGTAATTTTTTTAATTTTAAGAATAAGATTGCGCACGGTTACAATTTCTTAGTTAAATTTAACGTGTTAATGGAGCAATTGTTTTAGCTGCTTGTATGGCTGGTGGATTATCCTTTGCGGGCAATACAACCGGCGCTGCTACTGCTTCATTTTGTTTATTAGAATCATCGACTATTTGATCCTGAGAATTTTTAAGTCCGTCTATAAAAGCACAGCCACTGACTAGTAAGCTACTTATTAAAATAACAACGCATTGTAATTTCATCATAATACCTCATTCATCCTATTCAAAATCATCTAAGACATCATCGCTAGTACGTCTATCCATTACAAAATTTTCATCTATAGGCTCATTCACATACGACTCTGTTTCTCTATAAGAATAAGGCGCTTCAGAAAAACCCTGATAATTATTTCTATGCCTTGCAATCGCCAAACTCTCAGCCCGACAACCATCCTTTTGTATTGGCACCTTTATTAAATGACCCGTAGGAGTGTTATACAGATAATATTTTGAAATAAAATAATGAGTAGGATGCCTGCCATATTTCTTGTATTTATAATAAGGCTTGTGATAGTAACAAGGTATTGTGACAATATCGTAATAATCAGGGACAATAGGCTGCGGATAATAACCAGCAAGCACAGTATTCGACCCAATGGCTATACTGATACATCCTATGCAGATATTTAAAGATAGAAATTGACGAAGCATAAAAATCCCCTCCCATTCGATCTTCTATATTAACACTTGACGAGACAGCAGACGAGATAGGCTAACCCTAATACAATCTACAATTTAATCAGTTAAATTCAAGAAAGCTCTTGTTTAACAAGAGCAGCTAATTGATGGGCTAATTCTTTAATCTCATTTTCATTTTCACCTTCAATCATGACACGGACGAGTGCTTCTGTACCTGAACGACGTACTATAATACGACCATTTTCGCCCAATCGCTTTTCTATATTTTTTAATGCAGCTTGAATTCGTGTGTTATTTTCTAAATCATTATTTCCACTCTTTTCTGTCACTTTAACATTCAGTAAAATTTGAGGATATTTTTCTAATCCCTTTCTGACTTCCGCTAAAGTCTGATTTTTATAGCGCATCACAGAAAGCGTTTGCAATGCTGTGATAATTCCATCTCCTGCTGTCACCGCCTCAGAACAAATAACATGCCCTGAAGGCTCCCCCCCTATATACCACTGACGTTTATTTAATTCAGCCATCACATAACGATCACCAACGGGGACTCGAGTAAATGGAATATTTAAACGACCGAGCCCTCTTTCTAAACCAATATTAGACATCGTGGTACCGACCACACCTCCTTTCAAAATACCTAATTCCTTGCGATGTTTGGCAATGGTATAAAGTAAATCATCGCCATCTAAAATATGCCCTTCTTTATCTACCATAATGACTCGATCACCATCACCGTCTAACGCAATACCTAAATCAGCTTTTTCTTCAATCACTCGTTTTTGTAAAACTTCAGGATGGGTCGCACCACAATCTAAATTAATATTTAATCCATTGGGCTCTACACCTATTTCAATGACTTCAGCACCCAGTTCTCGAAATACATTAGGTGCAATGTAATAAGCAGCACCGTTAGCACAATCAACAACGATTTTAAGCCCATTCAAATGAATATCAGATGAAACGGTACTTTTACAAAATTCAATATAACGTCCAGGCGCATCAACTACTCTAATTGCCTTACCTAGTTGCGAAGAATCAACAGTTGTCATGTCTTTTTGGAGTTGTTCTTCTATAGCAATTTCTACATCGTCAGGTAATTTTATTCCCTGCGCAGAGAAAAATTTAATACCGTTATCATAATAAGGATTATGTGATGCACTAATTACAATACCTGCCTGTGCTCGTAAGGTACGTGTCAGATAGGCAATAGCAGGCGTTGGCATGGGGCCTAATAAATGGGTATCAATACCGGCGGATGATAACCCCGCCTCTAATACTGATTCAAACATATACCCTGAAATACGTGTATCTTTTCCGATAATAACTTTACCAAATCCTTGACGTGCTAACACCTTACCGACCGCCCAGCCCAATTTTAAGATAAATTCTGCATTAATCGGCCACACACCAACGCGACCTCTAATCCCATCGGTGCCAAAATAGCGGCGTGGTTGCTTGTCCATAAACTTTATTTTCATCTTAAGCAGGATCGGTGTTTTTATTATCAATTATTTTTAAACGACTCTGTTCGTTTGAATCAACAGAGGAAGTGTCCGCGCGTTTTTTACGATCATTGTCTTCATCGCTCCAGCCTGCTGGTTCTCGCACAGGCTTGCCGGACATAATGTCATTAATTTGATCCATATTAATAGTTTCATATTTGATAAGCGCTTCTGCCATAGCATGGAGTTGATCTAATTTTTCTTTTAAAATTCTTGTCGCGCGTTGATAATTTCTATCAATAATATCTCGCACTTCTTGGTCAATAATGCCAGACGTTGATTCCGAAATTTCTTTATGTCGAGCAACAGAATGACCCAAGAACACTTCTCCCTGATCTTCTCCAAATGTGAGAGGGCCTAATTTTGTTGATAAACCCCATTTCGTAACCATATTACGTGCTAATTCTGTAGATTTTTGAATATCGTTCGATGCACCCGTTGTGACTTTATCTGGCCCATAAATCAATTCTTCTGCTATGCGCCCACCAAACAAACTAGAAATTTTACTTTCTAAATATTCTTTTGAATGGCTATAACGATCCCCTTCTGGTAAAAACATCGTGACACCTAATGCCCTTCCACGTGGAATAATAGTCACCTTGTGGACAGGATCGTGCTCAGGAACAGACAAGCCTACAATCGCATGTCCTGCTTCATGATAAGCAGTCAGCTTTTTCTCGGATTCACTCATCACCATGGAGGGACGCTCTGTTCCCATAATCACTTTATCTTTTGCTTTTTCAAATTCATGCATTCCAACCGCACGTTTATTAGCACGCGCAGCAAACAATGCAGCTTCATTCACAACATTTGCTAAATCTGCTCCGGAAAATCCAGGTGTACCACGTGCAATAATAGCGGGTTGGACATCATCTGCTAAGGGTAATTTACGCATGTGTACTTTTAATATTTGCTCACGTCCACGGACATCAGGTAATCCCACAATGACTTGTCTATCAAAGCGGCCTGGACGTAACAACGCAGGGTCTAATACATCAGGTCTATTTGTTGCGGCAATCACAATAACGCCTTCATTACCTTGGAAACCATCCATTTCAACTAATAACTGATTCAGTGTTTGTTCACGTTCATCATGCCCGCCCCCAAGCCCTGCGCCACGATGACGACCCACTGCATCAATCTCATCAATAAAGATAATGCAAGGGGCTTGTTTTTTAGCTTGCTCAAACATATCACGTACACGCGAAGCCCCCACACCGACAAACATTTCTACGAAGTCCGAGCCTGAAATAGTAAAAAATGGCACTTTTGCTTCGCCTGCAACAGCCTTTGCTAATAATGTTTTACCCGTACCTGGTTGCCCTACCAACAAGACACCTTGTGGAATTTTTCCACCTAATTTTTGGTATTTGCCTGGATCTCGTAAAAAATCAACAAGCTCTTTGACTTCTTCTTTTGCCTCTTCAACACCCGCCACATCTGCAAACGTGACTTTTACCTGATCTTCGCCTAGTAAACGTGCACGGCTACGGCCAAATGAGAAAGCGCCGCCACGGCCACCTGCACCTGTTTGCTGGCGTAGTACATAAATCCATATAGCAAATAAGACAATCCACGGCAGTAAATTAAGTAGGTGCATTAACAATCCCGGTTGCTCGGGCGGACGACCTTTAACAATAACTCCTTTATCAAGCATTTCTTTTAACAATATTGTGTCATGTAACATCGGAAGATAGGTGGAAAAAACTTTATTATTTTGCATAACGCCTGTCACATCTTGTTCTGAAATAGTGACAGTGCTGACATTCCCTTGCCTTACTTCATTGACAAAGGTGGAGTAACTAATTCTTTCTTCTGGTTCGCGTTTAGGACCAAATAAATTAAATACAGAAACAAGGATTATTCCTGCTACCATCCATAAAAGTATTGTCTTAATTGTGTCATTCACTCGCGGAAACTCCTTTGATACTTACATATATATAGATTCTTTCCATAATACAGGAAGTCCTTTAAATTCGATATACTTATCCCACCTTCACTGCCATTAAGTTAATGAAAATACCCTATATAAATGCTGCTGCGGATACTGCTTAATAATATAGGGTGGATTACGATGCAAAAAGCGCGTCTAATTCATCCTACATCTAATGGCGATTTTTAGCTAAAATATAAACTTCGTTTGAGCGACTACGAGATGCTTTTGGCTTACGGACGACCACTTTTTTAAAAGACCGGCGTACTTCAACCAAAAATGCGTCAAATCCTTCCCCTTGAAACACTTTTATCAGTAATCCACCCTGCTCCTGTAAAACACGTAATGCAAAATCCAGTGCTAACTCAGCAAGTGCGATAACACGTGGCAAATCAACACTGTCTATGCCGCTAAAATTAGGAGCCATGTCTGAGATAACCCAATCGACTTTTGTGCAATCTATACGTTGTAATACATCTTGCAGCAATTTATCTTCCCTAAAATCACCCTGTATAAACTCAACACCCAGAATGGGCTCCATGGGCAATATGTCTAAAGCTATCACGCGACCTTGTTTACCCACAAGTTTTACAACAAGCTCAGACCAACCCCCTGGCGCAGCACCTAAATCAAT
>JAJONP010000019.1 GCA_021323555.1 Gammaproteobacteria bacterium | reverse complement strand
GTATCTGGTGTGGATGAGCAAAATTTCAGGCTTGACTGTGTAGAAGGCCATGGCGATGGTCTTGCATTATATGGAGAAGGCTCTAATCCTGCTCTATAGGTAAATTCTTAGAGGGATAGCTCAAATGTAGGGTGGATTAGACGCGTTTTTTGCGTCGTAATCCACCAAACAAAATTGCATTATCAAAAAGCTATAAGGTAGATTTGATTTGGTGGATTACGACGCAAAAAGCGCGTCTAATCCACCCTACATTTTATATCTTTTTATCAGCATCCTTTGCATGCTTTTTGTGTTTGCCGTGATGGCACTTAGAGCAATGACAACGTGCTTTTTTCTTGCTGACCTTTGCTGGGGCGCTAGCAGTAGCTTGCTCATTGCTCGACATTTTCTGCATAGCAGTCTCTTGATCTGCTGTAGTAGATTGGTCATCCGCAAAAGCAATAGGTGCTGCGATAAGGGACGCGCTAATTAATAAGGCTATAAATTTTTTCATGGTTGATGTTCTCCAATAGGAATATGAAGGCGATTAGGATACTATAAAAAAATCTAAAAATCCAAATGAATACGAGAGAAATAAAACAATGACTGAATTAACACAAGCAGGTTTTACCGCCACTTATTTAAAAAAATTAGCGGCGGATATTTTGCAAGAAGCGACAGCACAAGGCGCGACCAGCGCTGAAGTCGATATTGTTGCTAATAAAGGGTTTTCAGTAACAGCGCGCAAGGGAGAAGTCGAATCCGTTGAATATCACAAAGATAAAATGATTGACTTGACAGTCTATTTTGGAAAGCGGTCGGGTTCAGCGAGTATTTCTGATTTAAGACCTGAGGCGATTGCATCGGCTGTTAAGGCTGCATGCCATATCGCTCGCTTCACAGATGAAGATCCCTCGTCAGGATTGGCTGATAAAAATTTACTTGCATTTAATTATCCTGAACTCAATTTATCTTATCCTTGGGCAGTGACTGTCGAACAAGCCATCGAGATTGCGCGCGCTTGTGAAGCTGCTGGATTATCTTATGATAAACGTATTACCCAGTCAGATGGTGCGAGTGTTTCAACCACAGAAGCATGGAATGTGTATGGGAATACAGAAGGGTTTATTGGCATTTTTCCTGTCACTCGTCATGAAATGAATTGTGTTTTGATTGCTATGGCGGATGATGCCATGCAAAGAGATTATAGTTATACAGTGTCGCCTGATCCACAATTACTTCATTCCATGGAAGCGGTTGGTAGAGAAGCAGCAGAACGCACAGTGCGGCGTTTAAACGCGCGGCATTTAACAACACGTCGAGTGCCTGTTATTTTTGCGGCAGAAGAAGCGCGTGGGCTATTAGGCCATTTTATGTCGGCTATTTCAGGCGGCGCTCTTTATCGAAAAACATCTTTTTTATTAGACCAATTAGGCAAACCTATTTTTCCTTCTTTTATTTCAATTGCCGAGCATCCGCATTTAGAAAAAGGAGTCGGCAGTGAGCCATTTGATGATGATGGTGTGGCAACACGTCCGAATGTATTTATTAAAAATGGTATTTTAGAAAGTTATAGCCTTGGTGTTTATTCGGCACGAAAACTAGGATTACAAACAACAGGGAATGCGGATGGTGCGCATAATTTAATAATCACTACGTCCGAGCCATCAGAAAAAAAAGATTTACCAGCATTATTGAAATCCATGGGAACGGGATTACTCGTCACAGAGTTAATGGGTCAAGGCGTTAATTTGGTAACGGGTGATTATTCGCGGGGCGCAGCAGGATTTTGGGTGGAAAATGGTGATATTCAATATCCTGTTGAAGAAATAACGATTGCGGGTAATTTGCGGGATATGTATTCGCAAATAGTGGAAGTGGGTAGTGATGTGGATACGCGCGGCAATATCCGAACGGGCTCTATTCTTTTAGAAAATATGATGGTGGCGGGGGATTAATTTTTATAGGAAAAATATACGATGTTTTATAGGAAAAATATACGGACAGTGGATAGCCAAAAATATCTACCTGTTTATTTTGTAATAAAATCAACATCTTAAAAAACATAATGTAAATCGTCTTTATTGTTCTATAGAATCTTGTGCAATTATTTTCTATTCTTCATAGGAAAAATATACGAATCCTTGTAGAAAAAATATAACAATTTATAGGGCCCCTTATGAGAGATCGGGTGTGTGTAGTGTGAAATAAATTGATTTTAATCGCGAAAACCTGAGAAAGGCCGCAGGCGTGAGGGAGGCCGTGAGAAATCAGCCCAGGCTAAGGGCACGCTTTTTGTGCCCGCAGGCCTGGGTAGATAATCCCCCACAACTCCAGCACCGAAGGTGCGGGAGATCATGACCAAAGATATTTCTGATCATAATTAATTTTATAAGCCGTTAATAATTTTTCTAGCTTATCTTTAAAAGATAATGTTTTATGATGATTTTAAAGAAAAGGGCCATGATTTTTTCCTTCTAGTTTATCTCCCGCACCTTCGGTGCTCTGATTTCTCACGGCCTTCGGCCTACTTTCTTACCTTCAGCTCTATGTGTCACTTATTGAATCTAAATAATATATTCTTAAAAAAGTGTCGATCCCTCAGCCCTGGGTAAAAAATCCCTCTCCACTCACACACCGAAGGTGCGGAAGATCATGACCAAAGATATTTCTGATCATAATTAATTTTATAAGCTCTTAATAATTTTTTTAACTCCTCTTTGAAAGAGAATGTTTTATGATGATTTTCTTGATTGTTAATATAGTTTATGACCGCATCTATGCGGGATTGACTTACACTAAATGCGCCATATCCATTTTGCCAATAGAAATGTTCCAAATTCATAGAGGTTGATTTAATCCATTTTGAAGTTGAAGTTTTTATTTCTTCAATTAATTTAGAAAGTGCAATTTTTTTATTTAGTGACAATAACAAGTGTATGTGATCGCTGGTGCCGCCTGCTGTGAGAAGATAACATTGATGGTTTTTGGAAATTTTATTGATATATTGGTATAAACGATCACGTAAAGCCTTATTAGAAAGAAAAGGTTTGCGATGTTTTGTTGAAAACACAATATGAATGGAGTTGTGGGGGATTATCTACCCAGGCCTGCGGGCACAAAAAGCGTGCCCTTAGCCTGGGCTGATTTCTCACGGCCTTCGGCCTACTTTCTTACCTTCGGCTCTCCGCGTTACTTATTGAATCTAAATAAATATATTCTTAAAAAAGTGTCGATCTCTCAGGCCTTTGGCCTTTTTCAGGAGGAAATTTGGCAGAGTTTATTTTTTAGGGCCTTCGGCGTTTTTCAGGAAGAAATTTGGCTGGGTTTATTTTTTAGGGGCTGCGGCTTTTTTCGTGGAGAAAAAATGACTAAGTATTTTTGAAAATTCTACTATACGCTATTTTTATCTCACTTTAGATTCGCTGTCAACTCGAGTTTAAGTTTTTACAATTTAAAATATTAAGCTGATCCCCCAAATACCGCAATTGTTCTTCCCAATAATGAGGTGTATTAAACCACGGAAAACTGCGCGGGAAGGCAGGATCTTCCCAGCGTTTTCCAAGCCAGGCGGAATAATACAACATGCGCAAAGAGCGTAATGCTTCAATGAGTTGTAATTCGCGTGGATTAAAATTATGAAATTCACGGTAACCGCTAAGAATATATTCCAATTGCAAGCGCATTTGTGTTTCATCACCTGAAAGTAACATCCAAATATCTTGAATAGCAGGGCCCATCATGCAATCGTCTAAATCAACGATATGAGGGCCTGCATCGTTCCATAACACATTGCCTACATGAATATCGCCATGTAAACGAATGGTGTTAATAGAGCCTGCCTGCTGAAAACATTCTTCAATTTTCTTTAGCAGAGATTTAACAATACGACAATACTCGTCTTTGATAGTATCAGGAATAAAATGATGCTCTATTAAAAAATCATACGAGGAGTAGCCGTGTGTTTTTATATCTAAAAAGGAACGATGCTGAAAAGGTTTGCAGGCACCCACGGCGTGTAATCGTCCAATGAAACGTCCCATCCATTCTAATTGATCAAGACTATCTAATTCGAGCGCATGACCGCCCCAACGTGGGAAAAGCGCAAAACGATAGCCTTGATATTCGTGTAATGTTTTTTCGGCAGAGGACACCCAAGGTGCTACCACAGGAATTTCATGCTGAGTTAATTCAAGAGCAAATTGGTGTTCTTCTAAAATGGCTTCATTGCTCCAACGGTTTGGGCGGTAAAATTTGACAATCATCGGCGCGCTGTCTTCAATGCCCACTTGATAGACACGATTTTCATAGCTATTTAAGGCAAGCAAACTCCCACTACACAGAAAACCCATGCTTTCAACCGCATTGAGAATCAAATCGGGTTCTAAATTAGCATAGGGGGTGTTTTCATTCATGTTCATCGTTATATCTTGTCTATATACTTAAATAAAGTTGTCGTATGATACAGGAGAACCCTCTTCTGGCATACAGGTAGTGAATGCGAAATAAAGTTGCCAAAGTCATCCAACGAAATAGTTTCTGGCTGGTTTTACTCTGCCATTGCTTGTTATTTTCAGGTGTTTCATTCGTATGGGCTTTGAAACCTGCCTTGATAAAAATACCTGATGATAAAGAGAAGCCTTCTTTATTTATTCCTTCTTACGTTTATCATGACATGGCTGCTCCTGCGATGGGCGTGCAAGAAAAAGTGCTTCCTCCGAAAGCATTACCTCAATCAAAATTAGGCATTAAAAAACCTGTAATGGTTGATATACGGCAATTATTAAACACTCATAGTGCTGTCAATATTAGTCGCTCTCCAGAAACAGAGCCCGTTCATTTGATTGGCGATAAAAAAATAGATAAACCATTACTGACGTTATTAGGGAAAGCATTGACCGCGCATTTAATTTATCCTAAATCCGCGATTGATTTGAATGTCAAAGGAACTTCTGTGATTGGCTTTTTGCTCTATCCCAATGGCCAAGTGAGTGATGTGCAATTATTGAGAACGAGTAAAGCGGAGGTGCTTGACAGGGCAGCGCTTGCAGCGGCAAGTGCAATAGCGCCAGTACATCATGTCGCCGATTATATTGATAAGCCAAAATTTATGGTGATTGGGATCCTATTTGAATAAAGGGATGAATAAAAAGGAGGGTAGCATTTAACTGCTTGATTCAGCTACAATGAAAGGGGCGATGGATGGTAGGGAGCGACAGGGACGAACGAAATGGCAAAATTTTTTGTTTTCATTATTTTATTATTATTTTCTTCAATCAATTCTTACGCGCTTGAAACAGCAGATAGCGCAGATCTTTCTATTAAAAAAATTTCAGAACTTATAGGATACAAAGGCGAATATAACGCAAATACTAAAATCTATAAAATTATTGTGCCTCGCAATGACTTAAAAGTAGCTATGAGGGGTATGCAAATCACGCCTGACATGGGGCTTGTGTCATGGATTGAATTTAAAAAAACAGGTGATGTTACTTCTATAAAAGGCGATTTGCTTTTATTGCAAGATCAGGTCAACCCTGTAATGAGCGTTGCATTGACGAATGGGTTACAAGTGATGCGACTTCGTAATCCTTATCTTTGGGATTCCCCGAGAGTGACGCTAATGCATTTGAAAGGGGAAGGTAATGAACTTAAACTTGCAAAAGCAGTAAAGCAGTTGTTTGATAAAATAAAAATGACAACCAACGAGGAGAATGATTTTCCATTAGGTACTTCTGACCTGCTTGAAACTACGCTAAACCCTCGTAAAATTGATGCTATTTTAGGGGTACACGCGCAATTTAAAAATGGCGTTTATAGAGTCGAATTTAGCGAAAAAATAAATTCGACTCAAGAGGATGTTAGTAAAGAAATCCTAAAAAATTCTTGGGCGACTTTTTCTGGTTCAGATACTGACACGGTCATGGAGGGTAGCCTGGTATTACCAGAATCTGAATTACAAAAAGTATTGTTAAAATTACGGCATGAGCAATTTTATGTGTTAGCTATTTATCAGCATGTAGTAGATGATGTAAAAGGCTATGTGTCTATTAGTTTTTGGGGTGTGGGTGATATAAAAAAATTAGCAGGCGCATTACATGATATTTTTTTAGTCGCTCAAGGTGCGGCTTCTATTTCTGCGTCACCTCGCGAATCCACTGTAAATGATTCGAAGAAACCTGCTGTATCGCAATCTCTTCAATTATCTTTAGAACAAGCGCATCCGGAATGGAATGTAAATGTAAAGGGAAGTAGCGAGCTACGTTTGAAAGTATTTACCTTGCTTGGGTTGGCAGAGGCAACAGCATCTGAACAAATAGAAGCATTAGCGAATGTATTTTCTCATAACATTAAAAAATTACCGTTGGGAAAAGTCGCAGAAAATGTGAAGGTAAAAAATGCAGAAGGATCACATTTAAGAATGTTCACTTTTCGAAGGCTAGCGCAAGCAAGTGCGGCGGAGCAAATAGAGGCATTGGCGAATGTGTTTAAGGATACTAAAAAATTACCGTTGATAAAAGCCGCACAAAATATGAATGTAGAAAATGCAGAAAAAGCACATTTAAGAATGTTCACTCTGGGAGGATTAGCGCAAGCAAGCGCGACAGAACAAATAGAAGCATTAGCAAGTGTGTTTCAAGATATTAAAAAATTACCGTTGGTAAAAGTGGCACAAAATACGAATGCGGGGAAAAAAGAAACGCATTCAAGCATGTTGACTCTGCGGAGGTTGGCGCAAGCAAGTGCGGCTCAGCAAATAGAAGCATTAGCGAATGTGTTTCAAGGTATTAAAGAATTACCATTGATAAAAGCAATACAAAATAGAAGTATAGGAAATGTCGAAGAAGTGCATTTAAAATTGTTTGCTTTGCGGGGGCTAGCGCAAGCAAGTGCGGCGGAACAAATAGAAGCATTAGCAAGTATTTTTCAAGATATTAAAAAATTATCGTTGGTAAAAGCGGCACAAAATACGAAGGTAGGGAAAAAAGAAACGCATTCAAGGATGTTAACTCTGCGGGGGTTAGCGCAAGCAATTGCAACGGAACAAATAGAAGCATTAGCAGGCGTATTTCAAGATATTAAAAAATTACGGTTGGTAGCTGCAATTTCTTCCGATTATTTTAAACTTTTTTAGAGGGATGTTTCTCTGCCGCACATGCTTTGATAGAGAATGTCACGGCAGAGTCACAGGTTTTTAATTTTTAGCTGATGTCAATATAATAGTCACGTACTGCTTTATTCCATTTTTCATCAGCCATGTTAGGCCAATTATCTTTGTCAAAGCCATTAGCATTCTTTAGTTTATCTTTGGGAACATTAATAACAAAGCATTTGCGTTTATTATCGTATTCTAATAATTCCCATGGAATGGCAAATAGCTTTTTTACTATTCCGAGAAGTTCGCTAAAGGAAAGAACGGCATATCTCACATTTCCATTTAACTTATCAATCACTAGCTCTTCTATTTTTCCTAATTTTTCATTTTGTGAGTTTTCTACATTTACGCCAATTACTTCACTTGATTTAACTACAGATGAAGATATTTCGGATGCTTGAGTCATATCATTTCTCCTTATAAATTTAATTATTTTATAAATGTATAAACTAAATTTGAAAAAATAAATTTTTCGTTTTTTAGTTTACGTTATTCTACTTATTATTTCAAGCGATTGAAAATTCATAAAATTAGCCTATTTTATAGGCTATTTGATTAATATCTCGAAATTAAAACAAATTTGTAGATTTTGTTTTTTAAAAAGTGTATTCTGCTTTTTGTTGGAAGTTTTTTCATAAGGATCAATTTTTTTAAAAATTCTTTTTAAATGCATTCATTAATTTTAAGGGGCAATGACTATGAATAAAAATTTAACAGAAATTGTAAAAGGAAATTGGGATGAATTAAAGGGTAGCATTAAAAAGCAATGGAAATTATCAAACGAGGATCTTGACCAAATCGATGGCTCGTATGAAGAATTGGTAGGTAAACTAAAAAAGCTCTACGGAAAAATCAGTGATGATGAAATTAAAGAAAAAATTCAATCTATTTTAGAAGATTCCGGATTAGATGATATAAAGAATAAAATCCAAGAAAAAATAGAAAAAGCTTTTAAAATCACTGAAGAAAAATTTATGAATATGGAAGAAGATGTCATAAAATATATAAAAAATAATCCTGTGAAATCTATTGTTTTCACAACGATAGCAGGGGCTTTATTAGCAAGCTTTTGCTTTAATAAGAAAAAATAACACCTCATGCAAACCCGCCAACAGAAATAAAACTTGCTTAAAGTTGGCGGGGCTTTGTTTGATTAAGGGCTTTTATGATAGAAAGCGATGATAACAAAAACTGGTTATCGACCATTAGTAAGAATTTTTTTATTTTTACAGAAATCATAAAGGATGTGACCCATCTTGCTATTTCAGAAGCAAAGCTTGCTAAGCAGAGCGTTGGATATATTTTATTGCTTTTAATATTTTTGTTGCCTTTGTTAGTATTTTTTTGGGGTTCAGTTATTTTTTCTTTTTTTATGATATTGCAGTGGTTCTCTTTGAGCTGGCAGGCTTCTTTTTTTATTTTGTCTCTTTTTAATATGATTGTTCTTGTGGGTGTCATTTATACGTTACTTAATTTTAAGAATAATTTCTTTTTTAACGCGACACGTAGACAATTAAAGAATTTTATCAGTAATGAAAAGGGCCCGGCATGCTAGGCATTCTGAAATTACAAAGAAAAATAGCAGATCTTGAAATTAAAATTAGTTCAAATAGACTTTCATTTTTTGATTACAATAAAGAATTAAAGGAACAACTGCTAACGCCAGGTACGACAGCTCTCATTTTTTCTCTGTGTTTTTTGACGGGATTTTATTTTGAATATAAAAATAAGGGCTCTAAATTAATAAGTTATTTAAGGAAGAGGGCATTGACTTTCTCCTCTTATTTTATAAAAGCGCCATTTTATATTTCTTATTTAGGCTATCGTTATCTGAAAAATCAACAATAGAATTATAGCGGCATCTTGCCTGGCTGCCGCCATGATATAGAAGTGAGATGAAATATGCTATATAACCCAACTATCCCTTTTCTATCCTTCAATGAACATGATACGCCTACACTTATTTCTCTCATTTTTTTGGTTGGGCTTTATATTATCCTGTGGGGTTGGAGCAGAGGAAAAAATGAAAAATACCCCGATGCTTCACCCGTACGATCTGTGATAAAATTTGCCGTCCGAACGATCCGAGTGCCTGTTTCTGCGCTTATTTTTTTATATATAGGCCATTTAATGATACAAGTAGGCAGCAGTTTTTTCCCATCCTATTTTGATCAGCGAGTCTATCGGTTAATTGATTACTTATTTAATATCGCAGAATATTCTATTTATTTCTGGATAGTAATAAAAATATTCCACAGCACAAAATTATGTTTATTACATTGGTTGGCAGAAAAAAAGAAGCGAACCAGTTTTGTGATTTTCTCTGCCCTTAGCCAAAGCTTACAAGCTGCTCTCATTATGTTGATGGTTAATTTTTTCATTCCAGTGTTAGGCATCACAGGGGTGGAGGAAGAGCTCTTGGAAAAAATCACGCACTTACTCTTGATTGGCACGCTGGGTTGGATATTTATCCAGATAATAGATAGCTTGGCGCAATTGATTTTACATCATATTGATGTAGTCAATGACCATGGAATTAGAGTCCGCGCGATAAACACGCAAGTGCTCTTGCTTAAAAAAATATTACAAACCATTATTATTGTGATTACAGCAGCTGCTGGATTAATGACATTTGAGAGCGTAAGAAGCCTTGGCACTGGATTGCTTACTACGGCTGGCATAATAGGTGCGGCAGGCGCTTTTGCGAGTCAACAAAGTTTAAGCAGGCTATTTACAGGATTGCAGCTTGCTTTTTCGCAGCCCATTCGGATTGGTGATACCGTTATTATTGAAAATGAGAATGGTCAAATTGAAGAAATTAATCTTTCGTATGTGGTAGTAAAATTATGGGATTTAAGACGATTAATTTTACCAACGGATTATTTTTTTTCTAAAGGCCTACAGAATTTAACTTTAAATTCGACTGAGTTATTGGGTACAATTTTTATCTACGCTGATTACACGTTACCTATTGATATTATCCGGGAAAAATTTCACGAGTACGTGAATCAATCTGAATTATGGAATCGAAACATAGCCACTTTTCAAGTCACTGATATGAAAGAAAAAACAATGGAGTTAAGAGGATTAGTGAGCGCAAAAGATGGTGATAGCTTATGGCGCTTACGCTGTGAAGTCAGAGAAAAACTTATTAAATTTATTGTAAAAAATTATCCTCAAATGCTCTCAGTTAAAAGAATAGCTAATATTACGATAAATCCTGAGACGAGTGCCTAGTAATATAGCGCCTCTTATCCATCGTAAATGAGTGTGTTGGCAAACCTTCTTCTTTGCTTTACTATACTGTTTCTCTATTTTTGGGGTTAAAAAATGAAAAAATGCTTTAGAAATTTATCTATATCTTTATTAGTCATGCTCGTATTTTTATCCACTACTTGTTTTTCTGCATCCAAGTCTCTTATAGATGCACAGCAACCTAAAACTGTAGTTGAAAAACGCGCTTCAAAAGAAAATATTTTACCATCTAACTATTTTTTAATAGATCTCTATAAACCTAATTATGTGTTACCTTATTATGCAACTTTTTCGCCTGATAATGCAGTTTATCAAAATAACACGCCTAATAATGAAAGTTTAAAGAAAAATGAATTTAAATATCAAATAAGCCTTAAAGTTCCTTTATGGAAAAGGATTTTTAATAGCCATTCTTCTTTATTTTTAGCGTATACTCAATTTTCTTATTGGCAACTTTATAATCACAGTGCGTTTTTTAGAGAAACAGATTATGAGCCTGAATTATTTTTAGCTAATCAATTAAATTGGCATTTATTAAGAAATTGGCAGCTTACATTTATGAACATTGGAGTCACGCACCAATCAAATGGATTTGGTAATCAGTTAGAAAGAAGTTGGAACAGATCCTATCTTGAGGCTATTGCATCTTCAGAAAATTGTATGGTGAGCTTGAAGCCATGGTATGTATTAAGTACGTATCCTTATAATCGTGATATTGCACAATATTTAGGTTATGGAAGGCTGTTAATTGCTTATAAATTTCACCAACAAGTGATTTCGCTTCAAGCCCATAATATTTTGGAAAGTGGAGGGAAACATAAAACAGTCGAGTTAACGTATAGCTTTCCTCTTACTCCTTATATTAAAGGGTATGTCCAAGCCTTTAGTGGATACGGACAAAGCTTGATTGAATATAGGCATCGAACTAATAGCTTGGGTATAGGTATTGCTTTGAATGACTGGGTATGAAAACCTTTCAAAATAAGATGAAGTCCTGAGGGATCGACACTTTTTTAAGAATATATTATTTAGATTCAATAAGTGACACATAGAGCCGAAGGTAAGAAAGTAGGCCGAAGGGACCATGAGAAATTAGCTTAGGCTAAGGATGCGATTTTCGCGCCCACAGGCCTGGGTTAATCTATTTTCCGTTTCTTTTTCTTCGTATTGGTTTCTTTTAGGTTTGTGGAACAATATTGAGTGCAAATTCCACTCTATCATTATACATGTTTCCTCGCTATTAAAAACCTCGCTAGTATTTCCAGGGAGCTTTATTGTAGTATTGTTTATGCTGTTTTCTCTCCATAGCGTTATGCGTCTAATGAGTAGTTTAGGCATAGGATGAATTAATTGAATAGGGTTGTTATCTCTAGGGGTTAATGCATACTGCATGACTATATTCGACACTACAGAGGGAAGGTGAACATTTAGATTATTATGAAGGGTAGAGATGACAGTCTTGGTATGAGCTTCAACTATTTCTTCAGTATCCTTTTTCAAAGCGGGAATAACCGTATGATGAAAATTAGCGATGGCTACGCGGTTAGCATCTATCACTACAGCTTTAAAATATCTAAATGGAAATGTGAGTCCCTTTATCAAACCATTATCATAAAATTCCATCGCGCAATGCCATCCTCCTCGTAGTCCTATATAAATGCCACGGGAAATAGGCTCAACTGCTATGCACAGGGCGTGAAGTATAACAAATATCCCAGCCCAGGCAGCCATAGCCAATAAGACTGGGCCACCTATTCCTAAGGCTAATCCTAATCCAGCTAATCCTCCTAATAATCCCCCTACTAATAGGAGGTCGAATTCGTTCCTCATGTGAGAATAAAAGAGAGCTAAGATGTATGCAATAGGCTGTACAACAAAGCCATAAATAAGGCCAAATATTAACAAAGGAAGACGCTTTAATTTCATCTACATTCTCTAGATATAAATCATTACCAATTACTGTCCTTGGGCGAGTGAAAATCCTATTTTTCCATCATACGTATAAAGATTTTCGGTTTTAATGACATCTAAATTGAGTCTTTCAAATTGTTGTAGTAATTCAATAATAGCTTGATGTGTAATAGGCTTAAGATTTTTTGTATCTATGGTTGCCTGGAATCGACAGCTGCAGTGGGCTGCATAAGGTGCATCAATCATGCAATGAGGCCATATCTTTAAGCCGCGACTCGTGATAACAATAAGTTGCAAATCTTTGCTGATTGTTTTAAGCATTTCACCTAATTTTTCAGGTGTATGATGGGGATTATCAATAAAAATATCCACGCCAACTAATTCTTTTTTGACGATTATTTTTTTGCGTTCGCCATAACATTCAATTTTCGCGCGTACATCTTGTTGATAATGAACAGGATGGAAATGTGAGGGTGTCTGTCCAAGACGCGCAATCACTGCCTCAGCGAATTCATCCGTATTAGCTTTTTGTTTGCTGTGTTCTGTAGAATAAACATCGGCTGTGTGGATCCCATCTTCTAATGTTTTTAACCACGCATTTTCAATGAGTGTGGCAGCTTGTGGCTGATTGATATGAATTAACATTTGAATGGCTGCATTAATTAGCCCAGATGGATTTGCGATTTTTTTGCCAGCAATGTCAGGAGCTGAACCATGAATTGCTTCAAACATAGCAACATGATTGCCTACATTGGCAGAGCCTGCAAGCCCAACGGAACCTGCGATTTGTGCAGCAACGTCTGAGATAATATCTCCATATAAATTCGATGTCACAATCACATTAAACCGTTCAGGTTCTGCAGCGACTAAGGCAGTGCCTATATCGATAATAAAATGTTCGGTTTCAATGTCGGGATATTCTTTTGCAATTTCATTGAATACTTGATGGAAAATACCATCTGTCATTTTCATAATATTATCTTTTGTTAAACAAGTGACTTTTTTACGATTGAATTTACGCGCATATTCAAAAGCGTAATGCACGATGCGTTCACAACCTGGGCGTGTGACTAATTTTAAGCATTGATAAACTTCGTCTGTTTGTTGATGTTCTATGCCCGCATACGTGCCTTCTTCGTTTTCACGAATAATCACTAAGTTCATTTCGGGATGGTTTGTTTGAATAAAGGGCGCATAAGACATGCAAGGACGGACGTTAGCAAATAAACCCAGTGTTTTACGTAATGTGACATTTAAACTTTTATAGCCGCCGCCTTGGGGTGTTGTAATAGGCCCTTTTAATAATATTTTCGTTCTTTTTAAAGATTCCCAAGCGCTGTCTGGAATGCCTGAGCTAAAGCCTTGTAAATAAATTTTTTCGCCGATATCTATTATTTCAGGGTTAATATTAGCATTTGCAGCTTTTAAAATAGATAGAGTAGCATTCATAATTTCAGGCCCAATGCCATCACCATAAGCAATTGTGATTGGAGTTTTAAATGATGTCATGGGGCTGTCCTCTTTTATGCTGTTATCGTATTGATAATGCGTTCCATTCGCATGGAACGTGATCCTTTAATTAATAAAGTATGATCTGAAGTTAAGTAGGGTTGTAATGCAGAAACGAGTGTATTGTATTCTGTGAAATGCTCTGCACCTTCACCGAACGCTTCAGTGGCTGATTTAGATAATTCACCTAGGGTAAATAGATATTGAATACCTGCGGTGCGGATTTTTTCTCCTGCTTGAGAATGTAATTTTTTTTCATCAGGGCCAAGTTCTTTCATATCACCTAATATAAGAATACGTGTGCCAGGAAAAGTGGCAAGTGTATTGATAGCGGCTTGTAATGAAAAGGGATTGGCGTTGTAAGTGTCATTAATCACACGTGTGCCGCTCGGCAAGAAAGATTCTTGCATCCGGCCGGGTGCGGGTACCACTTGTTCCAAGCCTTTTTTAATAGTTTCTAAATCAATATGAATAGCGAGTGTGGCGGCGGTGGCAGCCAGTGCATTCATCCTATTATGTGTACCCAGTAATGGTAAAAGAACATCAATATTGCCTTGAGGGGTGTGTAATTGAATAGAGGAGTGCTGTTTAATAGTGGCTGTAATATCAGATGGATTTTTTAAACCAAAACTGAGTACGGAATGCTCTTTCACTAAATCGTGCCAGTAAGAAAAGTGTGTGTCATCACTATTAAGTATCGCGATCCCATTTTTTTCTAATCCTAAAAATATTTCACCTTTTGCACGGGCAACACCTGCGATATTCTGTACGCCTTCCAGATGTGCCTCAGCAGCGTTTGTAATAACAGCGACTTGCAGGGGTTTAACCAATTGAGATAAATAAGCAATTTCACCAAAATGATTCATTCCCATCTCAATGACTGCGTAACGGTGGTTGGCGTTTAAGCGTAATAAATTAAGAGGTAACCCAATATGATTGTTAAAATTGCCTTGGGTCGCCAGGACTTTCTCAGGATTATTGTGGGATGCGGCGCGTAAAATAGCGGCGATCATATTTTTTAAAGTCGTCTTGCCATTGCTCCCTGTGACTCCAATGAAAGGAATAGTAAAGCGTTGGCGCCAATGAGTGCTGAGTTTGCCAAGCGCATCTATCGTATCGGGTACTTGGATTTGAGGAAGAGGTGAGTCAATCAATCGGCTTACCAAGGCCGCAGAAGCCCCTTTTTGAGCTGCCTCGGCGACAAAATCATGACCATCCAGCTTCTCTCCTTGGATGGCGATAAATAAATTGCCCGGATGTAGGGTACGACTGTCTATGCTTACCCCATTAAATTCTTGCTCTGCTGTGGAAAGTCTGGCATTTAAGGTTTTTGTCAATTCAGCTAGCGACATGTTAATCATAAAACTACTTCTTAAGTATTGATTGATAATAGTGAATTTTAGCATATAATTTGCAATAAATGTTACGTCCTAAACAACAAGAAATACCCTATCAAGACCCTGTGGCTATTTTTGCCTATTTTGCAGATCAAACAGGAGCTGTTTTTCTCGATAGCGCCCAACTACGGGAGCAGTGCGGCCGTTATAGTTTTATTGCAATTGATCCTTTTTTTAGATTCACTGCTAAAAATTCAGAAAATAATCTCTTCCAAGCCCTTGAAGAAAATCTAAAAAAATACCCCTTGGCCACTCATCCTGACTTGCCTCCGTTTCAAGGCGGTGCAGCGGGATTTTTTTCGTATGATTTATATCATTATTTAGAAAAAATAACTGCACAACAGTTAGATGATATGGCATTTCCTGATATGGCAATTGGGCTATATGATTTAGTGATTGCATTTGATCATGTATTGCAGAGGGCATGGATTTTTTCGAGTGGCTACCCAGAGGAAGAAGAAACGGCGCGTATTAGGCGTGCTGATAAAAGAATGCATTGGTTACTCAATATCATCAATCACATTGATGGCTTACCTGTACTGTCGACTGTGTTATTAGACAAAAAAGATATTGAAACCAATTTTACTGCGGAACAATATCAAGCGGCTGTACAACGAGTCATTGATTTTATTTTAGCGGGTGATATATTTGAAGCCAATATTTCCCAGCGTTTTAAAGGGCGTTTGCCTGAAAATTTTTCTTCTTTTGATTTATATCGTCGCTTACGATTACTGAATCCAGCGCCTTTTGCAAGTTATATGAAATTTAATGATACAGTGATTGCTTCCGCTTCCCCCGAACGTTTTTTGAAATTAACAGATAATCAAGTGGAAGCACGACCCATTAAAGGAACACGTCCGCGAGGCAAAACAGTTATAGAAGACTTACAATTAGCAGAAGATTTACTAAAAAGCGAAAAAGATCGTGCAGAAAATATTATGATTGTCGATTTACTTCGTAATGATTTATCGCGTGTTTGCGAAGACCATAGTATTAACGTATTACAATTATGTGGTTTAGAAAGTTACCCTGCTGTGCATCATTTGGTTTCAGTGATCACGGGAAAATTACGAGATAAAATGAATGCAATTGATTTATTATGCGCGACTTTTCCAGGGGGTTCAATCACGGGTGCACCGAAAATTCGTGCGATGGAAATTATTGCTGAAATAGAACCAACATGTCGAGGGCCTTATTGCGGAAGCATAGGTTATATTGGATTTAATGGCGATATGGATACCTCGATTGTTATTCGTACTTACGCGATTAAAAATAATAATATTACTTTTCAAGCAGGAGGTGCGATTGTCGTGGATTCAAATCCAGAGGCGGAATATCAAGAAGTGCTGACGAAAGCGAATGCATTATATAATACATTGACGCGGCAATAATAATCGCTGGCTTTATTGATGCACCTCATCCCTCTATGCTGTTCTTAGCAGAAGATCTAGGTTTTTCTTTGTTTTCATGAGAGTTGTTTGAGAATGATTAGAGTATGTTTCCCAATCAGGATTATATTTTTGTGCTTGATTTCCCCAAACGAACCATCCTTTTCGTGGCCCTCGCGCAAATAATTCAATGAAGGGGCCATTGCTGCAATCTTCGATAAGAGTATATTGTTCATCTGGTTTTCTGCTATGTTCACGTTTGCAGGATGAAATAATATTTTCTCGGCTTCTTCCTGGCTGAAGAGTCCGCGCGTTTTTTCCTTTTACGCCAAAAAGAATAATCTCCGTTACATTTCTGAAGTAAAACCCAACACCTCGTCGATCAGGGCCACCATCTTTTCTTATTTTGTACCAAATTAGATTAGTTTTATAAGTAAATCCCCAACTTTTCATCACTTGTAGTCCTTCTTCTATTAAGGCATTTGGGACCCACAAGTATAAGTGTGCAGTTTCTTTTGTGATAATGCTAACAGGCAAATTCTTGATTTCTTGTAATGACATAGTTGAATAGCGTTGTAATCGCTTATGCTCTGGAGCCATTTTGCCGGTGCGGTTTGTAAATTGCCATGGTGGATCAGCAAGGACTGTAGAAAATTTCTTTGTACCGACACTTGCTAATAAATTATCTGATGTATTCATGTATGTTCTCCTTCTTTGTTTTTCCAGTCGACAACAATATTCGGTGTTATTCCAAATACCAACACAGGACAACTGCCATGTCTACCTGCGTTGAGGCGGTATAAAAGTTTTCCCATCCACGTTGTACTTGCTCCATATTTATCTTTACATAACCTTTGGATGCCATTTTTCGTGTCCATAGAACCATCCTTTTTTAATAGAGGTATTTCGTTAAAAATAACATTGAGACTTTTACTACGAGTGATTATTATAGCTGCGCTTATAATTCCACACTCATGAAATGTTCGGAATGCGTATAAATCACGATCAAATGTTTGGTCTTTGCTGTTCCATTCTAAATCAAATGCTACACGATTTTTTACATAATCTATTTTGTGTCCATCAATGTAATTATTGATAATAATATTGGGTCTTATAATAGATTTTTTTTAGACTTATCAGCCGGGTGTATTTTTTCATGTTGCTCAATTACTCTGATTAACAAGTCTCCTTGTATACGAGTTTCATACCACCCATTGGGACGCAATTGTAAAGAAAGTTTTTTAGGAATATCTGATTCGCTCCCACCTGGGGCGGCAATATTATTGATGGTTATTTTAAAATTTAATAATGCATTTTCAATTTCATTTAACTCCTTAGGAAAGGAGTTTTTCAAAATAGCTGCTGCATGTCTATAGCTAAATACTTCATATAAAGACATTATTTGGGGATTTATATACTGGGCTATTTCTTTATTGGTGTCGGCGTTAGAATTTGGACTTAAATCAACATCAGCTTGGTTTTCTTCTTTTTCTTTCATCATCATGGAGTCTCTAAATCGTGAAAATTATCTTTAATAATGGTAGCAGTTCTTATACAAATTTAGCTATTATTTTATGTATCGTTTTTATATTGAATTGTTCTTTTCTTGCCCTGAAAGGGCACGAAAAAATACAATGCTGACAGGAAAAAGAAGTATATGGTTTTCTTTCTGATAGAGCAAGAACTAGAGAGGGTTGTAATGCGTGGTTTTCTAGCGGATGTAATTGAAATTGAGTTTTGTGGATGATTTTATTGATTGATAATTACGATTCATTTGTTTATAACCTGGCAAGATATGTAGGCGAGCTGGGTTTTGAGCGATTAGTCAAACGCAATGATCAAATTTCATTGGAGGAAATAAAAATATTATCGCCTTCGCATATTATTCTATCGCCAGGGCCTGGTGAACCCCGACAGGCAGGTATTTGTATGGATGTCGTGCGATATTTTAGCGCGTATATTCCTATTTTGGGCGTGTGCTTAGGCCATCAAGCGATTGCTGAAGTTTATGGCGGAAGGGTGACGCGCGCGAAGCATCCGATGCATGGTAAAGCATCTATGATTACACATCTTGAAAAAAAATTATTTAAAAATATAGTGAATCCATTGCAAGCAGCGCGTTATCATTCATTGATTGTGAGTGAAGAAAATTTTCCGAAGGAATTACAAATTACTGCGCGTTGTGAGAAAGGAGAAATCATGGCGCTGGAACATTTGACTCTACCCGTATTTGGAGTGCAGTTTCATCCAGAGTCTGTGTTGACGCAAGATGGGCATCTATTGTTGAAGAATTTTTTAAGTGGTTGGTCACTGAATGATTATGCAAAAATTACCACGTGAATTTTATGATCGAAACACTATTACAGTCGCTAATGAACTACTTGGGAAGTATCTTATCCATAAAATGGGTGATCTGGAGTTGATAGGTAAGATTGTTGAAGTAGAAGCGTATCTAGGGCCACATGATCTTGCTGCTCATTCTTCTAAAGGGCTCACTCCTCGGACAAAAATTATGTTTGGGCCTCCAGGCTATGCGTATGTTTATATGATTTATGGGAAATATTATTGTATGAATGTTGTGACAGAAAAAGAAGGGCATGCTTCTGCTGTATTGTTACGTGCTATTGAACCTATTCAAAATATTATAGGACGGACCCAAGGCCCCGGGTTATTGTGCAACGCAATGGGCATTACTAAAGAATTGAATGCTTATGATTTACTGTCTGACAATTTTTATATTGCGGCAACAACAGAAGTCGATAACTTTATCTCCGTTAAAAAACCCAGAATAGGAGTGGATTATGCAGGAGAATGGTCGAAGGAATTGCTGCGCTTTTATATTAAAGGAAATAAATTTGTTTCAAGGTTGTGAATGCTTTTATCCTTTCATCATTTGACTATTTTAGCGAGTAGCGATAAAATAGTCAGATGAAACATCACCGCTATCTCGAAGTTATTATGGATGAAATCTGCTTTAATGCGGAAAAAATGGCTTTTGTCTCAGGCCCA
Source organism: Gammaproteobacteria bacterium (assembly GCA_021323555.1). The sequence goes on along the minus strand of JAJONP010000019.1, from coordinate 4,173 downwards.
CGCCAATGTGGAAAAACAACAATGGCAAAATTATTATTGAAAAAAAGAGGAATTGGTTCTTATTACAATTGGGATGAAACGAAATTCAGACGTCAGTGGACTAAAGACCCGCAGCTTGTTTTACCTGCTATATCAAGAAAGAAAAAACCACTAGTCATTCTCGATGAATTACATAAAGCAAAATTTTGGAAGCGTAGCCTAAAAGGGTTATATGATACCCAAGATGGAAAGTACGATATTTTTGTAACTGGGAGTGCGCGGTTGAATATTTATAGGAAAGGAAGTGATAGTTTGATGGGGCGGTATTATCACTTTAGATTGCATCCTTTTTCTGTTGCTGAGTTGCTTAAAAGTAAATATATGACAGCGCCTGATGATTTGATTTCTCTATTGTTTTCAAAACGACATTCATCCGTACAAGCAGAGCGTGCTTTAGAAAATTTATATCAGTTTGGTCCGTTTCCTGAACCTTTATTTTCTGCGCATACGAAATCTCTTCGCTTATGGCAGCGCAATCGCATTGAAAAAATAGTTCGTGAAGACTTGCGTGATTTAAGTCGTTTGCCAGAACTAAGTCAGGTAGAAATGCTGGTGAGTTTGCTGCCTGAACGAGCATCGCAACCACTGAGCATTCAATCACTCAGCGAAGATTTAGAAGTCGCTTACACGACGGTTAAGCGATGGCTTAATTATCTTAGCGAATTATATTATTTTTTTGCATTAAAACCTTATTCTAAATCATCCGCGCGAGCTATCAAAAAAGAAAGTAAATTATACTTATGGGATTGGAGTGAGATTGAAAATAAAGGCGCTCGTTTTGAGAATTTAGTAGCTTCACATTTGTTAAAATATTGTGATTATTTAACAGATACTGGATTAGGTAATTTTGAGTTACGTTACTTGAAAAATAAAGAAAAATACGAGATTGATTTTTTATTATTACGAGATAAGAAAGTTTTTTTAGCTATTGAAGCAAAATATACAGATGATTCACCCAGTTCTTCCTGGGGCAAGTTTATGAATTATCTTGATTGTCCTTATGGTGTTCAACTTGTGATGAAACCTAATGTTTATCGTATTCAGAAATATTCAAATTATAAAATATTGATTATGAGCGCGAGCGATTTTTTGAAACATCTTATTTGAGGAAATGACTATTTTAGCGAATGGCGATAAAATAGTCAGAATCAATTTTAGTTTTGGCTAAACCCTAATCGTGCAAAATGCCCTTCTAGCTCATCTGTATTATTAAACCGAATTAAGACATAGCCGCCACCACGTTCTTCGCAGTCTATTTTGACTGCATTGCCGATATGGTCAGAGAGCGCTCTTTCGAGCTGTTTAATATTGGGATCGCTGTAAGGGCTATTTTCTGGTGTGGATTGCTGTAATTTTTTTGCCTCTAATTCCATTTTGCGCACGCTCCAATTTTTTTGAATGCTTAACTCAGCCAGTGATAATTGAAGTGGTTGTGGCAAACCCGCTAGAATTTTTCCGTGGCCTTCTGCTAATTGACCTGACTCCAGTAATTTTTGCACACGAGGATCAAGTTTTAATAAACGTAATATATTCGTGATGGCCGTTCGAGATTTTCCGACTGCTGCTGCAACTTCTTCGTGTAAATAATGAAATTCATTGATTAATCGTTGGTATGCTTCTGCTTCTTCGATGGGATTTAAGTCCGAGCGATTAATATTTTCGATAATCGCCGCTTGTAAGGCTTGCTCATCTGAATAATGACTGACTAAACAATTCACCTGCGTTAAGCCTGCTAATTGTGCCGCACGCCAACGCCGTTCACCCGCAACGATTTCATATCGGCCTGTATCTAAAGGTCTGACAATAATGGGCTGTAATAAGCCGCCTGTCGTCATAATAGAATTCGCTAATTCTTGTAATTGCACAGGGTCAAAATGACGGCGAGGTTGATATTGACCTCGTACAAGTTGCTCAATAGAGAGTTCTTGTAAAAGTGGTTTTTGTTTATTTGTCATAAATATCCTTATTTCATGCGTTTACGGTAAGTGGCAAGCCAGCGTTCATATTCATTCAAATCACCCGCAAAAGGCGTGATCTTGCCTTCAGCAACTAATAATAACTGATCCACAGTCGTACGCACTAGAAACCGATCATGTGAGACGAGAATAACAGCACCCTGGTATTCTTGTAATGCCATGCTAAGCGCATAGCGCATTTCTAAGTCTAAATGGTTGGTCGGTTCATCCAATAATAACAAATTAGGTTGTTGCCATACGATTAATGCGAGAGCCAGCCGTGATTTTTCGCCACCCGAAAAATTTTTAACCGCTTCAAATGTGCGAGTATCTGAAAAACCAAAGCTGCCGAGATAACTTCGTAATTCTTTTTCAGGACTTCTATCAGCCAATTCACGTAAATGAGCCAGTGGCGATTCTTCCAGGTTTAAATGATCGATTTGATGTTGCGCGAAGTAACCTATTTTGAGCCCACTGCCTGTATCACGGCGGCCACTGGCTAGAGCAAGTTCCCCTGCTAATAATTTAATTAAACTGGATTTGCCTGCGCCATTAGGGCCTATCAATGCGATTCGATCATTCGGTGTAATGCTGAGATGGATAGGCGATAAAATTATTTTTTCGCCATAAGCAAGTGTGCCGTTTTCCAGACGGACTAAAGGATTAGGACATTTGCTTGGTTCTTTGAAATGGAATTGAAAGGGTGAATCTGCGTGAACCGCACTGACTGTTTCCATGCGTTCTAATGCTTTTATCCGACTTTGTGCCTGGCGTGCTTTAGAGGCTTTTGCTTTGAAGCGCGTAATAAAACTTTGTAAATGCGCTACTTTTCTTTGTTGTTTTTCATAAGCGGCTTGTTGTAGTAAAAGATCTGCTGCTAGTTTTTTTTCAAATGCTGAATAATTTCCTGTATATAATTTTATTTGAGTTTTTGACAGGTGAGCAGTGTAGTCAATGACGTGATCTAAAAAATCCCTATCATGTGAAATCAATAACAATGTACCCGGGTAATTCATTAACCAACTTTCTAGCCATAATACGGCATCGAGATCCAAATGGTTAGTTGGTTCATCCAGTAATAAAACATCTGATCGACACATGAGTGCTCTCGCTAAATTAAGGCGCACGCGCCAACCGCCTGAAAAATCACTCACAGGCGTTTGTTGTTCTTGATGACTGAATCCCAAACCATTTAATAATTGTGCAGCCCGTGCGGGTGCTGTATAGGCATCAATTTCACCTAGACGAGTATGAAGTGTTGCAATACGATGGCCGTCATTTTTTTCTTCAGCCATTAATAGTGCTTGTTCTAATGTTTGCAATTCTGAATCCCCTTCAAGCGTATATTGCAATGCAGATTGACTATAAGCAGGTGTTTCTTGCGCGACATGGGCTAATTGAAGCTGTCGAGGGATATCAAGTTGGCCTTGGTCTGTCTCTAATTCCCCCATGATCATAGCAAATAAGCTGGTTTTCCCAGTGCCATTTGCACCAATAATTCCAATGCGCTGTTTAGGATAAATCGTCCAGTTAATATCTTGTAATAAGATATTTTTACCACGGCGTAGGGTGACATTTTGGAATGTGATCATAGTAGTGCTAGGTTTTTTAAATTTATTAAGTAGATTCGTAAGATAGCTATTTTTGTTTCAAAAGTAAACACTTAAAGGTTTTTAAAAGATTCCTATAAGCGAGTTCTTGATAGGAGAATGGCTTTAAAATCTTAATTATTGCGTTCTTATCTTATTAATGTATAATAAGGAAACAAAATATGAGCTAGAACATACCAAAATGCGAAATAGCACACGACCAACAACTCCTATAAAACGTCAATCTCATGGCCAAGGAGGGGGATACACGCCAAAAGGTGCAGGTGAACTGGGGCTTTCTCCACGTGTTTTAGGAACGCCCAGGGGTCATCGTAGAGTTGTATCTTCTCTATCTCCTCTCTTCCATCCCAATAAAACTCAAACCCCTAAAACTCTAAAGAAAAATAGTCGGACATTAACGGGAGTACTTATGTTTATGGAAAATTTTGCAGAAGAACCACAAGTATCTCCACAGAATAGCGAGAGAGAAGAACAGCAAGAGCAACAGCAAGAGCAACAGCAAGAGCAACAGCAAGAGCAACAGCAAGAGCAACAGCAAGAGCAACAGCAAGAGCAACAGCAAGAGCAAC
>JAJONP010000130.1 GCA_021323555.1 Gammaproteobacteria bacterium | reverse complement strand
ATCCTCCATTTAAATTCATGTCTTTGAACAATTTGAATCTTAAATGGAGGATATTCTTTTGTTAACTATCTCTCTTAATGCATCATAGAAACTTGACTTTGGGGGGCGGTTCAAAAGCTGCGGGGGAAGGTAATACCCTAGCCCAATACTGCCTCGGTAATTTTTACTATAATGGGTATTGGGTTCGGCAGGATTACCAGAAGGCAAAGGAATGGTTTGAGCAAGCTGCGCTGCAGGGACATATGCCCGCGCAATATAGCCTTGGCGTTCTCTACTATAATGGCCAAGGTGTTGTGAAGGATTATGCCAAAGCAAGAAAATGGGTTGAGAAAGCCGCGGCGCAAGGGCATGCAGACGCGCAATATAGTCTTGGTATCTCCTACTATGATGGAATTGGGACCCCCAAAGATTATATTCAGGCGATGAAATGGTTTGAGAAAGCCGCAATGCAAGGGCATGCAGATGGGCAAGCTTGGGTCGGCTTTTTCTATTATGAGGGATGCGGGGTTCCAAAAGATTATGTCACTGCAAGGAAGTGGCTTAAGAAAGCCGCGGTACAAGGATGTGAAATCGCGCAATATGGCCTCGGCGAACTTTACTGTAGGCCCCCTGTTAAGGAAGGCCCATTCCGGGGCCAAATGAATTTAGAATCCCCCTCACACCGGAAACTTTTCAATCACATTTTCATAACTTTCTTGGGCATCTCCTATTGATAATTTCGAGTAAATCTCAAGGGATTGGCGGCTTTCATGGCCAGAATAGGGTTGAATGAGAGCGTCTTCTATGCCTTGCTTTTTAAGCCAGGTAAATAAAAAATGCCTAAACTTATGTGGGGAAATCGAATGTTTCATCCCCGCTGCTTTTGAATAAATTGCCAGGATTTTCCGAATACCACGATCCGTATAGGGTTTTTTCCATGAAGACTCAAACAGGTATTTTCCCCCTTTTTTAGCAACAGATTGGGCGTGAATAGCCAAAACTTCTTTAAATGACTCAGGAAACGGAACTATTCTATCTTTTTTCCCTTTGCCTTGATTGATGCGAATTTGACAGCGATCAAAGTCAATATCCGATATTAATATTCGCACAAGCTCGGATACGCGAACCCCTGTATACAATAACGTCTTGGTAATAATGACATTTTGCATGTTTCTTGACTGCCAAACGACGGTATAATATTTTTTTATCTCTTCTTCGGTGGGTACATATGGAAGTCCTTTAGGCTGTTTATTAGGCTCAATTCCAAGCTCAAAGCGGATATAACGAAATAACTCTCGCAAATAATTATAATCGGGATTTTCTTTAGTCAAAAGCTTAGCAAACTGCTTTGCTTTTTCTCGAATAGGCGTCCTTGTCATTATAATATCATTCATGCAATTTTCTCTTTGTAGCGATGGGCTTCAATATTTATTCGCCTGTTCATATCAAGGAACAACAAGCCATATGGGTTAATGTGGTTGTGGAATAAAGGCGTGAGCGCTCTCATATCTTCAGTTTTTAAGAGCAACATCCATTTGGGATCTGATAACGCTGTTTGAATCAGAATGGTATTAATGTAGACCATACACACTTGCAGAAGGTGTAGGCATAGAAGCGAGAGTTCTTGATCATTTGTATTATTTGTTGATATTTCGCCAAGGCGTCCATAAAAAATGAATCCCATAATGCTATTTACGCGCTCGACTACATTTAAAGCGTCGTTGATGTCTATGCGAAGCTCTTCAAAGCTTAAATAACGGCACAAGAAAATAGTCCGTGAAGCTTTGCCAATTTCCATGAGAGCTTGATAAACAGGGTTCGATTTATTGTCGGCACTGAGGCGTCTCATCAATACGTCTGGTTCCACAGTGCGCATTTTAAGGGCGGCAGCATGACGAACTACTTCCCTGTAATAGAGGCGAACCTTATTCCATTGAACGGGGTCGGACGCAAGCGCATCGGTCAAATTGGGATATTCATCTTTTTTTCGTCGTGATGAACAATGCAATTTTTGCTTATTAATATTTTTAATGCGCGGCAACAGGTCAAACCCAAAGAGTTCGCTAAAGGCGAATCCAATACAACTTTGACCTTGGGTATCGACGCTAATTTCACTAATATCCATCAGTGTGTCATGATGCAAAACGCCATGGATCATTGACCCCACTTCGGAAGAGGTGCAAGTTTTGATCATTGAATGGATGCAAAGTCCTTTTTTATCAACATGCCAATGGATCATGACACCCCGACCACCATAACGGGCATGCCATTCTACCAAAAGGTTTTGATCCCACACGCTTATCTTTTTTGAATCTCCAGCACAGGATGTTGTACCATTTCCCCATATGCGTGATTCTCTAATAAGGTTAATGGCATTGACGACTTCTTGAATTGAAAGGCGGACATTCCGGCAATTTATAAATCGGCGCTTGACATAACGAAGGCCGTCGTAGCTTTCTTGATTTTCTCCCCGGCCACTCATCCGTTTAAGGCCTGTGTTGCTGCCAAGACCAAAAACACACAATAACAGTCGCTTGGTGAGCACATCCTCATTTATAGATTCGCGCGTCGCAGCGCTTTCAAGGCATTTGGTAAACCCAATCCTAAAATCGGCTTCTTTAAGGATGTCTATCAAATCTAAGTTCGGCCAGAGTTTTGCTATTTCCAGCTTTAAAAACTCTAAATTTTGTGGTTCATTTTGGGGGGCAAAAGGAGTTATCTTAATGGCCCCTCTTTTTTTTCGATCTTTAATGACAACTTTTGGATTCGTTGAAATCGATCCATTTAATTCGTATAGGTGCTCTTCAACAGTCTGTTGAAGGCCTTCGATAAATGCCTCTACATCTTTTGGAAGCCCAAGAAGATTAAAATAATAATCTTCGTTTTCATCAAAATCAGGGGGCATATCTTCATTAGGGTTGCGGTATCGAAAGGCCTGTTTTACCCATATATTTTTAACAGAAAGCTCGGTTTCAAGACGCTCAAACAACGCCAATTCAAAAGCATTCCAGTTGATGCGTATTTTAGTTGGATGATTGGCCTTAATGGTAACAAATGGCAGCCAATTATCAGAAATAATATTTTTTAACAGAATAGGATTGTAGAGCCTTTGTTTTAAAGAAATGGTCTTTTCACCAGCCTCATCCGCATTCATTTTTTTGAGAAAATTGATAGCATTTAAAAATTTGAATAACTCCGGCTCAGCCCCAAACTCAAGGGCATTAATCAAAGTCCAAACAATCCGGCGATTGTTATGGGAGTAAAGAGAAAGCGCTTTTGCCTTTACTTGATTTCGGTACCATTGACCATCTTCACCAAGGTCTATAACAATCTCAGTTAAGCGATCTTTTGATATCTTAGGATAGATAGTTTCCTTAATCACGCCGTCTGGATGGTCAATAGATTGTTTTGCCAAGGCTAAAAGCGTTCCCATCTTTCCTTTAACCCGTTTGTTATCTAATTGCAGCGCACGATCAACAGAACGTTCGGCTTTGGTGAGGATGCGCTGTAAAAGCTTGAGAAGCAAATCTGTAAGCGTGTCGGTCATCCGCTGTTGTTGGATTACACAAAAGATAGAGAGGTAAGCATAACGGATACTTGCCTTATGATCTCGAATATGGCTTGGAGATTCAACCAAAACGCGCTCATAGTATTTCTCGAACAATTTACGTGAACCAATGGACTCAACGGCCTTGGGAATATTTAGGGCGCTAAGACCCTTATATTTTTGAATTTCATACAAAATGGAGTCTATTTTAAGATGAGCTTTTTCTTCTTTAAGCTGCCCTAAGGTGAGTGGTTGCCTAATGGGCTGCCCAAGAGAAACGGCTTTTTCGCTTTTGGTTGGTGATTCAACATGTTCAGCTTTTTGACCTTCTTCTTTGACGAGCTGGTCTAGGTCTTCTTTTATGTCAGGTGTAAGTAATCGTGCAATTTTTGTAAAAAATTCATCTTCAAATTGGCGGTGCGCTGTCGCTAAGAAATAATCTAATTGGATATTAGTACGAGGTTCAATCTTTTTGTTTTTTAGATAGGTATAAGCCTGTTCATTAGCTTGATCCCACTTTGGAGCCATAGGAAAGATATTTTTTTTACAATAACTTATAAATTCAGATAAATGATCCGACTTGTTTAATATTTTGAATTGGAAAAAAATACGAATCTCATTTTTGAATCTTTTGACAGTTCTTAATGATGAATTTGTTATTTTTTTTAAAATATTTAAATGATCTGTTCCTTTTGAATTTAAAAAATTTGAAATTTCAACAATTAAATTGATACAATCTTTCTCTTCTATACTTGGAAATCTGCCTACTTGTTGAAAAAAAACCATCAACACACCAAAAATAACTTGGGTTTCACAAGTTTTTTTGGATTTAATCAAATCTAACATATCAGGGGATAAATCTAATATCTTTTTATTCATGTGGATTAAGTTTATTAGGAAGAAATGGGATAACCCCAGCTTCTAAGGCTGCCAGTTGCATTTCATAAGGAGCCGTACGTACATCAACGATATACCCATCAAAGGACACCAGCCAGATAAAAGGATTATCCAGAATTTTACTCGGAAGGCACCAGTTGGGATCCATCTGGTGTATACCAAACATATCTCTGATTGACTTGCTTTTAGCGCTAATCGTATTTAGTGCTAAATCAAACCATGTACATAGCTCTTTGGAAGTAAGGTGGGGTGATTGGGTCTTATCAAATAAAAAATTAACCATACCCAGAGCATGTATGATACCAGCCGCCCATGTTTTTGTGTGGCCTGCTAAAAAAGGAGAAGGCCGCTTACGTGCAATTTTAGCTGCAAGCTCAACACTTAAGCTAAAATACTCCTCGTTGAGTTTTTCTCTACATAAATCAGCCAGTATGTTGCATATGTTAGTAAAAGTTCCTCGGACGTTGTCTGGTACTTTTGGGATCTTGGTGTTTTTCATGGTTTTGGAACCCTTTCTGAGAAGCCTGTATAAAAGTTCTTATATCCGTCATATCCGGCACTTATTTGGGGAATAAAGTTGATATTATGGGATTAAACCAAAGAAAGACACGAGTAAAATGACGCACGTTCCTCACATCATTTAAATGTAAGAACTTTTATAGAAAGGAAAGCCAAGGATAATACGTTACATGAAATTTTATTGTTTAAGAGAAAAAGGGGGATTCTAAATTCATTTGGCCCCGAAACGAGCCTTCCTTAACAGGGGGCCATGAAGAGACTTTTGGTAACGTAAGGGAGAAAGCTTTTGAAATTGCCCCCAAAGATGAAATTCCAAAGCTTGTTGATCATATTGAAGGAAAAAAATGTGATACTACCCAACTGGAATGGGATCATTATTACAAAATGTCCAGGTCATTTTGTAAAACATTAAGGCCTTTGGTACGTTCCATTGATTTTAAAGAAGATAATAAAAACAATCCTCTTATTGTTGCCGTCAATTTTATCAAGGACATTTTTAACAAAGGAAAATCACTGGCAAGCCTTAAAGAAAAGGATTTTCCAAAAGATTTCATTCCGAGGAATTTAAAAAAGTACTTATACAGAATCGGAAAAATGGAGGGTTTGGGCTTAGAACCCCGATTGGGCAGGCGTTTTTGTTTTATATATTTGCGGGCAGTTTTTTGAGAGACACCTACTTTTAGAGCTGCTTTTTCCAATGTTCCTTTTTTAATTTCTT
>JAJONP010000018.1 GCA_021323555.1 Gammaproteobacteria bacterium | reverse complement strand
GACTTGCGATGTATGGGAACACGCTTATTATATTGATTATCGCAATGCACGCCCAACATACCTCGAAAAATTTTGGGAGATTGTCAATTGGGATTTTGTGGCGGAGAATTTTAAATAAATTTTATATAGCAACCCTTAGAGAGAAATATGTGTCAAGCTAATGAAAATAAAAGCTGAAAATAAAAATTTCCATCACTAAAAACGTGGCAAGGAATGTTGATCTTAAAGAAAAATTTAATATGTAAAATAAATTTCACTTCATAATACAACTGCTACGTTATCCAACATTTCCTCACCTCGCAGTTTGATAAACAGCCATAAAAAACTACCCTAATTAATCAATGGAATATCTCATGACAACAAAAAAATCTAACTTTGAAGGCGAAGGCGTTGCCCAACCCCATGACCGATTAGTAAAACGACTTTTATCGAATCCAGAAACAGCAAAAGAAATTTTAGATTTATACTTACCAAAAGAAATATTAACATTAGTCGATCTTAATAATTTATCTTTACAACGTGACAGCTTCATAGATGATGAACATCGCGCTTTTGCCGTTGACTTACTTTTTAAAACGACCTTTCAAAAAGAAGAGGGTTATCTTTGGGTGCTATTAGAACATCAGCGCAACAATGACCCTTGGTTACCTGTTCGAATCTTTAAATATATAGCCATTATTTGGGACCATTTGCGCAAAACCTCTAAAATTAACAAAATACCATTGGTCTATCCTATTATTATTTATAATGGATCGCGCCCTTATGCCCATAGTTTGACTTTAAAAGATATGATTACCCCTCTTGAATCTCAGAAAATTTTCGAGGATTTTTTTAAGACGCCTTTTTGTTTAGTCGACCTTACTCTTATTAAAGACGATACGCTTAGAGAAAATCTTCAAGATCATATAAAAGGAGTCGCTTTATTAATGACGTTAAAACATATTTTTGATAAAAACCTCCAAACTTACTTTGAGCATACACTAGTCACTGCTTTTAAACAGTTAGATCAATCAAACAACAGGGATGAGCTAGTCGATATGTTATATTATTTGCTCAACGAAGGTAAATTCTTGAACGAAGAACGATTTTGGCATATTCTACATGAAGAGTTTAATCCTGATATAAAAGGTAAAATAATGACAATTGCACAACGATTAAAAGCACGGGGCATGGAAGAAGGCAGGCTTAAAGGCAAGCTTGAAGGTAAACTTGAAGGTAAGCTTGAAGGTAAGCTTGAAGCAAAACTCGAAGTCGCACAACGTATGTTAGCAAATGGTATTAAGCTTAAATTAATTGCCGAGATCGCTGAGTTACCCATAAAACATATTAGACAATTGCAAAAACGTGAGCTAAATGTATCTACGTAATTAATAATAAAAATTCAGGAAAATTTTCAGCAGCTAGAGATGGACTTTTATTATTCTGCTGCCATCATTTCTTTTTAATCCCATGAAAATAAAAGCTGAAAAAAAGTAAGCATTCCCATCACTAAAAATGTGAAATGAAAAACGGCGACTGTTAATAAGGAGAGTTCTGGTTGACATGTTGAAAAATAGGGTCTTAGTTCATTGTAATACAATTGCGACTGCGAGCTTGCGCGGTAAGAAGCAATCCAGCTCGCAGTCGCAATGACAGAACGAGGATTAAATTCAACTTTGAAACTACAGGACAGATTTTTTATTTAACTTACTTAAGTTTTATTATTCGATACTGATTTTTGTATTTTTTGACCGCTATGCTCCATGTCTTTACCAAACCCTTGAACGGTATTTTGGCAGCCGCCTAACACGACTGTTAAAATAACACTGCTCAACAAAATTTTAATCACCTTAAAAAAATGACTCATTATCTCTCTCCTAATTAAACAAGTTTTTTCGTGGATTTACTGGCATTTCTTGCGCCATCTTTTCATATAATGCACGCTGAGCTTCAGTAGTCGCTGGTGGCGCATAAATTTGTAACACAACATATTGGTCACCCGCAACAGGCTTGCCAGGTAACCCACGCCCTTTTAAGCGCAGCTTTTGACCCGCTTGTGATCCGGGTGTAATCTTCAAATCCACAGAGCCACCTAACGTTGGCACAGTGATCTTACTACCCAAAGCTGCTTCCCAGGGTGTAATAGGTAATGTTAAATAAATATCTCTGTCTTGCAAAGTAAAAATAGAATGAGGCTGAATTTCCATCGCAAGATAGAGGTCCCCTGCAGAACCACCGCCTGTTCCTGGCGAACCCTGCTTTGCTAACCGCAATTGTTGTCCTGATGTAATACCGGCTGGAATGGTAATTCTTAATGTGCGCGTAACCTGGTGCGCACGCCCGTGCGCATCCATTTCAGGCACTTGTAGATGCACTGTTTTGTTTCCGCCATGAAAAGCCTCTTCCAGGCTAATGGCTATTTTGGCATGCTCATCACGACCTGGTTGTCGAAAGGCTGTCTGTTGTGCCTGTCGGCGACGTGTACCACTCTGTTGAAAACGGCCACCGCCAAAAATGGATTCAAAAAAATCACTGAAACCGCCTACGTGTACATTTTCATCTGAAAAACCTGCACCCTCAAACCCAGAAAAACCTTGCCAATTGGGGGGTGGCCTAAAATCCTGGCCACTTTTCCATTGACTGCCTAGCTGGTCATACGCTTCACGTTTTTTGGGATCTTTTAAAACTTCATACGCTTCTTGGACCGATTTAAACTGTTCTTCCGCATTTTTTTCTTTACTCACATCAGGATGATACTTACGTGCCAGCTTACGATAGGCACGTTTAATCTCATCGGAGGTCGCAGTACGAGAAACACCTAATATATTATAATAATCTTTATAATCCATGCACTACTCGGGTAATCTTACAACAAGCACATCACATTTTGCTCCATGCAAGACGGCATTGGCAGTTGAGCCTAGCAATAATGACAACCCTTGCCGTCCGTGACTGCCACAAATAATTAAATCAGCACCAATCGCTTGAGCAACAGCGTGAATTTTTGATTTAGTGGAACCGACTTCTATCCACTGGTCTTTTTTATCCACTGCTAATACTTCGCCTATTTTAGCTAACGCGTTTTTTGATTCCTCTATCAACTGTCCTTCAATATCTTCAATACCCAAATAGGCGTAACTATAACCTGGCATAGGTTCAACGACATGAATTAAACTGAGCTTTGCACCCGTATAACCCCGTATGCTACGCACTTTTTTGAAGATGTAATCTGCTTCTTCTGATAAATCAGTCGCTAATAAAATATGTTTGTACATAATAATTGTCCTTAATTAATGTCTATATTATTTTTTAACCCTTTGCTGTTTTTAAAAATTCAAGCTGCAAATCTTTCAATGTAGCTTCAATCCTATCTCCTGGCATAAACTTTCCAGACAAAATCGCTGCAGCAAGTGGATTTTCAACATACTGCTGAATCGCACGCTTCAACGGTCGCGCGCCATACACAGGATCATACCCCGCCGATGCCAAATAATCCAATGCTTCATCTGTCATCGTCAACCCTAGCTCTTTTTCCATTAAACGCGCCCGAACACGATTCATTTGAATATCTGTAATGAGGCGTATCTGTGCTTGATCAAGGGGATGAAAAACAACTGTTTCATCAATACGGTTCATAAATTCAGGACGAAAGTGTTGTGCAACCACTTTTAAAACTGCTTCTTTTATTTGGCTATAATCCCCTTTTTGATTTGAAATTTCTTGAATCAAATCAGATCCTAAATTAGACGTCATCACTATAACTGTATTACAAAAATCTACGGTACGGCCATGACTATCAGTTAAACGCCCATCTTCTAATACTTGCAATAAAATATTAAATACATCAGGATGTGCTTTTTCTACTTCATCTAATAAAATAACAGAATAAGGTTTACGATGAACCAACTCAGTGAGATAACCACCTTCTTCATAGCCCACATAACCTGGCGGCGCTCCCACTAAACGTGCCACCGCGTGTTTTTCCATGAACTCTGACATATCAATACGAATCACTGCATCTTCCGTATCAAATAAAAAATTCGCTAATGCCTTGCAAAGCTCGGTTTTGCCAACACCTGTTGGGCCCAAAAATAAAAAAGAGCCAATGGGTCGATGAGGGTCAGAAAGACCTGCACGCGAACGACGAATGGCATTACAAACAGCCAGCACGGCCTGACTTTGACCTACAATACGTTGATGTAGTGCCTCTTCCATGTGAAGTAATTTTGTTTTTTCACTTTCCATCATTTTAGAGACGGGAATATGCGTCCACTTGGAAACCACTTCAGCCACTTCCTCATCCGTGACTTTGTTGCGCAATAACTGCGTTTCACTTTTTTCAACAAGCACCGCAGCCGCTAATTGTTTTTCTAATTCAGGAATACGGCCATATTGTAATTCAGCCATGCGTGTTAAATTACTTGCCCGCCGAGCCGTTTCAAGTTCTAATCGAGCCCGCTCTAGTTCACCTTTGATCGTTTGAGCATCTTGTAACGTTGCCTTTTCTTGTTTCCAAATTTTTTCTAATTTTTCACATTCTGTTTCAAGTTTTTTTAATTCATTCTCTAAATGGGTAAGCCGTTTTCTTGAAGCTTCATCCGTTTCTTTTTTCATCGCCTCGCGTTCAATCTTAAGCTGTATGATTCTACGATCAAGCGAATCTAATTCTTCTGGTTTGGAATCAATTTCCATGCGAATATGGCTGGCGGCTTCATCAATTAAATCAATGGCTTTATCAGGTAGTTGGCGATCAGCAATATAACGATGTGATAATGTCGCGGCTGCTACAATTGCAGAATCTGTTATTTCTACCCCGTGATGTAATTCATAACGCTCTTTTAATCCGCGTAAAATAGCTATCGTATCAGGAACAGTCGGCTCTTCGACTAAAACACGTTGAAACCGACGTTCAAGCGCCGCGTCTTTTTCAATATATTGTCTATATTCATCCAATGTTGTTGCGCCAACACAATGAAGCTCTCCGCGTGAGAGCGCTGGTTTTAACATATTTCCGGCATCCATAGCCCCTTCTGCTTTACCAGCACCTACCATAGTATGTATTTCATCAATAAATAAAATAATATTGCCTTCTTGTTTCGCTAAATCTTTTAACACGGCTTTTAATCGTTCTTCAAATTCCCCACGAAATTTAGCACCTGCAATGAGCGCGCCTAAATCTAAAGCTAACAACCGTTTATTTTTTAATCCTTCAGGCACTTCTTCATTAACAATACGCTGCGCTAGCCCTTCCACAATGGCTGTTTTACCAACCCCTGGCTCACCTATTAAGACAGGGTTATTTTTCGTGCGACGCGATAAAACTTGTATAGTACGACGAATTTCTGCATCCCGCCCAATCACAGGATCTAACTTCCCTTGTTCGGCACGCGCTGTCAAGTCAATCGTATATTTTTCTAGCGCACGTCGTTGATCTTCTGCATTTTGATCTTGTACATTCTGTCCACCGCGCTCGTCATCAATCGCTTTTTCAAGCATTGCTTTGGTAATATGAGATTTACGTAAAATATCCCCTAACGTACCTGCATCTTCCACAGCTGCTAACAAAAATAACTCGCTTGAGATATACCGATCTTTGCGTTTTTGCGCAAACTTATCTGTCACATTTAAAATACGATTGAGTTCATTTGAAATATGAACTTCACCTGAAGTTCCTTCGACTTGTGGCAATTGATTAATAGCGCTATCTAACAACGAACGCAAATTAGAAATAGCCACATTCGCTTTAACAAGTATGGGCCGAACGCTACCGTTTTCTTGATCCAATAAGGCTTTCATTACGTGCACAGGCTCAATAAAAGCATGATCACGCCCAACGACCAGTGATTGCGCCTCCGCTAATGCTGCTTGAAATTGGCTGGTTAATTTATCCATGCGCATAGACACTACCTCTTAAAATAAAAAAATCAACGACATTCAACGCACGCACACTCATAATATGAACGGAGAAATATAGCATAAAAAATAAAATAAATCATCTATTGTAACTATTTTTACATACGCTATAATTAAATATGACTATAGAATTATGACCATGGTAATAAACAAGATGAAAACGACAACACACTCAATCCAGGCAGGTGCTTTTAAAGCAAAATGTCTACGCTTAATGGACCAGGTAAACAAAACTCATACGCCTATCACCATCACAAAATATGGAAAGCCAGTGGCAAGGCTAGTACCCATTAAGATTGAGAAATCTCCTATAGATTTTTTTGGTTGCCTTAAAAATAAAATTTCAATCAACGCGGATATTACAAAACCTGTTGAAACTGAATGGGAAGCAACCAAATGAATCCTATTCTATTAGATACCCACGTATGGATTTGGTTTATGAACGGTAATAAAGAAATAAAAAAAACCATTCAAAAAAAAATCAGCGCTGCGATACAACAAAACGCTATCTATATTGCCGCTATTTCTTTATGGGAAATGAGCATGCTGGAATTCAAAAATCGCATCACCCTGGATATGCCTTGCCTGGAATGGATCAATAAATCAATAGATTTAATTAATTTACAAATACTACCTATTACTCCAGCTATTGCGGTAGAAAGTTGTTCTTTACCAGGGATATTTCACGAAGACTTTGCTGATCGGATCATTACTGCAACTGCACGTGTGGAAGGACTCACCTTGTACACCGGGGATGTAAAAATACTTGAATACAGCCGAAAAAACCATGTTTCTGCGCTAAGCATAAGCATATAATTTTAAATAAAGAGAAATAAAATACGCTTATAAAGAAATTTCTTCTAAGATATTTTTTAACATTTCAAAATTCAGTGGTTTAATAAGAATTCGATTCATCCCAATTTTTAAGCAAGTCTCAGCGACACTGGAATCCCCGTGGCCCGTTAATGCAATAACAGGAACAGGGTTTCTTCCTATTGATTTTTCCCACTCGCGGAAATGCTGAACAAATTCTTCGCCTGACATTTTAGGTAATCCCAAATCCGTTAGAATAAAATGATAATGTTCTTTTTTTGCTATTTCTAAAGCATCTTCTCCATTCATGGCTGTGATCACTGAAAACTTGAGTTTAATTAGCATCATTTCAACAACCATACTTGCTATTTTGTCATCCTCCACCAATAAAGCTGTAGGGGAAGCTGGCATAACAAGCTGTACAGATGCACCTGATTGGGTATTTTGGGTTTTATCCATCTCTATCTCCAATTCAAAATAAAAGGTAGAACCTTTTCCTTGCTGACTGATTAAATGTATTTTACTTCCTAATACACCCACATAATTTTGAGCCATGTGCAATCCGATACCATAACCTTGATAAGTTCCTTTATAAGAAGGAGTTTCACGAGCGAAGCGCTCAAATACTTTGCCTTGAAATTCATTTGAAATACCAATGCCTGTATCAGAAACACTAAATTCTAACCGCACTTGTTGATCGATGCTCCCAAGGTATTTTACTTTAATAATTACTTCACCTGCTGGAGTAAACTTAATTGCATTTCCTACAATATTAAATAACACGCGATAAATTTTCAGTCTATCGCTGATAACTAAAGAAGGAACATTCTCATCTATTTCTATTTTTAAATTTAATTTTTTTGCTTTTGCATTTAAAAAATAAATGTCATATATATCTTGAAGAAGTTGTCTTAAATTAAATTTATTTTTGTTGATACAGGTGTCATCAATATTGTTTGAAGAGACGAGTTCTAAAATCGAGTTTAATAAATCATTGAGTCGTTCTCCAGAAACTAATATATTATGTGCGTATTCTTTTTCTTCTGGTGTAGAGGCTTCAGACTCTAATAGCGAAGCCATGCCAATAATTCCTGCTAATGGAGTTCTTATATCGTGGCTCATATTCGCAATAAAAGTAGATTTTGATTGACTAGCTATTTCCGCAGCTTCTTTTGCCTCCTTCAGGGCTACTTCTATTCGTTTGCGCTCACTAATATCAATAGAATTTCCTATAATGCCAATGACAGTGCCATCCTTGTTGCGTAGCGGGACTTTATTGGTTAATTGATAAATAATATTGCCATTGTTATCAATGAAAGGAGCTTCTTCATGGTTTAGTTGAGGCGTTCCACTCTCCATAACTTGTACATCAATTTTTCTTACAGCATCTGCTTTTTCCTTTGGCCAACCTACTTTATTAGCTAAAAAATAATCTGTTTTTCCTAAAAATTCTTCCTTAGATATCCCAAACGATTTTATTACTGTGTCATTACAACCCAAATACACTCCTTCTCGATTTTTCCAATAAATGCTGCCTGGTATGCTAGCAATAATATTTTCTAATGTAGTTTCTGTATCTTGTAGTATTTTTTCCGCTATTATTTTTTCTTTTTTCAGACAGCGCTCAATTTTTTTTCGTTCAGCAATATCAATGGAATTACCTAAAACACCTACAACGACACCGTCCTTATTACGCAGAGGTACCTTGCTAGTTAATTGTTGAACAATATTTCCTTGCTTATCTGGGAAAGCCGCTTCTTCAATATTAAATTGGGGAATACCGCTTGTTATGACTTCCATATCAACTTTTCTAAAAGTATCTGCTGTTTCTTTTGGAAAATTTAATAGTTCTGCAAGCTCATAATCAGTTTTTCCAATAACATCTTCTTTTGATATTCCTAAAAGCTTTACTATTCCATCATTACACCCTAAATAGACTCCCTTTGTATCTTTCCAATAAACACTGCCGGGTATACAAGAAATAACATTTTCAAATGTAATGGCCATTTTTTTATTGGATGTCGTTTTTTTCTCTTTGCTTTTTTTCATGCTCTTTCCATAGAATACTATTTATAACTTTTTATAGCTTTGACCTTAAAATTAATAGGTTATTGTTATCGTGAGAAGACGATACAGTAGTTGCTTTAGTTGTTTCTTTTTCTTGAGTATCATCCTCTAATAATTTTTGCTTAAATTTCGTTTTATATTTTATTAATTTTGTAGGCATATATTCGCGAATAAATGCCAACACTTCTTGAGTATAATTAATTGTTTTTTCTATATAAATCAAATGCCCACATTCTTGATGAAGTTTTAATTTAATATGGGCATAGCTTGTTAACTTCTCAGCCGTTTTTTTATCCACGGGTGTAATAAAATCATTTTCTCCATGTTCTAGTAAAACAGGAACTTTCCCTTGTTTTTCCAAGGCATCTAAAAGTTCTAACGTGTCCAATGTCGGTTGAATAGTATTAAAAAAATGTTCTCGCATCGGTTGACAAACTACTTGGCCAATAGGGTTATGATCCCAGTGTTCAAAACAATCTTCTTTATATTTTTCATCAAAAATCATTTTTGCTATTAAAAATCGTATTTGCTCTAAATAATCTGAATTGGGGGTGAGGCGGCGTTGTCTCTTTTGGGAATCCCATACAAAATTAGAACGAGGTAATGGGTCACCATCCTTTTCACTTTTCTGTAATTTTTGATAATTTTGAAAAGCTTTGTCAAATTGCTGGATTTTTATTTGTGGAGCTTTTTCTCTAAATACTTTATCAGTAGCACTAAAACTTGGGTCAAGTTTGCATAACCCTGCTCCTGTTCCTACCACACACGCAATGTCCTCTGGGTGTTCTAGCGCATATTTAAAAGCCAGGGCAGCAGGCGCTGAAAAACCAAATAATCCAATCTTAGAGCATCCAAAATGTGACTTAATTGCTTTAATAATTAGTTGCTCACACGCTAGGATAGTTGTTTGTGTCGTTAATCGAATAGCCGCTTCATCAATAGGATCACTTTTATAGCGTGCCCATAATGCGTCACAAGTAATAAAAGTAATATGTTCATTTAATTTAGCCATACTGGATAAATAAAAAGAACCTGGCCCCATAATATAACAAACATAAGTGCCTTCACCACTAACTAAAACAGTGATATTTTCCTTCGGATTTAATTCTAAAGTCAGTAATCTTACATTCATCTGGCTACCTCAACCTGATCTATTTTAGCATTTAAAAGTTCTGCGAGCATTTGAACATTCGGTTCATTAAACATTGTTTCATGGTCTCCAGGTATCATACACAACTCTATAGGTTGGGAAGAATAAGCTCCCCAATGATTCAAGGAATCATCTATGGGTTGAAAAAGAGGAAGAGTATTTTCCGCTTTAAACAAAGTAAGTTTTTTGGGAAGGTAAGGAGGCCGATAGCGATGATTCATTTGCGAACGCTGCCATTGTAATTTAAGCAACTTATCAGCTCGGGCAATACCTTTATCAACAAATTTTTCATGCATCATATTGTATTGTCTTAACATAATACCTTCAAACAATTCACGATTTTCAAGCGTAGTCGGATAATAAGCCCATCCATCTAATAAAGCGATAAATGCAACTTCTTCTCCCATTAACATCAGTTGATGGGTTATTTCTACGCTAATATTGGAACCAGCCGAGGCGCCGCCAATAAAATAAGGACCTTTGGGCTGTACTGAACGCATGACTTTAATATAATTTTTCGCCATTTCTTCTATATCAGTAAAAGGAGCATGATCTAGTACGATTCCAGGATCTTGGATACCATAAAGAGGTCTGTCAGGATCAAAATATTTAGTTAAAGAAACGTACCAAAATACTGTGCCTCCCACAGGATGAATAAGAAAAAGAGGGGGTTTATGCCCGCTTGGTTTTAAGGGAATTAAACAAGATTTCAATAGATTATCTGTTTCTTTGCGTGTAGCAGCAACCAATGAAGCATTTTCCATAGAAAAAAATTTAATTTTTTCTGCCAGTGCCATGACAGTAGGGTTTTCAATCAATAGTTGTAGTTCTAGCTCAAGATAAAATTTACTGCATATTTGACAAAATACTTGCAAAGCCGTAAGCGAATCTCCGCCCAAGTCAAAAAAATTATCGTTTCTATTGATGGAATTATATGAGATAGAAAGTACTTCCGACCATATTTTAGCAATAGCCCTTTCTTCAGCAGTTATAGGCGGATTAATCTTAGTTTTATCCATTCTAACGGTTGAATGAACCTTGGCAAGTTGAACCAGCGCGTTTTTATCAATTTTTTTATTCGGACTTAAAGGAAACTCATCTACGACTACCAGAGTAGAAGGAATCATATAATGAGGTAAAAACTTTTTTAAATAGAGACGTAATTGCTCAGTATCAAAATTGTTTTTATCATTTGTGATAATGAAAGCGGCTAAACTTGTTTTATTTGGGATCGGGTAATACCCAACCACAATGGCTTGCTTAACAAAAGAATACTTCTCTATATGTGTTTGAATCTCACCTAATTCAACACGAAAACCTCTAATTTTTATTTGTTCGTCATTACGTCCAATGTATTCAAGCCTGCCGTCTGGCAACCACCGCACTAAATCACCTGTCTTATATAATCGACTTTTCTTTTTGGGATCAAAAGGGTTTGGTATAAATTTTTCATTTGTCAGCATAGGTTGATTTAAATACCCTCTCGAAAGTCCGACTCCACCAATAAAAAGTTCTCCTATTACCCCGACAGGGCTCATTTTTAAATACTTATTTAAAACATACACTTGTGTATTCGCAATAGGCCGACCGATAGGTAAGATCGAAGAGAGCTTATTTTTATAGGAAACAAGTTGCATTGTTGATAGAATAGTCGTTTCAGTTGGCCCATACCCATTCCAAAAAGATTTTGTTCTTGCTAATAATTTTTCACTGAGATTTTTGGTTAACGGTTCACCTGCACATAAAATTTTTGTATTGTTTTTATTATGCCACTCTGCTTCTAGTAACATTTTAAAAGTCATTGGGGTTGCTTGTAAAAAAGAGATTTTTTCATCATCCAGAATTTTTTTTAATTTTTTCCCATCAGTGGTGACATCTGAACTTGCCACAACACATTGAGCACCCGCCAATAGAGGCAAATAAATTTCCAAGCCTGAAGTATCAAATGAAATAGAAGTAATTGCAAGCCACTTATTTTTAGGTTTTAGGCGGATTTTTTTATTAACACTTTCTAAGGTATTAATAACAGCATGATGCTCAATAAGTACGCCTTTAGGTTTTCCCGTAGAGCCAGATGTATAAATAACATGAACCAAATGATGGGCACGAGATACACAAGAAGGGTTATATTTATTTTCTGTTTTAAATAATATTTGTTGATTATCTAAAGGTATTAGTTTAATTGAAGAAGGAATAACACTTTGCAGTTCTGTCATTATCTTTAATTGTGTGAGAATAAACTTTACCTGACTATCTTCTAACATATACTGAATACGTGCTTTAGGGTAGGAGGGATCAATAGGGAGGTACGCTGCACCCGCCTTTAAAATACCCAACATTCCAATCACCATCTCCAGCCCTCGTTGCACACCAAGCGCAACAATTGTTTCAGGTTTCACTCCATTTTTACGTAAGTAATGAGCTACTTGGTTCGCCTTCTCATTTAGCTTTTGATAACTTAAAGATTCGTTTTCAAAGGATATTGCTATATTGTCAGGAGTTTTATTAACTTGTTCTTCAAATAATTGGTGTACTGTTTTATTTTTATTATAATGAGAACATGTGTTATTCCACTGATGAATAAATAATTTTCTTTCTTTTTTTGAAATCAATTCGAGCTCAGAAACCAGACTATAAGGCTTTTCGATAGCTTCTAACACAAGGATACGAAAATGTTCCACAAGAGACTTTATTTTATTTTCTAGCACACGGTTTTTATCATAGCTAAATTTTATTTTAAGTTGTGTATTTGATGTAACGGCTAAAGATAAAGGATAATGAGTCGGGTCAAATATTTTAATATTTTCAAATTTAATATTTAATCCAGGAATAACATGGGTAGGATAGTTCTCTACTACTAGAAGAGTTTCAAACAAGTCACTCCCTGCTTCTATTTCACTTAAAGACTTAATATCAGAAAGAGGTGTATAGGCATAATCTATTAATTCCCAAAAATTTGATTGAATCGCTTTTAAATACTCAATGACAGAGAAACTATTTTCAATTTTAACCCGTAATGGAATGGTATTAATAAGAGAGCCAATGATTTTATCAGACTGTGCAACTTCAGGCGGACGGATTGAAACAGTCATGCCAAAGACGATATCATCCGATTGACTATAACGACTTAATAATAAAGCCCATATTCCTTGCATGAAAGTACTTAATGTGAATTTATATGCATTGCAAAACTGTTTAATTTTTTCATTGATATTTTTTGGGAAGGCCAGGGTTTTAGTCGAATAATCTATTAATTGACTTGCATTATTTCTATTTACAATAATAGAGTCTGTTGCCGTGTTAAATCCAGATAAATATTTTTTCCAAATATATTTCGCTTTTGATGAATCTTGTTGATTAAGCCAATCCATATAACACTTAAAGCTCACAGGTTTCGGCAAATTCAAACTTTGCGATGCCTGCAATGCCTGGTAAATTTGGCCTAATTCTGTCATTAAAACAGCCATTGACCAACCATCTAGGAGTATATGATGCAGGCTCAAAATAAAAGTATATTTTTTATCAGCTAATTTAATTAAAGTGGCTCGAATCAAAGGAGGTGTCTTTAAACAAAAATTGGCTTGACGATCTATTTTTAAGAAATGATCCAAACGTGAAGAAAGCTGATTTTCTTTTGAAACTTCTTGCCAATCATATTCGCGCCAAGGTAATTTCACAACCTCTTGAATATGTCGCTGAGGCTCTATTCCTTTCCATTTAAAATAGCTCCTTAACATCGAATGTCTCTCAATAAGCAAATCCAATGATTTTCGCAGTAAATCCGTATGAATAGTCTTCTTGAGTTCACATACTACCTGAACTGTATAGGCTTCGCAGCCTGCTTTATTAATGGTATGAAATAAAAGTCCCTTTTGTATGGCTGTTAAAGAAGTAAGAGTATTAGGAGTTCTTTGTGGCAAATCAGGAATAAATGTTTTATTTTTTGGAGGCGCTATTTTTTGTTTAAGCGAACATTCTTTTATTAAAGCTTGTAATAGCCCAACATAGTATTTCATCAGTTTTTGGATAGTTAATTTTTTGTGAAAATTTTTACTATAACTCCAATGAATTAATAACTTACCATGACTAATGCCTATATCAACATTCATTAAATGAGTACGTAAATTGTTAGGGTGAGAGATTAAACGTAAATATTCAAATTGAAAAAGTTTATTTTTTTCGAAAATGGAGTCAAACTGTCCCCAATAATTAAAACTGACTGGCGGCGTGCAATGTAATCTTTCTCCATGAGATCGAAGGTAGCGTAATACACCATAATCAATGCCATTACGTTCTATTTTTTTCAATTGCTTATGGACTGACTCTATTATTGCTATCAGAGAATATTTTTTATTGTGAGTAAAATACATAGGAAATAAACTAGTAAACCAACCTATCGTGTTAGACAGATCCATTCTATTAGAAATAGTACTTTCACGGCCATGTCTTTCTAAATCAATTAGAACGCCTTTTGATTGGCACCATGTTGCTAACACATTCACAAGCGTACCCAGCAATAATTCATCTGTTTTAAAATGAGTTTTCTTTGTGACTATTTGAATAAAGGCATTTGTTTCCTCTATGGATAAGGAGAATTCTTCCGTTGCGCTGCTTGCCTCTGAATTATTACCTTTCTCATAATCACAGGCAAGATGAAATGTCTTCTTACAAATATGGTCCCAATATTTTTCAGATGTCATAGGCAAAGAGGTTTTAGCGTATTGATTTATTTTTTTTGCCCAGCGATGAAAGGTTGAGGCTTCAAGCAAGTGGGCATTATTCATCAGAGAAATGTCACCCTGATATAATTTCTCCAGGTTATTTAACAAAAGACGCCAGGAAACACCATCTATAATCAGATGATGCGCTACTAATAAAAGGTAAGTAGAATTTTTATGAGATGTTTTAATGAGGGTCGCATGAAACAAAGCTCCTTTTTCTAAATCAAAATTTTCTTGAGATTGATAGGCCATTTCCTTAATGGCAAATTGAATTCGAGACTCAGCGCAAGACGAAAGATCTCGATTTTCTAATATTAACGGTGTTGCTTCAATCGAATAAAATTGCGTCCAACGACCATCTGTCTTTTTATAATAGAGACGGAAAGCATCATATTTTCGTAATAATGCGTTCAAGCAATTTTCCAAATGCAGGCTATTTATTTCTCCCTCCATTTTGACCAGGCAAGCCTGACTAAATTGTTCTTTTTTTTCTAATCGTAAATTGAAAAACCAGGCCTGTATAGGTATCAAAGGAACATTATTTGATAAGATTGGTTTTTTTTGCGATTTCTTTTTAACAAATTCTATATTAGAAGCTATTTTGGCAATCGTTTGATCTTGAAAGATATGCTTTGGGGTTAAGGGTATGTCTAAGCTTTGTGCCTTTGCGCATGCTTGAATAGCTAAAATAGAGTCGCCACCCAAGTCAAAGAAATTGTCATGAATGCTAATTTTTTCTAGCTTAAATAATTTATGCCAAATGGCTAATAGCTGTGATTGAATTGTATTTGTTGGGACAGAAAAAATAAAATTATCTGCTAGAGGTAGTACTTCTTTATCTCTAATCTGTTCGAGAAGTTTTTTTCTATCTATTTTGCCATTTTCTGTCAACGGGAAATGATCAACACTATACACTGTGGATGGAATCATATAATTAGGGAGCTTCTTCTTCAGAAAATCTCGCAGTTGAGAAGAATCTATAGGTTTTTTATTTAATACAGCGTGTTTATGATTAATAACAAAAGCAATAAGTGTCTTTCGTGCATCTTCTATTTTTTCAAATGAAACAACTGCCTTAGAAACCGTTGGGTGGGTATTTATAGCTTTTTCAACTTCTTCTAATTCTACACGAAACCCTCTAATTTTTATTTGGTTATCTATGCGACCTATATATTCTAAATTTCCATCAGGTAGCCATCTTACCCTATCTCCTGTTTTATAAAGCATAGGACTTATTTTATTATCAAATGGATTAGAAATAAATTTTTGAGCGGTTAATTTAGATTTATTAAAATACCCTCGCGCGAGCCCATCACCGCCAACATAGAGTTCTCCCACTGCTCCAATGGGCAGTAGCTGGCCACGGCCATCACATACATAGGTCAGCGTATTAGCAATTGGTGTCCCTATCGGAATAGAAGATGTTAATTGGGAGTCTCTTGGTATCTCATAATAAGTTGTACAGGTGGTATTTTCAGCTGACCCATAACCATTAATAATTCTAATAGGGCAATCTTTTCTGTCGAGTATCTTTTTAATATTGAATAGTGATAATTGATCGCCCCCAAAAAACAAAGTGTTAAGCCCATCAGTAAAGCTTGGCGCTATCTCAATGAGTTGATTAAATAACGCTGGCGTTATACAGAGTGTATTGACTTGATAAGAAGACAATTTCTTTTTAAATAAATTAGGGGAGAATAAAATTTCATTCTTAATAATAATTAATCTTGCTCCATTTAATAAAGCTCCCCAAATTTCAAATGTAGACGCATCAAAAGCAAGATTTGATATATGTGCAACACAATCAGATGGTTTAATATTAATATAATTCGTGCTTTTAACCAGACGAACGACACCTCTGTGAACAATTTCGATTCCTTTAGGTTGGCCTGTAGAACCAGAGGTATACATAATATAGATTAAATGATTGGCATAAGTAAGTTGCTCTAAATTATGAGTCGGCTCTTTTTCGAAAAGAGACTGATCTTCATCTAAATTAATCAAGGCTTGCAATGAAGGTAGAATTTTTTTAATACGTGTTTGGTATTTTTTGCAAGACAATAACATTTTAATATTGCAATCTCGTAACATGTAACAAATTCTGTCATCGGGATAAGCAGGGTCAAACGGCACATAAGCGCCACCTGCTTTGATGATAGCTAATGCAGAGACAATAAAATCAATACTTCTTTCTAAGAAAATGCCAACAGGCATTTCTATTGTTATTTTCTGTTTTTTTAAATGATGAGCAAGTTGGTTAGCTCTTTGATTAAGTTCATTATACGTAACTTGTTTTTTTCCAAAAATGACTGCTATCTGATCTGGTGTCTTTTCAACTTGCTCTTCAAAAAGTTGATAAACCGTTTTATCCCGAGGGTAATTTGTGATTGTGTTGTTCCATTCTACTGTCATTTTCTTCATTTCACTGGGAGGTAAAATAGGGAGAGTAGAGATAGATTGTTCAGCGTTTTCTTCTACCGCATTCAGCAAGGTTTTCAAATGGTCAGGCACACGATCCAGCGCATATTGTAAATAAAGGTTCTGTTGATCTTCTCTCAAAAGAATTTGCGCGGAATGTTTCTTTTCATTAATAAGAAAAATAATAGGTTCTGATATTTTTGAGAAATCAAAATTTTTATTCTCATCCGAGAGTAGAGCAATAATAGGAGAGGATGGCATTTTTCTAAATTCAGGCAATCGTGAATTTAAGTCATTAATATAAGTCATATTTCTATTAAGCAAAGCCATCTTTTTCTCAATACATCTTAACATCTCAAAGAAATTGAGATTTTCATTAAACACGACAGAAAACGGTATCGTGTTTGAAGCAACAGGGTAATAGGAATCTGTATTTCTAAATAAAGTTGTATGACTCAAAGAAATGCCTATAGAATTCTGCTGATTAATTCGAGCCAGATAAATAAACCAAGCCGTTAATAAAATGTGCGAAATGTTATTTTTATCCCAAAAAAGACTTGGCGAAAAATAAAATGTATTAATAAGAGTAAATTTTTTGCTTTTAATAAAATTATTTTTTTCTATGAAGAAAGGGAAATTGGCATACATTATTTTTTGAAGTTCGGTGACCCAAAATGACTCGTATTTAGCAATTTTTCTATAAAACTCGTCAAATTGTTGAGATTGGGTTAAAGAAGGCGATAACAGACATTCTCCTACGCGTATTTTTTTATCTTGGCAATATTGCTGGAGGCTAACGTCTCGTCTAGTAGAACAGGCTTTTGATATTAATAAGTGATAGGTTTTTGTGCTTACTTCTATTCCATTGCTGTGAATACTCACGATTGTGCCAGGTTGCGTTGTGGAAGGTGTTTTTAATAAAGTCATTTGCTGAATAGAAAAAAGTTCTTTTCCTAAAATAAATTTAGGGGAAGCCAATTTATTAATGTAATGACCGAAGTCTAATGCTCTACATAAACCCATTATTTCTTCAGCAGAAGATTGCCATGAAATCCAAGTATTACTAGGTTTTTTGTATAATCCATAATACGAACGTTGAGATAAATCTTGTTCCGTTTTTTTATAAGTGCCGTTTTGTAGTTCATTGATTAACTCAGAAAAAGAGGTAAGAGCTGCTTGATAACATTTTACATTCAGGCTAACAGCAGTGTCATTTTCGTCTATTGTTACGGATGATTGTTTAAGAACATCACCCGCATCAACATCTGAATTGATCACATGCCATGTCACACCGTGTTGTGTTTCTCCATTTAATAAAGCCCAAGAAGTTGCATATACGCCTGCATACTTGGGCAGCAGCGAATCATGATAATTAATTGCAAATTGGGTAGATAAGTTAATAATTTCTTTAGATAAAATAGTTTCATTGACAATACTGAAGAGATAATCAAACTTTAACGCAGCCAAGGCAGATAAAAGTTTCGTATGGGAAATATTATTCTCATCTGCCCATGCTTGTACTTCTGGATCAGATGATACTATTAATAAAATAGAATGATGTTGAGAGAGCAGTATCTCTGCAGATTGAATAAGCAGATTAGTACCGCCAATTAAACAGCAAGTAAACTGACTCGACCGATCATCATCCATCGTTCAGGGCTCCAAAAAAATGTTCTTCCCTGAACGAATAAAAAATGTATTAATTAAATTTTTTTTGTGCGGTTTTACTTTAACAAAGTATGATACCGCACAATAGTAAAAAATTGCAAATGGATCTTTTATTTTAAGGATTATTGGCTTTTAAAACTAACCGCACGAACCCGAGTAGTGCCATCGCTACCATACCGTAAAGGTCTTTCAGCAGGATTATCTTTACTCCTTGAGAAACGGTTAAATAACCGAGAAAGACATCCACAATAGGATGAGCGCCCGCCCGCGGGGGTGATCGGAGTAGCAGCTTCTCTTTGCACCAAAGGCGTATGCTCTCTTGAAAAATCAGATAATCGCCTATGATTGGGTGATCGTCTATCATTAATAATTATTAATTGATTTCTCGCATCCCAAAACATTTTTTGATTAATACCAAACTGGGAAAGTTGATTATCATTTAATTGCTCTAATGAAGTTATTAATTTTTCTCCATTCATCAAAGGAATCCCTACCGCTTTCATTTGGTTAATCATCGTATTGAGTTGAATCATCATCTTTTCTTTATCATTCCCGCAATGAAGCGCAAATTTGCCCAGAATGAGACGCACAAAATCAGTCATCGCTGTGAATGTTAAAAATGTAATGCCCGCTTTTGCAAAAAACAGGAAAATGGGGCGGAAGTCATCATATTGTTTATCTGAGAAATTAGTATAAATCATCTCACTTGCACCCGCATAAGAGAATATGCTCAAATAAAAGGTTGCCAGCATAGATAGCAAAGCTGTTCTCGAATATAATTTAAATTCGAGTGGCATTTTTACATCATCATCTCCCCACGATGTCAGATAATGATAAGTTCCTTGCATGGAATTGCCGCCAAAATAAATCAGCAATATCGTGAAAAAATACACGGGAGCAAAACTTAAAAGCCACCCTTCTTCTTTACTGCCTGTCCATCTTGTCACTGCATTTATAGGTTCAGCCAAATAACCAATAGCACTTAGGGTCACTAAAAGTGCGCCCGCTCCATACAGAAAAGGAGGCAAGAGTGAGCAAGTTTCTGTTGTTATCTCTTCTTTGGATGGATCATGCGGTTTGGCATAGGCCATAATCGTTGTTAATTTTTGTAATGTAGAGGCAGTGCTGCTTCTATTAGATTCCATGTTTTCTACATCTTCGTCTGCTTCACCTCGAATAACAGCTTCTAACTGAGGAGGTAGATAAATGCTAGGTCCCACCTGCCCACGTTTAAAAACAACATGCTGGAATATAATTTGTTTTTGCGCGGCATCTAATTGAGCAATCAGCCTCTGTTTAAGAAAAGAGTATACTTGATTGCTGTCAATCCTATTTTGTTCTTCTTGGCTCTGTTGATAACAACAATAGCGGTACATTAACTCAAATGGTAATACTGGCAAACGAAAAAAAGGGTTCTGTAATGCCAGGTAAATAGGGAGGAAATGCAGCAATGTATTATCTATTTCAGTCACCACGGCTTGTGTATAAATGAGTTCAGGGGACATCCATTGGGCAGGATAATTAATACTAATCATAGAAAGCGGCACAGAAGAAAGAGCAGAAAAAAATACAATGACTGCATCGCGAGTCCGCCTTGCCCATTCGGAAGAAAAGGGATTGTCCAATACATCAGATAATTCAGAAGGTACTACTTCATTATCTCGAGCAGTGAGAAAAATATCAGTTGAATTATAGAGAACAACTAAACTGCCCAGACAATTCCCTAAAATATAATGAATGGGTGCAAACGTATCATCGCCATATAATCCTCTTATTCGATTAGCATAATTATCAGCGATCACGATATACAGTCCCGCTCCCGATATCGCAACTGACAACATGATTGCTTGCTTATACATCTCATAAGTACGTGTCGGTAAATGATTTTTATCTAGATAATAATTAGCAACTTCTCCCAAGCTGTTTTTTTCTTCTTTTGTTTCCTGTCTAAGCATTTATAATGACTCCTATAATTTGTTTGTAATATCTATCACGCATGCTAATAAAAATAATTTCAAATAATTCTTAGCAGTACGACTTTTTCGAAAGGTATAGTATTTTCTTATGAAACTAAAAGCAATCAATAATACCTATTAATCTCACAAAAAATTTAGGTTTAAATAATCCTCTTATTACTCTTTCAGATAATAACGGTTATTTGTATTAATATGAAGAACAAACAGCATTCGTGAATTTGCAAAATATTCAATAATAGAAAGCTTCAATCAAATTATAAAGAAAATTAGCAGGACGATAAAATAAAAGTTACTTTGTTTGTAAAAGCGTAATTTAAAATTATTTTGAAGTATTCATTTAAATGTGCCATTCCCGCGAAGGCGGCAACCTATTTTGATGTGCAACTAACCCTGCGTTAGTCAATGGAAATTATTTTCCTAAGGTCAGTTTAGCCAAGGTAAAATAGGTTCCCGCCTTCGCGCACTAATGTAATGTCAGAGCAATCGCACTGGGATTTTAGGTTTTCGGTAAATAAAAAATCAGTCTTATATTTTTGAAGAGGCATGCAATCCCCGCACCGTCATTGCGAGCTGAGTTATCCCCACGAATTGAGTGACAATTTTATTAAAATCTATTATTAAGATCGACACAATTCCCCCAATTAAA
>JAJONP010000129.1 GCA_021323555.1 Gammaproteobacteria bacterium | reverse complement strand
CATCCTGCTACACGGAGTTTTCAAGCAATACGGATTGCTATTAATCATGAATTAGATGAACTGCATGAAGGGCTGGCACAAAGCTTAAATGCATTACGAGGAGGGGGTCGCTTGTTAGTTATTAGTTTTCATTCATTAGAAGATCGTATAGTAAAACAGTTTATGTTACAGCAAGAGCGAACAGATAATTTTCCGGCAAAATTACCTATAAAGCATACTGCTATTCAATCTAAATTTAAGCGGTTAGGTCGGGTTAAGCCTAGCTTGGGAGAAAGGTCAAGGAATCCTCGTGCAGGGAGCGCGATTTTACGAATAGGGGAGAAATTATCATGAATGCAGCAGCACGATTATATAATCAAGGGGTATTGTCACGTGGTTGGGTAGTCTCTGTTTTTTGGGCCCATCTTGAATTTCCATTATTTGCGCTTATTTTTTCTGTCTTATTTTCGGCGTTGAGTTTGATTTATATGACTAATTCAGTGCGGGGTTTGAATGCGAGAATACAGCAATCTTTAGTGGAGCATGATCAATTGCGTATCCAGCAAGGGCAATTGTTACTTGAAAAAAGCACCTTAATGATGCAAGCGCATATTCAAAATATGGCTGAGAAAAATTTAGATATGGTTGTTCCTGAAGCTAAGGCAGTCATTATGGTGGATGGGCAATAGCTATTCAGCACAAATCAGCTTGATGTTTGTTGAATAGAGGAGTGGATAAAAACAGTGAAACAACTATTACGCGCCAGCTATATCGCCTGGCGTTTTTATTTATTACTCAGTCTAATTCTTTTGATCGTGTTGGCATTGGTTTTACGCGCGGTCGATTTGACAGTATTGAAAAAACATTTTCTGCAAATGCAAGGGGATGCGCGGGTATTACGTACTATTACTACGCCTGCATTTCGTGGCATGATGACGGATCGTAATGGTTATCCTTTAGCAATTAGTACATCTGTTTATTCTGTTTGGATGAATCCATCTGAATTTCTGAAAGATTCAAAATCTATTAAGGCATTAAGCGTAGCGCTTCGCTTGAAACCAACCACGATTGATATTTTATTAAAGCATTCTCAGAATCGTCATCAACAGTTTGTTTATCTAAAACGAGATGTACCGCCTGATATAGCGAATAAAATTAAATTATTAGCAATTCCAGGTATTTATTTGCAGCAAAGCTTTAAGCGTTACTATCCTGAAGCAGAAGTAGCAGCACATATTGTAGGCTTTACAAATGTGGATGACCGAGGGCAAGAAGGGTTAGAGCTGGCTTATAATCAGTGGCTGACGGGTACGCCCGGGAAGGCATTGGTTGTCAAAGATCGATTAGGGCGTAGTATTTCAAAAATACGTACTATAGAAGAACAAAAACCAGGGCATGATTTAGCACTCAGCATTAATCGACGTCTTCAATATATAGCGTATCGCGAATTATGGGCTGGGATCAAAGATAATCTTGCCGAATCAGGAACGGCCATCATTGCTGACATAAAAACAGGGGAAATTTTAGCGATGGTCAATCAGCCTTCTTTTAATCCAAATAAATTAACGGGTAGAGAAGGGGGTTCGCTTCGTAATCGGGCAGTGACTGATACGTTTGAGCCAGGCTCAACGATTAAAGCATTTAGCATAGCGAGTGCATTGGATAGCGGGAAATATACGCCAAACACAATCGTTGATACCTATCCAGGCTGGTTTAGGGTAGGACATAATATCGTGCGCGATGAGCATAATAATGGTCAGTTAACGGTGACGCAGGTTTTGCAATTGTCTAGTAATGTGGGCGTGACTAAAATTGTTTTATCATTGCCGCCTCGTCAATTATGGAATTTGCTACATGAAGTCGGTTTTGGAGAAATGACAGGCGTGGGATTTCCGGGTGAACGTTCTGGTGAGTTGATACGTCGTGTGTATTGGGACCCTTTTGCATTGGCGACTTTATCGTTTGGGTATGGGATGTCTGTAACGGCATTACAATTGACACAAGCCTATATGATTTTTGCGAATCACGGGGTAAAAATTCCGTTGTCGTTATTGCGAGTTGAAAAGCCACCTGTAGGCGAGCGCGTTATTAGCGGGAAATTGGCTGATCAGATGTTAGGATTATTGGAAGCAGTTGTTTCCAGAAAGACAGGGAAAGAAGAACGTAGCACAGGGCAACCTGCTCAAATTCCAGGGTTCCGTGTAGCAGGTAAAACAGGCACTGCAAAAATAGCGGGCGTGCATGGTTATGAAAAACATCGGTATGTTTCTTCTTTCGTAGGTATTGCACCTGTCAGTGATCCACGGTTTGTTGTAACAGTGATTGTGCGTGATCCACAGGGCAAAAATTATTTTGGTGGATTAGTGTCAGCGCCTATTTTTAAAAGAATTATGGAAGCAACCTTACATATTTTAAATATTCCACCTGATGATATGAGTAGTTGGAAAAAAGCATGATGAAATTATCGGATCTTCTTGACGGTATCTATGATGGAATAGGGAAGGTTTTACCTAAAAAAATCATTTATGTCACAGGCTTGGCTTTAGATAGCCGACAAGTCAAACCAGGCGATTTATTTTTTGCTTATCAAGGCACGCAGTTAGATGGGCGAAAAT
This sequence comes from Gammaproteobacteria bacterium, assembly GCA_021323555.1. The sequence goes on along the minus strand of JAJONP010000129.1, from coordinate 3,104 downwards.
TTATTGATGAGGCAATTCAAAAAGGTGCTTGTTGTGTTTTGATGGAAGGAGCTTTTAATGCGATAGAAATTTATTATAAAAATTCCGTGCCTATTATTTCATTATTTGATTTAAAAAATAAAATAAATGGAATTGCTGCTCGGTTTTATTCTTATCCTGCCAATAAATTAAAAATAATCGGTGTGACAGGAACAAGTGGGAAAACTTCTTGTACGCATTTTATAGCAGAAGTATTGCAACAACTAAATTTACCGTGTGGATTAATTGGATCACTCGGAAACGGTATTTATGGTGCTATTCAGCCAAGTAGCTTAACAACGCCTGATGCTATTACTTTACAAAAAATATTTTCGAGTGTCTCAAAAAAAACGAATTATGTTGCAATGGAAGTGTCATCACATAGTCTTGACCAGGGAAGAGTTAAAGATATTCCTTTTTTTATAGGTGTTTTTACGAACTTAACGCATGATCATTTAGATTACCATGGAACGATGGAGGCGTATGGCGCGGCAAAAAAAATATTATTTGATAGCCCATTGACTGAATATGCCGTGATTAATAGTGATGATCCTTTTGGCCAAACATTAATAGCTTCTTTTGCGAATAAAAAAAATATTATTGCGTATGGGATGCAAAAAACAAAAATAATGAATTCAATATCTTTTGTGAGATCAGAGAATATTCAGTTAGAGCATGAAATACGAGCGCATGTCGTGACACCCTGGGGAGAAGGAGAATTAAAAATTCCACTGATGGGTCAGTTTAATTTGAGTAATATGTTAGCGGTCATTGCTGTATTGGGGCTGTTGAAAATACCATTTTCTACGATATTAAAATGTGTGGCAAAACTCACATCCGTGCCGGGTAGAATGCAAGTAGTGGGCGGTCAAGAACAACCTTTGATCGTAGTCGATCATTCACATAAGCCTGATTCATTAGAAAAAGTATTATTGGCATTAAGACCGCATTGCCAAGGGCAACTTTATTGCGTATTTGGTTGTGGGGGGGATCGTGATCGCGCTAAACGACCATTGATGGCAGCGATTGCTGAGCGATATGCGGACCATGTGATTGTGACAGATGATAATCCGCGCACAGAAGATCCAAAAGGAATAGTCTCGGATATTCTGCGTGGATTTAGGGATCCCACAAAAATAATAGTGGAGCATGATCGTTTTCAAGCGATTGCTCGCAGTATACAATGTGCAAAACGAGGCGACTGTGTGTTGATTGCAGGGAAAGGGGCTGAAACGTATCAGCAAATTGGCGATTTAAGAATACCATTTAGTGATGTAGAAAAAGTGAAGGAGATACTGAATGCTCGTTTGGTTAAGTGAGTTTTTATCAAGATATTTTCATGTTTTTCATGTGGTTCAATACCTGACTTTACGTTCTATCCTGGCGGCGTTAACAGCCTTGGTGATGGCGTTATGGATTGGGCCTTCGATGATACGTTACTTAACTCAATTAAAAGTGGGGCAGGTGGTGCGTAATGATGGGCCTCAAAGTCATTTATCAAAAACAGGTACGCCGACCATGGGTGGTTCGCTTATTTTAATTGCAGTCACATTGAGTACGTTATTATGGGTTGATTTATCGAATCGTTATGTCTGGTTAGTTCTATTGGTGATGCTGGGTTTTGGTTTGATCGGTGGATGGGATGATTATTTAAAATTAACGCGTAAAAATTCACGGGGTTTATCTGCAAGGCGCAAATTTTTCTTTCAATCTGTTTTGGGAGTCGTTGCCGCGACTTATTTATATTACACCGCGAGTTTTCCTGTTGAAACAGAATTGGTTTTTCCTTTTTTTAAAGATCTGATGTGGCCTTTAGGTTCGTTTTTTATTATCTTTTCCTATTTTGTTATTATTGGCTCAAGCAATGCGGTTAATTTAACAGATGGTTTAGATGGTTTAGCTATTTTACCGGCTGTGATGGTGGCAGGTGCGTTGGGTGTATTTGCTTATGCATCGGGTAATTTTCACTTTGCGAATTATTTAGCGATTCCTTACGTTTCAGGTACAGGAGAAATTGCGGTATTTTGTGGAGCATTAGTGGGTGCAGGATTAGGGTTCCTCTGGTTTAATGCTTATCCAGCGCTCGTTTTTATGGGGGATGTGGGATCATTGGCATTGGGTGCGGCGCTCGGGGTGATCGCTGTGATTGTCAGGCAAGAATTAGTATTATTTGTCATGGGCGGCATTTTTGTGGTAGAAACGCTTTCAGTCATTTTACAAGTCGCATCGTTTAAATTAAGAGGGAAAAGAATTTTTAAGATGGCACCTATTCATCATCACTTTGAATTGAAAGGTTGGCCAGAGCCGCGAGTGATAGTGCGTTTTTGGATTATTACTTTTGTATTGGTGTTGTGTGGTTTAGCGACCTTAAAATTGCGTTAGAATTTTATGAAGAAAAAAAACTTAAATATTATTATAGGATTAGGTATCACGGGTTTATCGTGTGCGTGCCATCTTGCTAAAAAAAATATTCCATTTATTATGATGGATACACGAGAAACACCACCCCAATTAGCAGAATTTAAAAAACTATTTCCCGATGCTCCTATCGTTTTAGGGAAATTAGACGATGCAGTACTCGATCAAGCAGATAAAATTATTATAAGCCCTGGTATTTCTTTAAAAACCCCTCCTATTGCACGTCAAGTGGCACGCGGTGTGTCTGTGATGGGTGATATTGAATTATTTGCATTAAGCGTTACAGCCCCTGTGATTGCCATTACGGGAACGAATGCAAAGAGTACAGTGACCACATTAGTGGGTGAAATGGCAGCTGCGGCAGGTATAAAAGTGCAGGTAGGGGGTAATTTAGGTATACCCGTACTGGATTTACTCTCTGCTCTAGATACAGAGCTTTTTGTCTTGGAATTATCGAGTTTTCAGCTTGAAACAGTCTATTCATTAGCACCTCAAGTAGCGACAGTGCTGAATGTCACGCATGATCATATGGATCGTCATGAAACATTAGAAGATTATTGCAAGGCTAAACAACATATTTATTCCAATTGCGCCATTGCGGTTTGTAATCGAGATGATCCATTAACAGACTGTGGCCATTCTTCAAAAAAAATCACATTTACATTAAA